>JAFEDF010000022.1 GCA_018241785.1 Pseudomonadota bacterium | reverse complement strand
GCAGGCAACCTCGCCGAGATTGCCTCGCTTCCAAGTCTTTGATTTGTTGGTAGGCCGTGCAGGGATCGAACCTGCGACCAACGGATTAAGAGTCCGCTGCTCTACCAGCTGAGCTAACGGCCCGGAGACTGACGACGCCTTGCTGGCATTCGGCGGGGGACCCGACGGTCGGCCCGCCGAAGCCGGCGAGGAAGGGGCGGATTATAACCGCGGGCGCCCGGCTGGCCAACGCGACGGCTCGCACGCCGGTCGACGCGCACCGCCGGCCGGAAACCGAAGCGCCGCCGTCAGTTGATCTCGCGCCAGCCGACGCGGTGCGGCGACGCGCTCGCCGACGGCGACAGCGGGACACTTACCGACTTCACCGTCGCATCGGACCCTGACACCAGCGCGACCACCTTGCCGCCAGGGAGCCGGATCAGGTTGAGCCCGACGGTCAGCGCATTCCCCATGAAGGTTCCGACGACGAGCTCGGCCCCCCCGGGGCCGCCAGCGGCTGCGGTGGACACCGGTCCGCCAGTCGCGTAGTCCAGAGCATAGAGCCAACTCGTGCCGCCGATCTTGCAATAGGTGTCGTCCGGTATGTTCGACGCCACGACGAACGTGCCGAGCTGCAGCGCGGGGTCGACGTCGACGCGCTCACCGGCCGGAAGGTTCACGTACCACCCGTTCTGTGTCGCCCAGTTGACACTGGCAGCCGGCGTGGCCATGGCACGCGGCGACGTCGACGTGTCGAGCGTCTGCGCAACGAGGCTCGCGCCCGCGGACTGCAGCGTCCCGAGGTCAGTGCCAGTATCCTTGACGGCATAGATCGTCTGCACGACCGAACTCGACGGTGCGGTCGAAGCGAGGTCGCTGAAACCCATGTAGCGGCCCGTGCCGAAGTACACGACCCGATACGACGTGCCAGTCGCATCGCTGACGAGTCCGAGCTCGGGCTTCACCGTAATCGGCTGGTTGCCCGCCACCAACGACGTTTCGCCAAGGCGCTGTGCCGTGCCCGCGGTGAGGTCGAAGCGCCACACGTTGCCGCTGAGGTCGCCCCCGTAGACGTACTGAGTTGTGTTATCCACGAGCGTGGAATCGACCCAATTGGCGATCTTGGCGATGCCGTTCGCGTTCGGGTCGGTCACCGTGGGATTGACTGGAATCACCTGCAACTCCGCGCCGGTGAAGGCGTCGAGCACGTAGAGTCGCGCCTTGCCGTCACCCGGTGAAACGTTGTTGTACCCGGACGCGACGATGACCACCCACTTGCCGTCGGAAGCACGCTTGGTGAGCACCGGGTTGCCGAAGCTGTAGCCCATGTTGGGCTCCTGCGACACGCCAAATTCCCACAATGCAACGGGACTCGCCGGATTGGTGATATCGAGCGCGTAGTACCCGCGCCCGCCGGCGCCGAGACCGCCGACCAGAATGGTCTTCCAGGCCGAGCCGTTGTACGCGTCGCCCGAAACCAGCGAACCGTCGGCGTAGAACTGGTGATTGGTCGAATAGTTCTCGTCGGCGAGCTTGTAGAGTTGCGGAATGACTGCACTCGGCACGTAGGCCCACGACTCGACGCCGGTCGTCGCGTTGAATGCGTGCAGCATGCCGTCGTTTGCGCCGACATAGACCGTTCCCGCACGGGTTTTCTGCGCTGTGTAGAAGGCCGCGTAACCTGGATCGGTGTACTTGAACGGCGGTACCCTCACGTAGACCGGCTTGGCGTCGACGATGTCGCCCAGCACCGCCTCACGCGCGCGGTAGAGTGAATTCGCGGTCACCGGCGTCGCGATCTCGTTCCCCGACTCGCCGCGCAGATAGCCGATCATCGCCGCACTCGTCGCATTGCCGATCTGCGTGGGTGTCCACGAGCTATATTGCGACAAGGATCCCGTGGGATTGGCCGGCGACGACGTAATCGAGGGCTGAAAGTCACCGGCGGCGATCTCGGCGGTCAGATTCGACGCATCGAAGGTCCTCAGATTGTTGGTTCCGCTCGGGCTGAACGTGTAGATAGTCCGGGTATCGGTAGTCGCCGAGACCATCGACTGCAGGTTGGCGGCCGCGGACCAGATCGCCGTGGCCGACACGGCTCCCGTGGTGAGGTCGATCGACCGCGCCTGCAGGTCGCCCGTCCATAGCTTCGTCGTGTACTGCGGCACATAGGCATAGTTGTCCCCGGCGACCGGCTCAAGGTTGCTGGTCGCCGCTGCCGCACCGGAGCCATTGATCTTCGAGATCGACGAGAGAGCCGTACCAAGCGCCGAGGTCACTGCATCCGGTGTCTTAACGCTGAGATACTGACCCCGTCCGTTGACGGCCGCGTGCCAGAGGTCGTCGATGCGCGCCGGAACGCTCTGGGCGTTGCTCGTGGTCTGCGGATCGGGCCATTGCTCGGTCCCCTGCAGGATCTTGTTGTAGTCGGGCGACCCCCCCTGCAGGTAGTTCGACGCGTAGCCGAGCACACCCGGCACGCCGAGGGCGATGCCATACGTGTTCATGTGTTGCCACGTCGCGGTGTCTGCGCCGGCGGTTGGAACGTTGTTCGACGTCACGTCGGTCGGCGATCCGGTCGGCGGCTGGCCACCGAGCGGGTATCCGGGCCACTTGATCGATCCATCCGTAGGTCGCAGGTCGGTGTTGTAGTAGTACATCGCGACGTCGGCGAGCGAATCGCTGTTCGGGTTCTTCGGATCCTCACCGTAGGGTGCAACCTGCGGTGGCTTCTTGTCCTGGTCACCGACGTTGGTCGGGGTGACGGTAGCCGTGCAAGGACCGTAGGCGTTGGACTTCGAGCAGGAGTTCGTCTCCGGCGATCCCCTGTTCCAGTAGCCGTCGGTCACGATCACGGCGAAGTTCTGCTGGCATGAATAGATGACCGGATCGGCAATGGAGTTGCTGTTGAACTGCCCCGCGAAGTAGCGGCCCGCCTTGGCGAGCGCGCCGCGCGTCGGCGTCCCGCAGCCTTGCGGGCACCCCGCCGCGTAGAGATCGGTGAAGAACGTCTGCTTCTGTGTCGCGTTGAACGCGTTGATCTGGAGGAAATCGGGATCGTTGACCGGCATGCCAGGCTGGCTCAGGACCGTGAAACCGACGCGGTACTTGTCGGTGAGTGCGCCGAACGCCGCTCCCGCCGACGACTTAACCATCGAGATCCGTGTGCGGTAGTAGGTATACCAGTTGGCGAAGTTCTGCGCCTCGGGCGACGTCGGCAGAACGATCACTTTGGTGTAGTAGCCGTAGGCTGGACCCTTCTTGGTCGCAGGGCTTTTGTCGCAGGTACCCGGGTTACTCCCGGAGTAGGTGTAATAGTAAGGCTGCTGCTTCGTGTCCGAGCTCGCTGTAATGAACGGATAGCTCCCCCCTGACCCTTGGACGTAGGCTTGGAACTGAGGATTCTGGTTCGCCGCGAGAGCCAAGTTGATGGTGCCGTTGTTGCAATTCGAGCCGCCAGTGCAGAAGCCGTCGCGCTTCGCGTTGTTGAATGGGGAATTGGGAAAGTAATTGAGCGAGCCGTCGGTGTTGACGCTCTGGATCGGCGGCGTGTAGGTCACCGTTGGGTCGTAGTACATCGCGTTGTACCCGGCGTACTCGAAGCAGGGTGTGCCCGCGCTGGTGCTGACCGAATCCGGGACGTACTCCCAACTCATGCTGCTCGAGTCGTCGAGGATGAAGAAGATGTTCGGCGGCACGGGGGTCGTCGCGCCGGTCACGAGCGGTGTCTGCGAGATATCGACGTTGGTTGCTGCGACGGGGCCGGCAACCGTGGCTGCCAGCGCGGCGGTGATCGCAAGGTGGGCGTAACGCCTGAGGTGCCTCATGGCATCTCTCCTAGAGAACGACGAAGGCCTGCGTGTAGCGCACCGTGTTCCTCGGTCCAGTGGTGCGCGTGGTGATCCGGTAATAGTGCTGGGGCAGCCCGCTCAACGGCGCGGAGCCGTACGAAGCACCGACCTGCGTGCTTCCCTTGCTCGTGGACGGGCTCACGTAACTCGCGCAGATCATCGGCGTCACGCCATCGGCTGCCGCCACGGCATTGGGGTCCCCCGGGGCATTGCACATGCGGTTGATGACGTACTCGACGGTGTAGCCTGCGGCGACGCCGTTGGCGGTCGATGCGAGCGACACCGGCACCATGTTGCAGTTCGTCGCCGCACCCACGCCGAGCCAATCGACGTAATTGGTAGCGCCGCTACTCGACAGGACGGTGAGATTGCACCCATCGGCCGACGTCGAGTAGTAACCGGAGGCCGAAGCGTCGGCGAAGAGGTTCGAACCGCCCGAGTTGGCGGCGAGCCAGGTGATGGCGGCCTCGGTTCCGGCGTTGCCCGACGCGAGCGCGGCCTCCTGGAACTGGAGGTTGCCGGTGATCAGCGTGCTGGTGTCGACGGCCCGCAGGAGCGCGAGGCCGGCAAACGTCAGCAGGACGACGGCAATCAGCGTGATGAACAGCGACACGCCGCGCTGCGTCGCGCGCGTGATCCGACCATGGATGGAGCGCGCGCTCATACGTTCGCCCAGATCATGTTGATCAGCGGAATCACCTGGTAGTAGACCTTGTAGCGGTAATGCTGCTGGCTCGCGCTGAGCGTCGTCGTCTTCTGCGTTCCTGCGGGGCTCGTGGTGTCTGGCCACAGTACGAGC
The DNA here is from genome assembly GCA_018241785.1 of Pseudomonadota bacterium. Lineage (GTDB taxonomy): Bacteria > Pseudomonadota > Gammaproteobacteria > Burkholderiales > Casimicrobiaceae > VBCG01. The sequence continues at coordinate 2,822 of JAFEDF010000022.1, read as the reverse complement.
GTGGACGGGCTCACCGCCGTCCTTTCGTACTTGGATGCACGCGCGACGATGGCGACTCGAATGGCCTTGATCCGCAGCACGTCGGCGGCCGACGGGGCGGCCCAGGTGGATCCGGTGGCGTCGACCCACGCGGTGACCGTTCCCGTCGTGTCGCCCGCTGCTGCGATTCCGTATTGCGCCTGCAGGTCGACGATGCCCGTTGCGACGTGACTGAGGTTCACGTTCGCCCAGTTGATCGGCGTGCCGGCCGTGATCGGGTTGTAGCGGATGAGGTCACATTGATTGCTGTCCGACGGCGCTGCGTTGTCGCTGCACTGGACGGCGTAGGTCGAGATATTGAAGTTGCCCATTGTCTCGATGACGTCGCCGACGACGTAGGTCGGCGCGACCGTGAAGACGTTGTTCGGATTTGATGGATTCCACACGTAGCTCGGGTTGTGCTGCAGGTTCCACCCGTTGCCGGTCGTCTGCGGGTTCTGGCTCGCCTGCATCAGTGTGCAGATCTTCGAGCCATCGGGTGCGCCGGCCAGGAACATGTCACCCTGCTGGATCGAACCCGGGGCGCTCGCCGTGACGATCGACGACGCGTTGGGCATGTTCTTCACTATCGTGATTGGTGCGAGGCCATAGGTCGCGTTGCTTCCGGCCGTCTGGATCGAGTCGGGCCCTCCCGACGCCCCGTCGACGATCCGGATCGGCGAGAGCGGCGCAGGTGCCGGAGTCGCACCCGGGTCGGAGATCGTGATGCCGTTGTAGTAGATGTTGATACCAAGCGGGCAGAGGAGGCCGTTCGGTGACAGCATGCCGAATCCGGCCATCTTGGTATCACGTTCGATCTGGAACAGCGCGATCGCGCCATTGATGTCCGAGTCGCTGCCGCTCGTCGTGATGCGCTTCTGATTCTCGAATACGGCGAGCGCCTGCATCACGATGGTGACGACGACGATGGCGATGACGATCCCGACCATCAGCTCGATCATCGAGAACCCGGATTGGCGACGGACCATGGTCAGTTTCCCCTGATGGTCGAGGTGATCGAGAACTGCCGGGCCGCCGCAGCGCCGGGAGGGGTCCAGTTGACGGTGATCGTCACGGCTGGCAGTTTGCTGACGTCGACGCTCATCGTTCCACCGGGAAGACCGGAGAGAGTCGTCGTGCCCGCGTACGACGCGATGTTCGCGCGGTTCACCCACATGCGCCCGATGAGCTCGTTCGCGGTGAATATGGCCGACGCGCGCAGGTTCGCTTCGCGCTCGTTCTGGATCGACTGCCCCTGGACGGCGAGCAGGCCGAGAACCGCCAGCGAAAACAGTAGTATCGAGATGAGCGCCTCGAGCAGCACGACGCCGCGGCTGCCCGCACGGTTTGCAGATCGCTGTCGTCTTCTCGATTGACCTAGCGTCATACACATGCCTCAGGATTCGGAGAGCTCACCGCCGGATTGCAGAGATGAACACCACCACCTGTCTCGATCAGAACGCGCAGCGGGGTCGAGTTGACGCTCGAGCCCCCTGGCACATCGATGTCGACTTGGGTAAGTGCCGCACTGCTGTCGATCGGACTCACGGCGATGATGTTGCCGAGCTGATCGAAGGTGATCCGCGTTGCCCCGGATGGCGTGGCCGTCACCGTCACTTCGCTCGTGCCCTCTTTCCCGGCACCCTGGAACAGCACCGCGGCGTTGCCCTGGGCGCAGTTGCCTGCTGCGCTGTCGGCAACCGTGCAGACGAGCCACCCCGACGACATCAGGAACTCCACTGGCTCGTTACGCTTGATCGCCTCGATCCGCGCCTGTGACAGCGCGTTAGCAAAGACCTCGGCGGCGGTTCGGATGCGCGAGTTGGCGACGAAGGTCGAAAAGAGCGGCGTGCCGAGGATGAGTAGGATCGCGATGATCGCCAGCACGACCATCAGCTCGACCAGCGTGAAGCCGCGATGCCGGCGATTCAGCAAGTGTCGCCCTTGCGGAAGATCCAGCAGGTCGCCGTCCCCGACACCCACGGCCCCTGCGAGGTCTTGGCGTTCGACTGGTTGATCGTGTAGACGAACCCGTTCATGTCCGAGTTGCCGGTCGCAGTGATCGTATACGTAGTCGCCGACACATTCGAGCAGGCGATGGTGAACGACGGTGTCGACGATGGACAGGTGAACGTCGCGTAGGTCAGGTTGTCGTTGAAGTACTGCTCAGCGGTGACGCGCCCGTCGCCGAGGATGCTCGTCACCTCGGACACCTTGCCGCGCTGCACGTAGGCAAGATACGAGGGCAGCGCAATGGCCGCGAGGATTCCGACGATCGCCACGACGATCATCAGTTCGATGGCGGTGAATCCGCGCTGCGCGAGAGCCACAGCTTGCGCGAACGCGTGCCGCACGTGGCCGTGCCGGGCTTGCGGGCTGCAGTCCTCTGGCGCACTCATTTCGTCTGTTGCCGACATGTTCCGATCTCTCCGATGGGGCGACTGGAGTCTAAGCGGCGGACACTTCGGCAGAGGGTCGCCACGGATGGACGGCGGCGCAGCGGCGATGGGCGTCCACCGTCACCGTCGCATCGGCCGACGAGCGGCGCCAGCGCGAGCGCGAGCGGCAGTCGAGCGGTCCTTGTGCCGCGAGCCTGGCGGTGCACGACCGCCGGGGACGGTCAGCCCCGCGGCACGCGGGCGATGGTGAGACCGGCCCCCAAGCGCTCGACAAACGGTCCGGTGAACGGCCACGCCGAGCGCGCGAGCTCGACGGTGAGGCGCGGGTCCTTGCGAAGCAGGCGGCGCGCACGCCGTTTCGCCTCGCCCAGCGCACCGGCGTGGGCCGCTGCCGCGACGAGGACG
>JAFEDF010000229.1 GCA_018241785.1 Pseudomonadota bacterium | reverse complement strand
CGAAGAACAGGAAACCGAGTGGGAACAGCACCGCGCGCGTGACCGTGACGCCGAGCACCGCCGGAACCGACAGCACGAGCAGGCCGACGAAGGCGAACTCGTCGAGCGCGTTGACCGCAGCGACGTGTCCGAGGAGCCAGACGAAACCGACCAGCGCCATGGCCGGCATGGCGATCCACGATGGCCTGGGTGCCATGGACGCGACCTCTGCGCGTCGCCGCCAGACGAGCCACAGCGAAATCGGCAGGATGACGAATCCGTGCGCGAAGGTCTCGGTGCGCGCCCAGGTCGCGACCATCGTCGCGGCGGTGCTGAAATAGGCGATGATGATCGCGACCTCGACGATCGCGAGGGTCGCGAGCGCGCGCGGCCAGCCGGCGGCCGCCGCTGTGGGGGCCTCCGGTGCACCGGCGAGCGGGGCAAGCCCGGGGAGCGCGTCGCGTTTCATCGCGTTCACCCGAGGTTGCGCGCGACCCACGGCCCGATCGCGTTGACGATGGGCCGCGGCAGCCGGCGCCAGGTCGCGATCAGCGCGCGGTACTTCGGGTTCATCGGATTGTTCTGCGGCACTTCGCCCCCCGCCGGCAGGCTGTACTCGTAAGCGAGCGGCGCCGGCTCGAAGCCCCAGTTCTTCTTGAAGTCGAACGACCCGCTGCCGCGCTTGCTGCGGCCGTAGTCGAATACTTTGAGTCCACGCTCGCACGCACGGCGCATCAGCTCCCAGTACTTGAAGTCGTTGGCGGCAAGCTCGCGCGCGGCGAGCGCGTCGCCGGCGTAGTACGGCAAGACCTCGTCGCGGAAATAGAACGACATCACGCTGCTCACCGGGTTCCCCGCCGGATCGCTCACCGTCAGCACCTCGCACGCGTCGCCGAAGGCGTCGGCGAGACGCTCGAACCAGCGGTGCGACATCGGCGGAGTGCCATGACGGTGCATGTTGTCGGCGTAGAGGTCGAAGAAGCGCTCGGTGGAGGAATCGATCGACGAAACGAGCCCGCGCGCGATGCCCTTCCTCACCATCGCGCGCTGCTTGCGCGGAATGGCCAAGAGGTTCGCGTCGGCGTCGGCCGCGAGCGCCCTGCGGAACGTGACGTACAGGTCCTGCCGCGGCCACTCGGGCCGCAGCGCAATGCGATCGCGTAGCTCGAGATGGTCGACACGCAAGTTGTGCGCCAGTTCGACCGCCGCGTCGACGAGGGCGTTCGCCGCGTCGGCATCGTTGGCCGCGGGCCCGCCGTAGACGCAGTGGGGAAGCGACGCCAGCGCGTGCCCGAACAGGCGGCTCCTGACCTCCGCGAGCGGAAGCACCCCGGCGATCGTGCCGCCGCGCTCGGCGATCAGGTAATGGCAGCGATGGCGGAGAACGTCTTCGAAGATCGCGCGCCAGCCGCTGCGGTGGAAGAAGGTCGCCTGCGGGCAGGCGTTGACGAACGCGTCCCAGCGCGCTTCGTCACCGGTCGCGAACGGACGGACTCGAAGCGGCGCGGTCGACGGGCGCGCGGCGGTCGCGGGGGACTCGGCGATCGCTTCCATCACGCCGCCGCATCGAGGAACACCCGGTCGGCCCGATCCCAGCGGAAATCGCGCAGCAGGCAGGCAATGCGCGGCGCCATGCGGTGCAGGTTGAGATAGTGGCGAAAGCGCGTCTTGAGGCCGGGACCGTCGATGCGCGGCTGCTCGGGATCGAGCTCCCACGGATGGAAGTAGAACATGGCCGGCCGCCCGTCGCGAGCGTTGATGCGGCGAAGCGACCAGCGTGACACCGCGTACGGCAGCAGGCGGAAGTAGCCCCCGCCGCCCGCTGGCCAGTTGGCGCTGAAGAGCCGCACCGTTGCAGCCGGCACTTCGAGGAGCCCCGGTCGCACTTCGTGTGCGAAGCGCGGCGCGTCGGGAACCCCGTAGTGGTCGTGACGAATGGGATACAGGCTCGAGCTGTAGCGATAACCCGCCTCGCTGATCGCGTCGAACGCCCACGGGTTCGTCTTGCCGATCGAGAAGCTCGGCGCACGGTAGCCGCGCACCTCGCGTCCGCCGATGTCCTCGAGGATCGCCTTGGCGAGCGCGATGTCGGCGCGAAACTCGTCAGCCGACTGCTCGGTGGCGCGCTGGTGCGCGAAGCCGTGGCTCGCGAGCTCGTGCCCGCCGTCGGCGATCCTGCGCACGAGCTCGGGATAACGCTCGGCGACCCAGCCGAGCGTGAAGAACGTCGCTTTCGCGCCGGCGTCGGAGAGGAGCTCGAGGATCCGGTCGATGTTGCGCTCGACGCGGCACTCCATCGCGTCCCAGTCGTCGCGCCGCACGTGCGGTGCGAACGCGGACACCTGGAAGTAATCCTCGACGTCGATCGACAGCGCGTTGACCATTGGCGTTGCCGGCGCGGCCGAGCGCGCGAGACCGTGCGAGGCGGTGAGCGTATTCATCCTCGTGCGCTTCCTGCGCGCGCGCGCCCCACGTGCATCTGCCCGATCGGCGCCGGAACCGCGGCCGCGCCGGCGCCGTCTCGCGACAGCCAGCCCGCGAGATGCTGCGCGATCCGGTCGGCGGCGTGTCCGTCCCAGAGTTCGGGCACCCTTCCGCGCTTGCCTCCGTGCATGAGGATGTCGGCGATCGCATCCGCGGCGAGTGCGCGGTCGCGTCCGACCAATGTGTTGGTGCCCTGGGTCACGGTGATCGGCCGCTCGGTGTTCTCGCGCATCGTGAGGCACGGTACGGCGAGTGCGGTCGTCTCCTCCTGGATGCCGCCCGAATCGGTGAGGACCAGCGCCGCGTGGGCGAGAAGGCCGAGCATTTCGAGGTAGCCCTGCGGCTCGAGCACCGCGATCGGCGCTGCCGCGAGGCGCGGCATGAAGCCGCAGCGCTCGAGGTTTGCCCGCGTGCGCGGGTGCAGCGGCCACACGAGCGGCAGATGTGCAGCCGCTTCGGACACGAGCGCGATCGATTCGTCGAGCGCATCGGGGCTGTCGACGTTCGACGGCCGGTGCAGCGTGACGACGCCGAACCCACGCTCGCCGAGCATTCGCGCGGGATCGACTCCCGCCGCGGCGAGGGTCTTCGCCGGCGGCGTCGCGCGCGCGCGATGCGCGACGAGCGAGTCGATCATCACGTTGCCCACGAACTGGACGCGCGACGGCTCGATGCCTTCGCGCGCGAGGTTGTCCGCTGCCTCGCGTTCGGTCGTGTAGAGGAGATCGGCGACCTGGTCGGTCAGCACCCGGTTGATCTCTTCGGGCATGTCGCGGTCGAAGCTGCGCAGCCCCGCTTCGACGTGCGCGACCGGCACGCGCTTCTTCACCGCGACGAGCGTGCACGCGAGCGTCGAATTGACGTCGCCGACGACGATCACGCAGCAGGGGTCGAGGTCGTCGACGACGGGCTCGAAGCGGCGCATCACTTCTGCGGTCTGCACGGCGTGGGTCCCCGAGCCGACTTCGAGGTTGAGATCGGGCGCGGGGAGCTCGAGATCGGCGAAGAGCCGCTCGTTCATCGCGAGGTCGTAGTGCTGCCCGGTGTGCACGAGCACCGCTCCGGGAAGCCGCGGATCGCGGGCGAAGGCGCGCAGGAGCGGCGCCATCTTCATGTAGTTGGGCCGCGCGCCGACGACGCACACCATCGGCCCGCCGGGGTGCCGGATCTCGCCCATCATCCGCGTTCCCGCGGCATCGCCGGCCGATCGCTCATCCGCGCCCCATCGGTGCGCCGGGCTTGCCCATCCGCTCGGGATGGAGCAGGCGCTGCAGGAGGCCGATCGCGCGCCCGACCGATTTCTCGAGTCGATCGATGCGCTCCTCGATTGCGTTGAAGTGCGTGAGCCAGGCCTCGGCTTCGCCGGGGACGGCCGGCAGCCCCGCGCTCGATCCGTTGACTGCGGGCACCGCGGCGGGCGATGGGTCGGGGCAAGAGGCAAGACCTGACCCCATTTGGGCCTGTTCGGGCGCGCTCGCGAGCGCGGCGTCGGCGCCCATCTCGTCGCGGATCTCGCGGGCGATCGCCTCGACGTCGGCGGCGCCGAATGCATGCTTCTCGGCAAGGTAGCCGGCGAGGAGCAGGCGATTGCACAGCGTGTTGATCCGGCGCGGGATGCCTCCGCTCACCGAGTGGATGACGTCGATCGCGGCGGGGTCGAACCCCGGATCGCCGCGCCAGCCGACGTGCGTCAGCCGGTGCTCGATGTAGGCAGCGGTTTCGTTGCGGTCGAGCGGGCCGAGGTGATACGACGCGATCACGCGCTGGCGCAACTGCTGCATCTCGGGCGCCTGCATCATCTGCCGCAGCTCGGGCTGCCCGACGAGGAAGCTTTGCAGCAGGGCCTGGTCGCCGAGCTGGAAGTTGGAGAGCATCCGCAGTTCCTCGATCGCGCGCGGCGTCAGGTTCTGCGCCTCGTCGACGACGAGCAGCGCGCGCTTCCTGTCCACGGCGACCTGGCACAGGAACGCTTCGAGCGATGCGAGGAGCGACGCCTTGTCTACGGCGTGGATCGGCAATCCGAACGCGACGGCGACTGCGCGCAGCATGTCGTCGGCGTCGAGCTGGGTGCTGACGAGTTGGGCTGCGACCATGCGGTCGCGGTCCATGTGCTCGAAGAGGTTGCGCACGATCGTCGTCTTGCCGGCGCCGACCTCGCCGGTGATGACGATGAACCCCTCGCTCTGGTAGAGGCCGTACTGCAGGTAGGCGAACGCGCGCTTGTGCCCGCGGCTGCCGAAGAAGAACGCCGGATCGGGGTTGAGCTGGAACGGCTTGCCGGAGAAGCCGTAGAACGTCTCGTACACAGCCGGCTCAGCGGAAGCGGTGCGTGATGCCGACGAACACGGCGTATTCGCGGTAGCTCGCGCTCACGTCGGAATGCGAATCCTGGTAGCGCAACCCGCCGAGGATCGACGTCAATGCGGTGAGGGCCTGCGTGAGCGTCCAGTTCGCCGTGTAGAGCGTCGTGCTGCCGTTGTTCGTGGCACTCTGGAACTCGCCGCCGTTCTGCGTCGTGCGCGACCAGCCCCCGCTCAGCGCCGCGCTCAGGTTGGCGGCGAGGTTGTGCGTCCAGACGACGTTGGCGCCGACCTGCGTGTTGTCGAGGAGCGTCGTGAAGAGCGGCGTCAGCACGTCCGACGGCGTGCCCGGGACCGGCTGGTTGCGCGAGCGGTAGCCGTTCACGAACACGGTGTTGCGCGCGCCCAGGATGCCGAAGGTCGCGCTCTCGGTCTCGGCGAGCGTGATCTGCTGGGCGTAGAGCGCGACGGCGCTGCCAAGCGTCTGCGGCAGCCCGCGCTCGGCCATCACCTGGTTGACGAGCGACTGGCGCAGTGTCGGATCGGACACCCGCGACGAGAACAATCCGTTCAGCAGCGCCGCGACGTCGCTTCCCGCGGGGAGCGTTCCGATCTGCTGCGGATAGGTCGACAGGTCGCGGGTCGCCTTGATCGACCACACGGTGAGCGGCGTGTGATGGTCGAACGAGATGTCGTAGCTCGCGCCGAAGAACCTGTGCGACGCGTGAGCGTTGAGGCTCGTGCGGGAGTCGGGGCGCCATTCGATGCTGCCGCCGTAGATCGCTCCGCTCTCGTGCGTCGCGAAGAAATCGTTGTCCTCGTAGCCGCCGAGCACCGAGCCTTCGAGCGTCGGATCGGGCCGCCAGGCGAGCGCGGCCTGCGCCGTCTGCGTCGTCTCGCGATCGAAGCCGGGCTGCACGCCGTCGCCGGTGTAGCGCAGGTCCGACCGGTCGTAGGTCACGCGCCAGCCTCCCGGACGCGGATCCTGCGCGAGGTCGGCCTTCACCTCGCTCATGTAGCTGCGGTTGCCGGCGATCCCCGACGCGTTGCCGCCGGCGACGTTGGTCGCGTTCGACCACGTGCTGGTCTGGCGCAGTTCGTAGTGAAGACCGTCGCGGGGCTCGCCCTTGAAGTACGGGCTCACCGTGTAGACCTGCGACGTATAACGGTTCTGCGTCGCGCTGGAGAGATCGGTCGGACGCGCGCCGAACGGGTTTGCATACTGCTGCGAGACGTTGGCCGACGTGTCGATGTAGAAGAGCTTATCGATCGCCTCGAGCGTGCCGTTCAGATTGACCTGCGGCGCGACGTAGTTGTTCTCCGACGTGCGCGCGTAGACGAGGACAGGGAGCGCGACGCTGCCGGTCAGGCTGGCGTGCGCGCTCTTTCCGCTGAACGCGAGGCCCGGAGTGATCTGGTTGACCCAGTCGGAGCGGCGCTCGTCCGAGGGCAGCAGATTGACGTTGCTCGTGAGCGTCGACAGGAGCGACACCGACGGCGTCAACTGCCACGACTGCGCGGCAGCCAGCGGCATCCACAGCGCGGCGACCGCCGTGGCTGCGGCAGCCGGCAGGAGAACGCGATGAAGCCGATCCGCGCTAGTCCGCCTTGTCGTTCGCGTAGTAGCCATAGTAGGTGCCAACGTCGGTCCGGCTCGCCTTGTTGAGGATCATCATGACGATCTCGCAAGCCTCGACCGTCGCCAGCGCCTGGCCTACCGCATGCTGCGACGTCGCGTCGGCCGCGACCACCATCGCGATCTGCCCCATGTTCGTTGCCAGCACCCGCGCTTCGGTCGTCGCGAGAAGCGGCGGCGAGTCGAAGATGATGATGCGGTCGCGGTAGCGTGCCGCCATCTCGCGCAAGAGGCTCGCCATCTGCTCGCTCGCGAGAAGCTCGGTCGAGCGCCGATGGCGCGACCCGGCGGGAAGGATCGTCAGCTTGTCGACGTTGGTGTGGACGAGCGCGTCGCCGAACTCGAGGCTGTCGCGCGTGAGGAGATCGAGAAGCCCGGGCCCTTGCGGCGCGCCGAGCAGTGCCGGAATCGACGGGTGCGCGACGTCGCCGTCGACGAGGAGCACGCGGCTGTCGACTTCCGACGCAATGCTCAACGCGAGGTTGACCGAAGTGAACGTCTTGCCTTCGCCGGGCAGCGCACTCGTCACCATCACGAGATTGCCGTTCTTCACGCGCGTGCCGGCCTGGCCGAGCGCGTTGCGGATGATCGGACGCTTGATGACGCGAAACTCTTCCGCGATCTGGCTCGTGCCGACGTCGGGCGTCACGAAGCCCGCGGCGTGCAGGCGCGCGAAGTTGATGCTGATCCGGCGCCCGCCCGGCTCGTCTTGCGCCGCAGCCCGTGCACCACCCTCGTTCGCGGCGCCGCGCGCCCTCTCAACGCCGAGCGCTTCGCCGTTGAACGACGATCCCGCATGGGCGGCTGCCCTCGCTTCGAGCGCCACGACGAGCGCCTCGGGCGTGGGCTTCGGAGCTTCCTGCTGAGGCGCTGTCGCGGGCGGCGCGTCGGCGGTGCCGGTTTCGACGCCCGCCCGGCGCAACTCCTCGAGCCGCTTGGCTGCCTGTTCGATGAGGCTCGTCATCGCGCGCTCCTCAGGCACCCCGGGCAATCAGGACCACGAACGCGAAGATGCCCCCCATCGCCGCGAGCAGGCTGCCGAGCCCGCCGGCGAACAGCCACCCATTGCGCTGTCGTGCACGGTGGAGCGCCTCGCTGGGGAGCATCGACACCATGCCGAGGATCGGACGCTTGCTCACCTCGCGCAGCGCCCGCGCCTCGTGGAAGGTCGGCACGAGCTGGCTCATCGCGAGGCTCGCGAAAAGGCCCGCCCCGATCGACAGGATGGCGGCGAGCGCGAGGAGCGCGAGACGGTTGGGCTCGACCGGCTTCGGCGACACGCGCGGCGGATCGATGACGCGAAACTGCGCGCCCCCGGTGTCCTGCACGTCCTTGCCCATCGTCGCCGACTCACGCCGCGACACGAGGCTGTCGTAGGTGCGCTTCTGGATGTCGTAGTCGCGCGTCATCTGCGTGTACTGGGCCTGGATCTCCGGCACGAGTTGCGCCTGCGCTTTCAGCGCACGCTGCTGGCTTTCGAGGCCGCCGAGCTTCGCCCGCGCCGAGGCGACCGATGCGTCGGCATCGGCAAGCGAGATCTTGATCTGCTGGTAGACCGGGTTCTCGTCCTGCCCAGGAGTCGACTTATGCGCCGCAGCAGCCTTGCGGTGCGCTTCGACCACCGTACGCTTCTGGTCCTCGAGCTGCGCGATCAGCCGCTTCGTGGCAATGACGTCCGGATGCTCGTCGGTGTACCTGCGAAGGAGCGTGTCGAGATCGCGTTTCAGCGCATCGATCCGGGCGTCGAGCTCCGGCGTGGCGATCGCGTCTCCACCGCCACCCCCGGCGAGAAGGTCGGGGGGCATCTCGTTCGCCGCGAGCTGCTGCTTGTACGAATCGCGCGCGTCCTCGGCGCTCTTGAGGTCGATTCGCGCCTGGTCGATCTGGGTGTTGAGCGCCGCCGCGCGCGCGAAGTAATCCTGGCCTTCGCCGGCTCCGGTGAGGCCCATGTACTTCAGCTTGAAGTCCTTGATCTTGTCTTCGGTCGTCTTCAGCGTCTTCTCGTAGCTTGCGATCTGGTCGTTCAGGAACTTGACCGCGGTCTGCGTATCCTCCTGCTTGTTGCCGAGCGTCGACTCGACGAAGATCTGCAGGAGCGATTGCACGACCTTCTTCGCGCGCGAAGGGTCCTCGTCGCGGTAGCTGATCACGTAGAGGTTCGACGAAACGTTGCCGCCGAGCTGGATCGTTCGCATCACGCGGTCGACGAGGTCCTCGCGCTCGGTATTGGTCCGCACGTCGAGATCGAGGTCGGCCATGCGGATCAGCTTCTCGACGTTGGGCCGGCTGATCAGCGTACGGCTCATCAGCGCGACCTGCTGGTCGAGGTTGGGCTGGATCGCGAGCCCGGCGAGAAGCGGCCGCAGCAGCGATTCGGTGTCGACGTAGACGCGCGCGCTCGCCTCGTATTTCTCGGGGATGCGCGAGACGACTGCGAAGGCGACCACCGCCACAGCCCACGCGACGGCGAGGCCGATCCAGCGGCGGTGCCACATGCCGCGGGCAATGCTCAGGACCTGCTGATAGAGCTCCTGCATGACCTTCCCGCGCGGGCGTCAGAACCAGCTTTGCGGGATGACGAGGATGTCGCCCGGCCGCATGTCGACGTTGGCCGAGATGTCGCCTCGCTTCAGGAGATCCTTCAAGCGCACGCTGTAGATCTTGCCGCCGTCGGCCTTGCGCACGATCCGCGCCGCGTTGCCATCGGCGTAGTCGGTGAGACCTCCGACGGCGATCATCACGTCGAGGAGCGACATTCCCTGGCGGTACGGCAGGATCTGCGGCTTGGTCGCCTCGCCGATCACGCGCACCTGCTCGCTCGTCGGCCCGACGAAGTTGGTGACGATCACCGTGACGACGGGATCGCGGATGTACTTGGAGAGCGCCTTCTCCATGTCGCGCTCGAGCTCGGTCGGCGTACGCCCGAGGGCGGGAAGGTCATCGACGAGCGGGGTCGTGATCTTGCCGTCCGGACGGACCGGCACCGAGGTCGAGAGCTCGGGGTTGCGCCACACGATGACGTTGACGACGTCCGACGGCCCGATGTGATAGTTGTAGTCCACATTGGCGAGCGAGGTCGGAGCCGGCGGATACGCAGGCGTCGTCGCGCAGGCCGCGAGCAGCAGCGCGGACATTGCACCCACCACCAGCGACCACAACAGGCGCCCGGCCGGGCCGCCGGAGCGGACGGATTGTTGTATTGACCGGTTCATACGTCCTCCGAGGGCGGAATGCGGAAAGTGGAGTGAAGGATCATATCAGGCGCGAAGCATCGTACCGAGCAGGTATCGGAAGCACGCACCATGCCATCCGATTCTAGCGAACGCCGCCTGAAACGACCCGCGCCAGCCGACGAGCGTCGCGGCAGCCGCGCGCCTGCCGTGGAACGGCGACGATCCCGAACCCCGGCATCGGTCGGCCGCCTGCAACGACTGAGGTCAAAGACGGGGCGAATACGACACTCCACGGCGTTCCAGCCTGCAATCGGCTCATTTTGGCTGGCCTTCGGCCGCTGCCCACCGCAGAATCGGGACCCATGATGAAGAATTTTCGACATGGCGGCGGCGCGGCCCGGCAAAACCTGCTCGCCGCCGTGCTCGGCGCGGCCATGCTCGCCGGGGGCGCTTCGGCCGCGCTCGGCGCCGGGCCCGCCGCACCGTCGAGTCTTCCCGACCTGTGGGTCGCGGCGGCCGACGCGCCCGCGTCGAAGGACGCGCTCTTTGGCGATGCTGCGCCCGCCGCGAAGGACGCGCCGCCGGGCGATTCCACATCCGCGTCCAAGGATGCACTGTTCGGAACGGGGCTCGGCCTCGCGCCGAAGTCGCCGTGGCGCGGCTACGTGCGCGGCGAGCTCGCGCGCACCTACGCGTCGCCGTCGCACTGGTCGAAGATGCTGGTGAGCTCGGAGCTCGACGCCGAGGGCGCGATCTCGGCCAACGTCAAGTACCACCTCGGCGCTCGCTTCGACTACGACTTCGTCTACGACGCCACAGACTTCTACCCACCCGACGTGAAGCGCGACCAGCGCGCGAACTTCCTCGTGCGCGAGAACTACCTCGACGTCGGCGCCGGCGACTGGGATTACCGCCTCGGCCGCCAGCAGATCGTCTGGGGCGAGATGGTCGGCCTCTTCTTCGCCGACGTCGTGTCCGCGAAGGACCTGCGCGAATTCATTCTCCCCGACTTCGACCAGATGCGCATCCCTCAGTGGGCGGCGCGCGCCGAGTACTTCAAGGGCGACTTCCACCTCGAAGCGATCTGGATCCCCGTCGCGAGCTACGACGACATCGGCAAGCCGGGCGCCGAGTTCTTCCCCGCCCCGCCGCCTCCGCCGCCGGGGTTCGCGACGCGCTACGACAACGAGCAATTTCCCGATCGCTCGCTCGCTCACACCAACGCCGGCCTGCGGCTCTCCTACCTGAAGGACGGCTGGGACATGTCGGGGTTCTATTACCACAGCATGGACGCCCAGCCGACCTTCTATCGGACGGTCGTCACCGGGCCCGATCCCGCCTGGGTGTATCAGGCGCAGCACGACCGCATCGACCAGGTCGGCGGCACGCTCTCCAAGGACCTCGGGTTCAGTGTCCTGAAGGCCGAGGCGGTGTACACGCATGGACGGAGCTTCAATACGCTCGATCCAACGAACGCTGACGGTGTCGTCCGCCAGAACACGCTCGACGTGATCGGCGGGCTCGACTTCACGCTACCGGCGGATACGCGATTGAACATCCAGATCTTCAATCGCACCTACTTCGACCACGACCCGAACATCGTCCAGAAGCAGAACGAGCCGGGTACTACATTGCTCCTGAACCATAAGTTCGGCGACAACTTCGAGGCCGAAATGCTGTGGGTGACGAGCCTCATTCGCAACGACTGGATGCTGCGCCCGCGCGTCACCTGGCGCTTCAGGCGCGACTGGCAGTGGCGCCTCGGCGTCGACGTGTTCGACGGCCCGCCGCTGGGGTTGTTCGGGCAGTACAACGATCGCGATCGCGTCTACAGCGAGGTTCGCTACTCGTTTTGACCCTGTGGCCTCGAGCGCACGCGGGTAGCCGTACACGCACGCGCGAAACGCAATTCCACGGCTTCCCATGACGGAACCGTTCGACTACGATCGTGCGTTCGCGCGCAATCTGGGGTGGGTTACACCGGATGAACAGCGCGCGCTGCGCCAGAAGCGCGTCGCCATTGCCGGCCTCGGCGGCGTCGGTGGTCTGCATCTGCTGACGCTCGTCCGTCTCGGAGTCGGGCGGTTTCATCTCGCCGAATTCGACCGCTATGACGTCGAGAACTTCAACCGGCAGGTCGGTGCCACAATGACCAGCATCGGCAAGCCGAAGCTCGACGTGATGGTCGGAATGGCCCGAGACGTCAATCCGGATCTCGACATTCGCAGCTTCGACAAGGGCGTCAATGCAGCGACGCTCGAGGAGTTTCTCGAAGGAGTCGACCTCTTCGTCGACGGGCTCGACTTCTTCGCGTTCGACGCACGCGAGATGGTGTTTGCCGCCTGTCGGGCGCGAGGGATCCCGGCGATCACGGTCGCGCCGCTCGGCATGGGTGCCGCATTGCTCAACTTCCTCCCTGAGGGCATGAGTTTCGCCAAGTATTTCGGACTCGCTCACTGCCCGGAACGGGAGCGGCCACTGCGCTTTCTGCTCGGGCTCGCGCCGGCGATGCTCCATCGGCGCTATCTCGCCGACATGGCTTACGTCGATCTACAGAACGGACGCGGACCATCGACCGCGATGGCGTGTCAGCTTTGCGCCGGAGTCGCCTCGACTGAAGCACTCAAACTGCTGCTGCGCCGAGGGAAAGTCGTCGCCGCACCGCGTGGCGTCCACTTCGATGCGTACCGTAACCGGGTCGCCCGGACGTGGCGACCCTGGGGTTGGCGCAACCCGCTCCAGCGCGTGATCGTCGCCATTGCCAGGCGCCAGATCATGCGCCGCAACTGACGCGCGATCGGAACGCCGCGCGATGTCCTTGCCCGAAAAGGTGCTCGAGCTCGCCCGCTGGGCGCCGAGCGGCGACAACTCGCAACCGTGGCGGTTTCGCATCGTGTCAGAGCGCGAAATCGAGGTCTACGGCTATGACACCCGCAGCCACTGCGTGTACGACCTCGATGGCTGGTCGAGCGAGCTCGCCCACGGAATGCTGCTCGAAACGATTGCGATCGCGGCAACCGCGTACGGCGCCCGCGCGCACTTTACCCTCCCCGGCGACGCGATGCAGCGGCGCGACGCCGCGACCGGCGAGATGCGGCCGCTGCGCTATGGCGTGCGGCTCGAGACCGACTCCACGCTGCGTCCGGATCCACTCGCCCCTTTCATCGTCGCGCGGTCGGTGCAGCGTTGGCCGATGTATCCCCGGGTCCTGGGGCCCGCCGAACGCCAATCGATCGAGGAGGCCGCGCGACCGCTGCAAATCAAGTGGTTCGCATCGTGGCCCGAACGCGCACGCATTGCCGCGCTCTGCATGAAGAACGCCCGTATCCGAATGACGATTCCCGAGGCCTATTCGGTGCACCGCGCGGTGATCGCGTGGGGCAGTCGTTCGAGCGAGGACCGGCTTCCCGATCGATCGCTCGGCGCGGGCCCGGTGCTGCTCGCGATGATGCGCTACGCGATGAAGAGCTGGCCGCGCCTTCAGCGCGTGAATCGATGGACAGGAACGCTGCTGCCGCGCGTCGAGCTCGATTTCCTGCCCGGATTGCTGTGCAGCGCGCACGCTGCCGTCGTCGCCGAGCGCGAGCCCACGTCGCTCGCCGAACGAATTGCCGCCGGGAGGGCGATCCAGCGCGTATGGCTCACGGCGACGAAGCTCGGCATGCAGATGCAGCCTCAGCACACGCCACTGGTATTCGCTCGCTATGCGCGTAGAGGGCAACGCTTCACGAGCTCGCCGAAGGCCGTGAGCGAAGCGGCGACCGTCGCAGCGGAACTCGAGGCTGCGTTCGCGGGCATGGAGCCCGCGAACGTCGCCTGGCTCGCCCGAATCGGTCCTGCGCGCCGCCTCCGGGGCCGGTCGCTGCGCCTGCCTCTCGACCGCCTGATCGTCGGTGAGCCTCCCCCTGCGTTGCCTCAGCCGGCTTCCGGCTGAGCAACGCCTAATTCAGCTCGTCGGGGAGCTCGTCGGGAAGGTCGTCCGGGGTGGAAGCCGTACGCTCGGCAGCGTACGTCCAGGTCTTGCCGTTGCGAACCCCCAACCGGACGATCGCGCCGTCCTCGATGTCGACGCGACGATCGGCGACCTCGATCACCCTCGGGTCGTGTGTCGAGAAGATGAACGTCGTCCCATACATGCGGTTGATCCGGCGCATCAGCCGCAGGATGCGCGTGCCGGTCCGGTGATCGAGGTTCGCCGTGGGCTCGTCGGCGAGAACGATTCGCGGGCCTGTCGCGAGCGCACGCGCGATCGCGACGCGCTGCCTCTGCCCACCCGAAAGCTGGTTCGGGCGGTGCCGTGCGTGATCGGAGAGCTTGACGAGATCGAGGAGCTGCGCGACCCGATCGCGGCGCTGCCTGATGGAGAATTCGCGAAACTGAAGCAGCGGAAATTCTACGTTCTCCTCGGCGGTGAGCACTGGCAGCAGGTTGAACGTCTGGAACACGAATCCGATCGAACGCGCGCGCAGGTGCGCCAGCACCTCGGGAGGGCGGTTGGTGACATCGTGTCCGTCGATCAGGAGGCGCCCCGACGTCGGCGTGTCGATCAGGCCAATGATGTTGAGAAGCGTGGACTTCCCGCTGCCCGATGGCCCGGACAGAGCGATGAACGCGCCGGCGTCGATGTTGAGGCTGACGGCGCGCAGCGCAGTCACGGTCTGTACGCCGAGCTTGTAGGTCTTCCCGACCGACTCAGCGCAAATCAGCATCTCGACCGGATCAGGAGGCGTGACGCAGCGCTTCGACGATCGGCATGCGGGCCAGTCGCCGCGCGGGCTGGATCGCGCCGACGATCGATGCCGCAACGCCCACCAAAGCGGCGAGCGCGACCGAGGATACCGACAGGCGTATCGCCGCGACGTAACCGAACTCGGAATTGGGCGGTGGCGGCATGCTGATGCCGACCGCCGAGATCAGCATGGCCAGGGCGCTTCCGAGCGCGATCCCGAGGACCGCGGCTGACGCACCGAGCAGGGCCGACTCGGCGATCACCTCACGAAATACGGTCGAAGGTGGATAGCCGAGCGCGCGTACGGTTCCAAACTCGCCTCGGCGCTCGTGCAAGGACATCCCGATGCTGTTCGATACGCTCAGGACGACCATCAGCGAAACGATCAGCAGGAGGACAAGGAACTCCCGGTGGTAGAGCGCTGCGGTCCCCTGGTAGAAGTCCGCCAGCTCGCGCCATCCTCGAATGTCGTAACGATTCGGCGGCAAAACGTGCCGGGCGGCCGCAATGGTTCGCGCAACCGGGGTATCGGCCCGAAGCAGGACGGCCAGTGAGTTCACCGAATCGACCCCGACGAGCGCTTGGGCGTCGTCGAGCTTGATTCTCACGGCGATCGCGTCGTAGTCCTTGAAAGGGCTGCGGAACACCCCGGCGACCGTTGCATCGAGTGTGTTGAGCGCCCCATCACGCGTTGCCGCGAGCAGGGTGACGGTGTCATCAGGATGCAACCCAAGCTCTTGCGCAACACCTTCCCCAAGCATCACCGACGCCCCGGAAGCGCGGTCGAGCGCAACCCCTGCAACGATCCTGACTGCGGTTCCGATTTGCGCCTCGGACGCCGGATCAATCCCTTCGATGACGACGGCCACCTGCCCATGCCCGTTGGACAGCGACCCCGAGAACGACAGGCGGCGAGCGACCGCCTCGACCCCCGGGATCGCGCGCAGCTTGGCGATCGCGTCGGCCGGCTCCGCGATCAGATGCGTCAGCGGATCGCGCCTGGCACCTTCGATGTATCCAGGCGCAAACACCTGAAAGTGCCCGAGCTGCGAGTGAATCGTCGCCTGGCGCAACTGCCATAGGACGTCGTCGACGAAACCCCGCACCAGAACCAGCCCGACCACCCCAAAGCCGATTGTCGCCAGCGTCAGCAACGTGCGCGTGCGCTGACGGGCGAGGTTGCGCACGGCGATGGAGAGCAGCATCGGCACGCGTCAGGCGCTCGTGCGAAGCGCGTCAACGATCGGCATGCGCGAAGCTTTCCACGCCGGGTAGATTCCGGCAAGGGCGGCACTGGCGAACGCAAGCACGATCGCATTCACGATGACCGGGAATTCGAGCAGGATCCTGGCGTCGTAGCCGGTGTCGCGGCCCGGCGGAGGCGGCATCGGTATGCCAAACCAGGAGATCGCAACGGCGAGCAGCGCTCCGGCCGTCACGCCGAGAACGGCTCCAGCGCAGCCAAGCAACACGCCCTCGGCGATGTGCATGCGGAGCACGCTGCGGCGCGGCGTTCCCATCGCGAGCATCGTGCCGATCTCACGTGTGCGCTCGAGCGTGCTCATCATCAATACGTTGGCGATGCCGAGAACCAGAATGACGGCGATCAGCGCCGCGACGACCGTCATCTGGCGCGACATCAGCGTCACGGTCTTGCGATAGAAGTCGGAAAGTTCGTGCCAGGTTCGTACCTCCATGCCCGAACCCGCGACAATCCCACGCATCTCCCTCGCAACCGCGTCGGTCCGTGAGGTATCGTCGAGCCGGACCACCCAGAGTTGGGCCCCCTTGACACGCGCGAGCTGCTGCGCCATCCGCAAGGGCATTCTCACCGCCAGATCGTCGTAGGCCTTGACCCCCGTCGAGAACACACCCCTGACGAGGCCTTCGGCCCCGCTCATGCCTCCGCTCTCGGTCGCGGTGATGAAGGCGATCTTGTCGCCACGCCTGACGCCGAGCGCGCGGGCCAGCCCCTTTCCGAGCACGACGCCTGTAGGAGCGACAGGATCGAGCGGCTCTCCATCGACGACGAGATCGGTCGCGATCCGCCGATCGATTCCGGGCTCGACGCCCTCCGCGGCGAATGGAACGGTGACGTCTCCATGACTGGCGAGGTCACTCACGGTCAGCCGCGCGCCGACGACCCGCACACCGTCGAGGCCGGCGATTGCATTGCGCAGCGGCGAGTCTACCGGGATGGTGAAGCGCCCAAGGTCGGCCCGGCCGGCCGCGCGAAACCCCCGGGCCGAGACCTGGATGTGTCCGAGACCGTTGTCTATCGTCGACTCGCGAATCGCCCAGAAGATCCAATCGATGAATCCGCCCGCGAGCACGTACCCTGCCACGCCCACGACGATGGCGGCAAGCGCGATCAGCGCGCGCTTGCGTTCACGCACGAGGTTCAGGAATGCTAGCCTTATTTCGGTACCGAGCATCGCGGTGGCCGTGCATGGGCGCTGGGGTGCAGCCGCGACCGACAGGGCGACATGAGCCGGATCCTCATCTTCGCAGAAGCCGTAACGCTCGCGCACGTCGCGCGGCCGATTGCGCTGTCGCGGATTCTGAGCGACCTGGGGCACGAAGTCTGCATCGCCTCCGCGCCTGCTGCACACCGCTGGATACCGGATGAGAGCGTAAGTCGGGTCACGATCCAGTCCATTGAGTCGCAGACTTTCCTTCGTGCGCTCACGCGAGGCACGCCCGCTTACGACCTCGCGACGCTGAAGCAATACGTTGCTGACGACCTGCATGCAATCGGCGCGTGGAATCCTGACGTCGTGATCGGTGATTTTCGCCTCTCCCTCTACATCAGCTCGCGTCTCGCCGGCAAGCCGTACGGCGCGATTGCCAATGCGTGCTGGTCGAGGCGATACTGGCCCGGCGTCGACGCTCCGACTGTTTCGCAACTACGCTGGCTTCCACGGTCGCTCACCGACCCGTTGTTCCGCGTGGCCTACCCGCTCGCATTTGCGCTCCACGCGCTTCCATTCCGGCAAGCTTGCCGCCGGTTCGGAGTGACGCCCCCGCGGTCCGATCTGCGCGACATCTACACTGCCTCCGACCTGACGGCATTCGCGGATGTCGAAGCATTTTACGAGCCATGGGCGACCGGCAATGATATGCACCACTTCATCGGGCCGCTCGCATGGGAAGTGCCTGGCGCGTCTCCGCTCCCGGTGATTCCTGAGGGTCCGCCGGTCGTTTTCGTCTCGATGGGGACCTCCGGATCCCGGTCCACCCTTGCCTCGGTACTCGAGGCCGTAGCGGGACTGCCCGTCCGCTGCATCGTCGCGATCGGATCGGCGGAACCCCCGCCGCCGCTGCCGTCCAATTGCGTCCACGCTGCGGCGTTCGTCGCGTACGGGGAAGCGTGCGCACAGGCTGCCGTCGTGATTTGCAACGGGGGGGCACCAGCGGTGTACGCGGCACTCGCGAATGGTTGCGGCATCATCGCAATTCCGGAGAATCTGGACCAGATCCTGAATACGCGGGCGCTGGCGCGGGCATGCGACGCTCGCTCGCTGATTCGCCGAGTCGTACCGCGGGCTCGAGCAATCGTGGAAACCATCCGGACGATCATTGCAGCATCCGCCGCCGATGCCCATGCAGTTACGCGTGGCCGTGAGTACACGCTGGCCGCGATGGCCGACGACCACGAACGGGTCGCGCAATGGCTTCGCAGCCTCCTCGAGATCGGGCCTCCAAAACGACCATCGGAGGGTTCGGCACCGCGGCAACCGACTTGAGGCCCGACTTGAGGCGAAACGGGTTTGAGCGTCGGATATCTTTACACCAGCCGCTTTGATTTTTTCGCCTTAATTTCTAGGCTGTTGTTTTCACAGAATAAACTCGTCTTGGCATGTGCGTTGCTCTACGCTAACTGTCGGATTGGGGTTTCGATTCAACGAATCGGGCAAGGAGCCAGTGATGAAGATGAAGATGTTGGCGATCGCGGCGGCGCTGTCGATGGCAGCAGGTTCGGCGAGTGCGATCACGATTACGAACACGAACGGAACGCTACCCTTTAGCGGGTTCGATTGGGCACAGGGTGGAACAGCCTACACGGTAGGTTTCACGGGGGCATCTAGCAGCACGTTTGACTTGGGCTATTTTGCCGTTGCCACCGCGCTCGTGCTGAATGGCGTCAATTATGTCCCCAGCGGTCTTGACACGATTCCAGACGGCGCACCGGGGCCAGTGTTTCCGATCGTTCCGTACACGGGGACGGGTTACGATTACACGATCGTCGCAACGCTGAACGAGAGCGTCGTGAGTTGTGGGTCGACGTCGTGCACGTTTGATGTGACGGGCGGGACGTTCGACATCTACTACGACACGACGTCGTCGGCGAATGCAGGCGCGGGGAGCAATGGCACTGGTTTCACGAATGGCGTCAAGATCATTTCGGGAACGGTGAACCCCCTGACCGGGCAGACGTTTGACACCGTGAACGGTTCGAATGTGACGACGCTCACCGGCTTGGTCACCTATACCAATCTGGCGTATGTGAACCCCGCGCTTGGTGGTACGACGTTCACGTCGACGTTGCAGATCGGTAAAGCGCAAACGTCCTACACGAATCCGGGTGGATTTGGGGGAAGCACGTGGGGTGCGATCCAGACTTCGCCAGCGGACCTGGTTTTCCAGGCCGATGGTAATCAGTCGTTCTCGCCCGTTCCGGAACCGGCATCGCTCGCGCTGCTCGGTGTTGGACTGTTCGCAATGGGCTGGACCGTTCGGCGGACGCGCAACCGCGGCTGACCGTCGTGTCCAAGTAGTCCGAAAAGGGGCCCCGGGGCCCCTTTTCATTTAGTCACTGCCACTTCCTTGCCGGATTGCCGCGCCACATCTCTCCCGCGGGAATCCGCGTTGCCGCAATGACGACCGACGCACTTGCGACAAGCGCGCGTTCGCCGATTTCGGCTCCCGGCAGAACGATCGCATTCGCGCCGACCGTCGCATCCGAACCGATCGACACGTGGCCGAGCACGACGCGGCCGTTGTTGATTACGCTCCCGGAGACGAGCGCATGGTTGCCGATCACCACTCGATCGCCGAGCGAGATCAGGTACGGGTCATCGATCGTTCCGCCGATGGCCACATCGTGACCGACGCGCGCGCCGAAGAGTCTCACGACGAGCGGGCGTACGAACTCCGGTGTAAACGGGAGCAGCGCCTTTTGTCCGAGACGGTAGATGATCGTCAACACCTTCCAATACCCGAAGACCGGCGCATCCATCGCGTACTCGCCTGGGACGATCGGGCGGATCGCGAGCAGGATGCGCAACAGGGCCGCGGAGAGCACGCCGTAGCACAGCAGCAGTGCAAGGAAATCGACGATGACGTGGTAATCGCCAGTCAGCGCCCGCGAGAAGGGTCTGATTCCGAGCAGGACCACCGCGAGCGATGCCGCCACCAGCGCGGCAATCGCCAGACCGCATAAAACGAAGTCGGCAATGGTGGTCTTCACACCTTTCGCCGGATCACGATGCAGCCCGGTCGGTGCTTCGATGCGCGGCAGGCGCGCGAAGAACGCTCAGCCCAGCGCCCGCAAGCGCGCCTCGATTCGCGATTCTTCGAGGGGTGCGAAGAAATACGGATAGAGCGATCTCGTCTGTGCCGCCAAGTCGATGCGGCCACCTAACCGTGCAATCTCGCGCTGCCCCCAGTCGAGGCAGATGCGCAGGAGTTGCGCCGGTGCGCCGACGCGTGGATCGCTCCGCGTTTCGCCGAAGATCTCGAAGCCGAGCATGCGGCGATAGAACGCGGCATGGCGCGGATTCACTTCGATCAGCAGATCGGTGCACTCGTGGATCCGGCGCGCGCAGATGTAGGCGATGTGGAAGAGCGCTGCGAGGAGCGGTTTCGAGTTGACGTTGTTGTCGACGGCGAGACGCGTGAACTCCGCGAGGCGGCGCCCTTCGTCGCGCAGGCGATTGGCAACGTCGGCATAGAGGCCGTCGATGAAAAGGCCGTCACCGGAATCGAGCCCGACGGTCACCGTGCCGACGATGCCGTCCGGATCGTGTGCGGCAATGCCGATTCGCGTCGGTGCGCGTTGGGCCTGATCGCCGACCGCATAGCCACGCCACGCGTAGCGCCGGCGAATCAGATAGCTCGCCGACTCGTGCCTCGCGCGAGTGTTTGCCAGACGAACCTTGAAGAGATTCGCGCCTGATGTGCGATTGAGCTGCGTCGCATCAGGGTCGGCGACGCAGAGCTGGACCGGGTTGGGATGACGCGGGACGGTGACGATCGTGTCGCCGCCGATAGGTGTCGAATACGCCCGATTCCGTGCCGCCAGGACCGCCAACCTCGACCCTCCCCTTCCCACTAAGGGCGCAGTCTAATCGAGAAATTCGCAAGGGAAAAGCGTTACGACGCGGCAATTTGCGGATTTTCTCGGATTGGGATGCACATTTTTCAATCAGTGGCGGACGCTACAATGACGAACGGTCGCGACGCGGCGCGCCACTTCGCCCGCTTCGGATCGAACTCGGCGAGCCATGTACCTACCCCAATTCCTCAACCTCGGGACTGGCTTTCGCAAGGACTGCGAGACGCTGCCGGCGCTCGATGACGACCTGCGTAGCGCTGCGTACCGCATCCGCCACAGCGTCTACTGCGAGGAGCTAGGCTACGAGCCACCCCGCGCCGACGGACTCGAGACCGACGAGTTCGACCGCCACTCGGTGCATTGCCTGCTCCGAGGCGTTGTCACCCGTGAAATGATCGGCTGCGTCCGGCTGGTCCTCGCCGATCCGGCTGATCTGTCCGCGCCGTTGCCATTCGAGCGCCTCTGCGCATCCACGGTCGACCGCTCGAAGATCGACCTCGAGCGGATCGATCGCGCGAAGGCCGCCGAAGTCTCGCGGCTCGCCGTCGTCGCGCACTACCGCAGGCGGAAAGGTGAGCGGACCGTCTCGATCGGTCTCGACGAAGGCGATTTCGGCACCCCCGATCGGCCGCGCTTTCCGTACATCGCCGCCGGGCTTTACCTCGGCATGATCGCCCAGGCGCGCCACCACGGCATCGAGACGCTCTTCATGCTGACCGAGCGGCGACTCGCGAAGCAGTTGACCCGCCTTGGCGTCAAGCTGACGCAGATCGGGCCCGCGATCGAGCACCGCGGCCTTCGCTACCCGTCGATGATGTCGACGCAGGAGGTGATCGACGGGCTCAACTTCTTCGTGCGGCCGCTCTTCGCGACGATCGCGGCCGAGATGGAGACCGCCTACCAAAAAGCTGCCACCTCTGACTAACCCGCCGCCTCGCGCCAGGAGTTGGATCAGGCACTTCGATGGCCGCGGACGGGGAGCCGCCCGGCGTGCTTCGCCTCGGCGACGGCGGCCTGGAGGTTCTTCTTGTTTTGCAGGTTCTCGAGGTTGAGTCTGCCCCGTTTGGGATGCCTGCCGAAGCGCGACGCCGGATCGGGGCCGAACCAGTCCTCATTGAACGGCAGCGCGACGATATTGCAAAGATCGAACTTGGTATCCTTGGTTAGTCCTGCGTCGGGGTCTGACCCGACCACGACGAACTCGCCCGCATGAACGTCGTCGATTCGTTGCGAAGTTCCGTAGGCAACTTCGACGTCGACGCTGCCCCGGCGCGTCTCGACGCGGATGACCAGCGCCGGCCGCTCTTTCGGTCCCGGTACGGCAAAGGCGTCTTGCGGGAATCGACAGTGCACAATGTCGCCCGGCCTCGGCGGCGCCCAGTATCGCGCGGTCAAAACAGAGAGTCCGTGGTGAGCGGCGCTCCGCGTCGCTTCGGCGCGTGCTTTCGAATGATCCGCAACTGCTCGGCCGTGAGCGCCGGGTAGTCGTTGTCCGCTGCCTTAGCGTTCTGATCCGCTCCCTCGGGGCCGGGGCGACCGGGGCTCCCCAGCAACTCTTCCCGCAGGCGGGCCAGCGCATAGTGCGCAACCTGTGTTTCATTGAACCCCAGCTTCCGGGCCATGTCCTTGACGGACGAACGGCTGACGGTCGCGAGCGTGTCGTTCTTGAACTTGAGCAGCAATGCTGGGACGCGGGCTGACATGGGGAAGGCTCCAGAGATTCATATACATCATATATATTCCGTATGTCCGCGTCAATGCCATGCGGACGGAGCCCGCCTCACTCGAGCTTCTTCAGGTAGTCCTTCGTGAACACCTTGTCGGGAAGGTCGCGAAGCTTCATGTCGGCGTAGTCGAGCACCGACTGCTCGCCTTGGTGTAGCGCGTCGGTCATCACGAGCTCGGTCGGACGCATCCGCCCGGCCATCTTCTCGTACTTCCCATAGGTGCAGGTCTTGAGGAGCCGGTTCGACACCGAGTAGAACTCGGCCCTGTACGGCTCGTGGCTTCCTTCGCGCACCCAGTAGAGGACGCGGCGGTAGGTGACGCTGTTGTCGACCGCGTCGAGCTCGAGCACGTCGTAGCGAACGCCGTCGATCGTGTCGGTGCGAAGGAGCTTCGGGTTGTAGTCGCCGGTGAAGTTGGCGCGTGCGAGGTCGCCGTTCGCGACCTGGCCAGTGAGGCGCTGCGCGAGCGAGAGGCGCACCGGCTGCGACACGTTGGGCAGGAACAACCAGAGGTCGTGCTCCTTCATGAGCAGGATCTGGCCGCGCTCATCGGCCGGCGCCGTCACCATCACGATCGTGTTGTCGTTGCCCTTGGTCAGCACGCGGTAGCGGTGCTCGTCGGGGTCGCGCCCTGGGGCGGTGGTGACGATCCGCACGTCGACCTGGAAGCCCTCGGCGGGGAAGCGGATGCGGTCGGCGTCCTCGACGATGCGGCGCGCCGTGGCGGCGTCGGCGAGGGCGGCGGTGGCGGGTGCGGCGGTGGCAGCCGGAACACTCGCGGCCGCGACGACACGATTGAGCACGGCGGTCTGAGCCAGGGCGTTCGCGGGGACACCGGCTGCCGTCTGCGCCACCGCCACGGGCACGATCAGGGACCAGACGACACCCCAACGAAGTCCAATCCACAAAGTCCGCATCGCGCTTCCCGAGGATCCCCTCGCCAAGTGTTCCACGTTACCTCCGTGACGACGGCGTTCTTCTTGGAGCCTTTACTTTCGCCGGATGTTGGCCGCAAGGGCGCGCCTTGCCGATGTGCGTCATTATGGCGTACAATGGCTGCCGTACGACATCACCGGCCGAGGAATGAATCGAATGCCGCGCAAAGCCACCCGGAGCGTACGCGAGATGTCCAGCCGCATCGAACGGCTCGGATTTCGCGTGGACCCGGAGACCAAGGACCTGATCGAACGCGCCGCTCATCTGTCGCGGCGCAAGGTGAGCGACTTCTGCGTGACGACGCTCGTCGACACCGCACGGCGGGCGATCGCCGAGCACGAAACCCTGGTGCTTTCCCACAAGGACCGCAAGGCGTTCTTCGACGCGCTGGTCAATCCGCCCGAACCGACCGCGCGGCTGGCCCGCGCACTTGACGAGCACAAGCGTCGGGTCGCTTCCTGAACACCACGACGCCTCGGGCCGACCTGAGGATCGAGGCGCTCGCCTCGGGTCACGATCGCGAAGGCTTCTCCTGCGGCGTCGACAGCCTCGATCGCTACATCCGGACGCAGGCGAGCCAGGACGTCCGACGCAAGGCGAATGGCGTCTTCGTCCTGGTCGGGCGGAGTCGACCGAACGTCGCGCTGGGCTACTACACGCTGTGTGCGTCAACGCTCGCGCAGGGTGACGTTCCGGCGGCTGCGCGCAGGCACATTCCGCGATATCCGTTGGTGAGTGCAACGCTGATCGGCCGCCTTGCGGTCTCGGCGACCCGACAGGGCGAGCAACTCGGCGCGATGCTTCTCGCCGATGCGGTGCGGCGCGCCTACGCGAGTGCCGCCACCGTCGGCTCGTCGATGCTGGTCGTCGATGCGATCAACGAACGCGCAGCCGCTTTCTATGAAGCACACGGTTTCGTGCGCCTGCCGGAGTCGCCTCGCCTCGTCCTGCCGATGCGGACGATCCAGCAGATGATGGAACCGTGACGGAAACGGACAGCTGAGAGTTGGCGCGCCCGACAGGATTCGAACCTGTGACCCTTGGCTTCGGAAACCAATACTCTATCCAACTGAGCTACGGGCGCGCGGAAGTCGGATTATAGCCGCCGCGCACGACGAAGACCCTCACGTAGACCGGGTCGTATAATTGCGCTCTTTCGCAGGGGGACCCATGGAGCACGACGCGCACTCCTCGTTCATCAAGACTCCGAAGCAGCTCGTGATCGTGGTGCTGCTCGCCTTCGCAGTTCCGATCACGCTGGCGGCGCTCTTCTCGCAGCTCGCGACGAGCGGAATGGAGACGGCGGGAAGCGAAGACCAGATCGCGGCGAGGATCAAGCCGGTCGGCAGCATCGTGATGGCCGAGGCGACGGCGCCCAAGGGGAGCCTCACCGGCGAGCAGGTGTTCGGCCAGACGTGCAAGACCTGCCACGAGACGGGCCTCGCGGGTGCGCCCAAGGCTGGCGACAAGGCAGCGTGGGGCCCGCGCATCGCACAGGGCGAAGCGACGCTCTTCAAGCACGCGGTCGACGGCTTCACCGGCAAGGCCGGCACGATGCCGCCGAAGGGCGGCAACACCGATCTCACCGACGACGAAGTGCATCGCGCCGTCGTCTACATGGCGAACCTGGCCGGCGCAGGCTGGAAGGAGCCTCCCGTGACCGCGACCGCCGCGGCGGCCCCGGCTGCCGGCGCCGCTCCTGCCGCCGCAGCACCCGCCGTGGTCGCGTCGGCGGCACCTGCAGCGGCTGCGCCTGCCGCAGCTCCGGCTGCCGCACCGGCGGCGGCCGCGCACGCAGCGGCGGGTGCACCCACCGACGCCGCCGAGGGCAAGAAGGTCTACGACGAAACCTGCCACGTCTGCCACGGGACGGGCCTCATCGGCTCGCCGAAGTTCGGCGACAAGGCGGCGTGGGCGCCGCGGATCGCGACCGGCATGGATACGCTCTACAACGCCGCGCTGCATGGCCTGCGCGCGATGCCTCCGAGGGGCGGCAATTCGGCGCTCACCGATGCACAGGTGAAGGCCGCCGTCGACTACATGACGGCTGCGGCGAAGTAGCGCGTCAGGGGACCGCGCAGCCTCGGCGCTGCCGCGAGCGTCAGCGCGCCACGAGCGCCTTCAACGCGGTGAGGCGTGCACTGCCGGTCTTGCGCTGCTGTGCCGCCTCGTCGGCGGAGAGCGGCGCGCCGGCGTGGCGCAGTTCCTCCTGATCGAGCTCGGCGAGAAAGCGCGACGGCGTGCAGGCCACCTTGCCCCCGGCGCGCTTGCGGCTGCGGCAGTACGAAAGCTGCACGCTGCGCTGCGCGCGCGTGAGGCCGACGTACATGAGCCGCCGCTCCTCGTCGACGTTGCCCGCTTCGACCGCCTCGCGATGCGGGAGGATGCCCTCCTCGATTCCGACCAGGAACACGTGCGCGAACTCGAGCCCCTTCGCCGCGTGGATCGTGGAGAGATGCACGGCGTCGGGCGCACCGGCGCCGTCCTCGCGCGACTCGAGCATCGTGACGAGCGCGATCATCTGCGTCAGATCGAGGAGGTTCTTCCCCTCGCTCTCGCCCTTGCGTGAGAGCCAGCCGATGAAGTCGTCGACGCTCGCGCTCTTCGCGATCGCTTCCTTGCGATCGAGGGTCGCGGTGAGCCAGTCGGCGTAACCGGTCTTTCGCACGAGCTCGGCGAGGAGCCGCCCCGCGGGCTCGCGCTCGGCGCGAAACCCGAGGTCGTTGACGAGGGCGCAGAACGCCGCGAGCTCCGCGCGCGGCCGCGGCCCGATCGCCGCTTCGGCCTCCGGCGTGAACGCCGCCTCGAAGAGCGACACGTGCTTCGCCGCGGCGATCGCACCGAGCGCCTTGAGGCTGGCCTCGCCGATCCCGCGCCGGGGTGCTGCGATCGCGCGCAGGAAGGCCGGGTCGTCGTCGTCGTTGGCGATAAGCCGCAGATAGGCGACGATGTCCTTGATCTCGCTGCGCTCGAAGATCGACGTTCCTCCGGACACCTCGTAGGGTGCCGCTTTCGCGCGGAGCGCAGTCTCGAACGGCCGTGCCTGGTGATTGCCGCGGTAGAGGATCGCATAATCGGCGAAGCGCGTGCGATGCTCGAACTTGTGCGCGAGGATCGCCGCGACGACGCGCTCGGCTTCGTCGTCCTCGTCCGCGGCCGCGGTCACGCAGAGCGGGTCGCCGTGGCCGAGCTCGGTCCACAGCCGTTTGTCGAAGACCTTCGGGTTGTTGCCGATCAGTGCGTTCGCGCAGCGCAGGATGCGCACGGTCGAGCGGTAGTTCTGCTCGAGCTTGATCACCTCGAGGTTCGGATGGTCGCGCGCGAGCGCGGCGAGATTGTCGGCGCAGGCACCGCGCCAGCCGTAGATCGCCTGGTCGTCGTCGCCGACGGCGGTGAACGGCGTGGTGCGGGCGGTCAGCATGCGGAAGAGCCGGTATTGCGCCGCGTTGGTGTCCTGGTATTCGTCGATCAGGACGTGCGCGATTCCCCTCTGCCAGCGTTCCTTTGCCGCGGCGTCGCGCACGAAGAGCTCGAGCGGCAGCACGATGAGGTCGTCGAGGTCGACCGCGCGCCAGGCGCGAAGGGTCTCGCCGTAACGCGCGTACGCCTTCGCGGCGATACGCTCGTCGTCGGATGCGGCGCTGCCGAGCGCCTCCGCGGGCGTCACGAGCGCGTTCTTCCAGCGGCTGATCCGCACGTGGGCCGCGCGTGCGCGCCCGCGGTCGGCGGTGGCAACGAGCTCGGCGACGATCGGCTCGAGGTCGGACGGATCGAGGATCGTGAAGCGCTGCGCGAGCCCGAGTGCGCGGTGCTCGGCGCGCAGGATCGAGAGACCGAGCGCGTGGAAGGTCGAGATGCGGACATCGTTCGCCGCAGCCGCGTGGCCGGCGCGCGCGAGCATGCCGCGCGCGCGCTCGCGCATCTCGCGCGCGGCCTTGTTGGTGAAGGTGATCGCGACGATCGACGAGGCTGCGGTCCCGCGCTCGACGAGGTGCGCGATCTTCGCCGCGATGACGCGAGTCTTGCCGCTCCCCGCGCCGGCGAGCACGAGGAGCGGTCCGCGGTCGTAGCGAACCGCCTCGCGCTGCGCGGCGTTGAGGGAGTGCATCGAGGAAAGATGGCGTGCGTTGCTACAATGCGCCGCGATTATAGGGTCGGACTGCGACTTCATGGCGCTCTACGCGATCGGCGACATCCAGGGCTGTCACGCCGAATTCTGCGATCTGCTCTCGCTCGTTGGCTTCGCGCCCGGGCGCGATCGCCTGTGGCTCGTCGGCGACCTCGTCAACCGCGGTCCCGCGTCGCTCGCGGTGCTGCGCGAGGTGATCGCGCTGGGCGAATGCGCAACGACGGTCCTCGGCAACCACGACCTGCACCTTCTCACCGTCGCCGCCGGGCACCGCAAGGCGCACCGCGGCGACACGCTCGACGACATCCTCGAAGCACCCGACCGCGAGCGCCTGCTCGACTGGGTCGCGCGGCGCCCGTTCGCCGTCGCCGAAGACGGCTGGCTGATGGTGCATGCAGGCGTGTTGCCGCAATGGACGAGCGCCGACGTGCTTTCGCTCGCCCGCGAAGTCGAGCCGGTACTCGCCGGCGACGAGCGCAGCGAATTCCTGCGCGTCCTCTACGGCGACGAGCCTTCGCTGTGGTCCGACGAGCTCGCCGGCTACGACCGCCTGCGCGCGATCGTCAACGCGCTGACGCGGCTTCGCTTCTGCACGGCCGAGGGCAGGATGGAGTTTCGCGAGAAGCGCGGCGCGGCGTTCGCCCCTGACGGCTACGCCGCGTGGTTCCTGCACGAGAATCGCCGCACGGCGAACGTGCACGTCGTCTGCGGCCACTGGTCGACGCTGGGGCTGACCCTCGCTCCCAACGTCGCGATGCTCGACTCGGGCTGCCTGTGGGGCGGCAGCCTGACGGCTCTTCGTCTCGACGATCTTCGCGTCTTCCAGGTCCCAGGGCGGGGTCAGGTCTTGCCTTTTGCCTGACAGGCAAAAGGCAAGACCTGACCCCTACCGAACGAGCGCAGCGCGGATCGCCTCCTCGGCTTCGCGCGCGAGGTCGTGGCGCCTGCGCAGGGCCGCCGGCAGCGCGTCGGTGACGACGAGCTCGACGACGAGCGAGCGCTCGCCGCAGATGCTCCAGAACGACTCGAAGAAACTCGTGTCGCCGGCGTAGGCCGCGGCGGTGGAAGAACCGCCGTCGTGGCCGCGGTAGCGAAACGCGATCGGCAGCAGCGCGCCCTTTGCGTCGACGATCGGCTGCAGGAGCGAGCTCTTGAACGGGAGCACGGTGCCACCGTCGGTCGTCGTGCCCTCGGGGAACACGGCGACGATGTCGCCCGCCGCCAGCGCGTCGCGCGTCTCGACGGTGACACGGTGTGCGTCGTGGCGCCGTGCGCGCTCGACGAAGAGCGTGCCGACGTTACGAATGAGCCGCCCGATCGCCGGCCAGCGCGCGAGCTCGGCCTTGGCGACGAAGCGCATCGGCCCGATCGCGTTCAGCACGAAGATGTCGAGCCACGAGATGTGATTGGCGACGACGAGCAGGTTTCCTTGGGGCGGCAACGCGCCCTCCATCCGGACGTCGACGGCGAGAATGCGCAGCAGGCGCGCCGACCAGCTTCGAACGCGCGCCCGGCGCCCGTCGGTCGAGACGAGCGGGAACACGAACACCGTCGTGGCGAGGCCCGCCGCGAGGTGCACCGTCATGCGCACGCTGCGCCAACCCTGCCGTGCGGTGCGCCATCCCTGCCGCGCTGTCCGCCATTTCCCGGTGGCTGCACGCAGCCTGCCACGGCGCGTCGCCGGGCGCGCCACCGCCGGCGCGTCGCGCTCGAGTCCCGGCGATTCGATCACCCGCGCCATGTCACCACAGGTGTTGGCCGAACGCCGCGCGGTAGCGCGCCGCGACGAGTTCGCGCGTAAACACGTGGTTCTGCCCGCCGCGGCTCGCGATCTTCAGCGCACCGATCACCGACGCGAGCCGGCCCGTGCGCTCCCAGTCCCATCCCTGGGCGATCCCGTACAGGAGCCCGGCGCGGTAGGCGTCACCGCAGCCGGTCGGGTCCTTGAGCTCGGTCGGCGGCACCGCGGGGATCGTCCACGTCGATCCGCCGGCGTGAATCACCGAGCCCTCGCCGCCCAGCGTAATGACGAGCGCGTCGACGCGCTCGGCGATCTCGCCGATCGACCAGCCGGTGCGCTCGCCGAGAAGCCGCGCCTCGTAGTCGTTGACCGCGAGCCACGATGCCTGCCCGATCATCGTCGCGAGCTCGGCCCCGGTGAAGAGCGGCAGGCCCTGCCCGGGATCGAACAGGAAGGGGATTCCGGCGGCGGCGAACTGCGCCGCGTGCTGCTGCATGCCGTCCTTGCCGTCGGGAGCGACGATGCCGAGGGAGACGTCGCGCACGTCGCCGACGCGATTCGTCTGCGACAGATTCATCGCACCTGGATGGAACGCGGTGATCTGATTGTCGTCGAGGTCGGTGATGATGAAGGCCTGCGCCGTGTACGCGCTGTCGATCACCGTGAGGCCGTCGGTCGCGATGCCGAGGCTCGCGAGCCGCTCGCGGTACGCTCCGCCGTCCTGCCCGAGGGTCGCCATCACCACCGGGGCGCCGCCGAGCGCCCGCAGGTTGTAGGCGATGTTGCCGGCGCAGCCGCCCCACTCGCGACGCATGTCGGAGATCTGGAACGCGACCGACAATACGTGCGTCTGGTCGGCGAGGATGTGGCGCGCGAAGCGGTCCGGAAACACCATGATGGTGTCGAACGCGAGCGAGCCGCAGACGAGAGTGCGCATGGGAGCCGCGCGCAGTTTATCGCAGTACGACCGACCGTCCCGCGCGGAGCCGGCGATCGTCGTGGCGCCGGCCGCAACCGGCGCCGTGCGGTCAGGCAGCTTTGCTGCCGGCCATCACGTCGCGCCCGATCTCGCGCACGACGTACTGCTGGCGGCGCGAGACCGGCAGCGTCTCGGCGATGCCGTGGAGCAGCACTTCCCAGTGCGCGTCGCCTTCGATGTTCGCTCGCCGCTCGAAGCCGCGGATGTAGTCGCGCGCGACGAGGCAGTTGCGGTGCACGCGCACGAAGCGCGCGCCGAATTCCTGCTCGAGCTTGGTGAGCGACTCTTCGAGAAGGTGCTCACGTTGTACGGTACGAATGGTGATGTACTTCAGCTCGGCCTTGAGGTAGACGACCTCCTCGACCGGAATCAGCACCACGCGCGAGCGCTCGGTGACGGAAAGGAAGCGCCGGGACGCGGCCGGAAGTTGCGACAGTTTCTCGAAGGTCATGGGCTTCAATCGCGGCACCTTTTGCAATGCGTCGAGCAGGCGCTGGATCCGTACCGGCTTCACCAGGTAGTCGACGGCGTGCACTTCGAACGCCGCCAGCGCATGCTCCGGATAAGCCGTCGTGAACATCACGACGGGTGGTCGCTGAAGCTTTAGCAAATGCCGGGCCAGCTCGATGCCGTCCATTCCCGGCATGTGGATGTCGGTGAGCACGAGGTCGGCCGCGACGGCGTGCAGGATGTCGAGCGCCTCGCGGCCGTTCTGCGCCTCGCCGACGACGGCGAGCGGAACCGCCGCGCGGCAATCCTCGAGCAGCTCGCGCAGCCGGTGGCGCGCCGGCGCCTCGTCGTCGACGATCATCACGCGCAATGCGGATTCATCCATGGCTCACCTTGGCGGCCTTCATGCCGGGCAGGGCCCGCAGCGGCGGCGCGTCGCGCCGCTTCTGGTTCGCGTTGCCGAGATACGGTTCGCGCCGCGCCTGGCCGGCGCGCAGCGTCTGTGCGGCGGCGGGCTTCTTGGTTCGATACGGCATCCGGATGTGCACTTCGTAGCCGTCGCGCGTCGCGCGCGAATCGAGGCTCGCCTCGGCGTCGAAATGGAGTGCCAAGCGCTCGCGGATGTTGGCGAGCGCCATGCGGTTGCCCGAGCGATGGTTGCCGTTCTCGGCCAGCAGCGGGTTGCGCAGCACTGCGTGCACCTCGTCGCGGCTCTGGAAGATGTTGATCGAGATCACCCCGGGCGCGGTCGACGGCTCGATGCCATGATAGACGGCGTTCTCGAGCAGCGGTTGCAGCACGAGCGGCGGCACCATCGCGTCGCCGGGCATGCTCTTCAGGTTCCAGTCGACGACGAGGCGCTCGCCGAGACGAAGCTGCTCGAGGTCGAGATACTGCCGGCACAGCGCAACCTCGTCGGCGAGGGGGATGAGCTCGCGGTTGTCGCGCATCAGCACGCGGAAGAGCTCGGCGAGATCCTCGAGCGCGGTCTCGGCACGCCGCGGCTCGCGACGCATCAGCGAGAGCACCGCGGTGATGCTGTTGAACAGGAAGTGCGGCCGGATGCGCGCCTGCAGCGCGGCGAGGCGCGACTCGGTGATCGCCGGCGACAGCGCGCGCGCGCGCAGCCTGAAGTAGCCGAGGAGCGCGAACTGGGCGATGAGCGCGAACGCGACGTGCCGCACGAGCGGCCAGTCGACCATGGCCGTTCCCGGCGACGCGCTGCCGGCATCGAGCGCGAGCCGGACGAGGAGCCCGTGCACGGCCGCAGCGCAAACGATGGTGATCGCGCTGATCACCGCCGCACCGGCGGGCCACGTCGTGCGCGCGAGCCACGGCGCGAGGATCCACAGCACGAGGACTTCGGCGAAGAGTTGCGGCTCGACGTAGCCCGAGATGGCCGCCCACTGATCGGCGAGCCCGGCGAGCCGGGGCTCGCGGGCGAGCGCGATCACGAACGCGGCGGCGTTCACGCCGACGAGGACGCGAAGGACCGTTCCCAGGTTGCGAAAGTCCGGCAGCGCCGGCGGGTCGCCGGAGGGTCTTATAATCCGCGACATAGCGGGATGACGATGCAATCATCGTGCCGGTTCCGGGCATTTCCGCCCGATCCGACGCCGCCCCGACGCCACGCCGATGACAACCCCGATGCCGGCCCCGAAGAAGGGGGCTCGCCCTGCGAAGCGCCCCGCCCGGCCCGGCGGCGGACGCCGCGCGTCGCGCGGACTGCGCCCCGACCCGGTCGCAGCGCCGCCGCTGCCGCGGAGCGGCACCTGGTCGTCGCGTTTCGCCGAACCGATGTCCGAGCGGATGCAGCGCTTCAATGCCTCGGTGCTCTTCGATCGCCGCCTCGCCGACGCCGATCTCGCGGGCTCGCTCGCCCACGCGCGGATGCTCCATGCGACCGGCGTGCTGTCGGCCGCCGACCTCGCTGCGATCGAGCGCGGGCTCGCCACGATCGGCGGCGAGATCGCGCGCGGCGAGTTCGCATGGAAGCTCGAGAACGAGGACGTGCACTTCAGCGTCGAGCGAAGGCTCACCGAGCTCGCCGGCGACGCTGGCAAGCGCCTGCACACGGCGCGCTCGCGCAACGACCAGGTCGCGACCGACGTGCGCCTGTGGCTGCGCGGCGCGATCGACGCCATTGCCTCGCAGCTCGTCGCGCTGCGGCACGCGCTCCTCGATCTCGCGCTGCGCCACGCCGCGACGATCATGCCGGGCTTCACCCACCTGCAGGTCGCGCAGCCGGTCACCTTCGGCCACTACCTGATGGCCTTTGATGCGATGTTCGCGCGCGACCTCGAACGCTTCGCCGACTGCCGGCGGCGCGTCAACCGGCTGCCGCTCGGCAGCGCGGCGCTCGCCGGCACCGGTTTTCCGATCGACCGCATGCGCGTCGCGCGCGAGCTCGGCTTCGAAGCGCTGGCGGAGAATTCGATCGACGCCGTCTCCGATCGCGATTTCGCGATCGAATTCAATGCGGCGGCATCGCTCGTCTCGATCCACCTGTCGCGCTTCGCCGAGGAGCTCGTGCTGTGGTCGACGCCGCGCTTCGGCTTCGTGACGCTCGCCGACCGCTTCTGCACCGGCAGCTCGATCATGCCACAGAAGAAGAATCCCGACGTGCCCGAGCTCGTGCGCGGCAAGTCGGCGCGCGTGATCGGCAACCTGACGGCACTCCTCGTGCTGATGAAGGCGCAGCCGCTCGCCTACAACAAGGACAACCAGGAAGACAAGGAGCCGCTCTTCGATACCGTCGACACGCTCGCCGACACGCTCGCGATCATGACCGAGCTCGTCGCGACGGGGCTGACGCCGGACGCCGAGCGGATGCGCGAGGCAGCGCGTGAGGGCTATGCCACCGCGACCGACCTCGCCGATTACCTCGTGCGCAAGGGGCTGCCGTTTCGTGACGCGCACGACGCCGTCGCGCGCGCGGTGCGCGAGGCCGAGACGCGCGGCTGCGGCCTCGAGGAGCTCCCGCTCGATGCGCTGCGCGCGTTCTCACCCCTCGTCGGCGACGACGTGTACGGTGTGCTGACGCTCGAGGGGTCGGTCGCGAGCCGCGACCACCCAGGCGGCACCGCGCCGCGCCAAGTGCGCCGCGCGATCGCGGCCGCGCGGCGCGAGCTCGCTCGCCACCGCGGCGGCGGCGCAGGCGCACGATGAGCCGGTCGCTCGCCTTCCTCGGCCTCGGCGTGATGGGTTTCCCGATGGCGGGACACCTCGCGCGCGCCGGCCACGCAGTCGCCGTGTACAACCGCAGCGCTGCGAAGGCTGCGGCGTGGGTGGAGCAGCACGGCGGCCGCGCTGCGGCGACCCCGGCCGACGCAGCGAAGGACGCCGAGATCGTGATGATGTGCGTCGGCAACGATCGCGACGTGCGCGAAGTCGCCGCGGCGGCGCTCCCCGCGATGCGCGAAGGCGCGATCATGGTCGACCACACGACGGCGTCGGCGACGGTCGCGCGCGAGCTTCACGCGGCCGCTGCCGCGCGCGGCGTCGCCTTCCTCGACGCCCCGGTGTCCGGCGGGCAGTCCGGCGCGGAGCGCGGCCAGCTCACGATCATGGTCGGCGGCGACAGCGGCCCCTTCGAGCGCGCGAAGGACGTGCTCGCCAGTTACGGCCGTGCGGTCACGCTGATGGGCCCGTCCGGCGCGGGCCAGCTCACCAAGATGATCAACCAGATCTGCGTCGCCGGCGTCGTCCAGGGCCTCGCCGAGGGCCTCGCCTTCGGCGTTCGTGCGGGGCTCGACGTCGAGCGCGTGCTCGACGTCATCGGCAAGGGAGCCGCGCAGTCGTGGCAGATGGACAATCGCGGCAAGACGATGCTCGCCGACCGTTTCGACTTCGGCTTCGCCGTCGACTGGATGCGCAAGGACCTCGCGATCTGTCTCGACGAAGCGCGCGCGAACGGCGCCGCGCTGCCGCTTACCGCGGTGATCGACCAGTTCTACGCGCGGATCCAGGCGGAGGGCGGCGGGCGCTGGGACACCTCGTCCCTGATCCGCCTCCTGAGATAGGGGTCAGGTCTTGCCTTTTGCCTGACCGCATCGGCCAGACAAAAGGCAAGACCTGACCCCATCAAGCTGACCCCATCAAGCGTCGCTGATCGCGACCTCGACGGTGATCTCGGCCGTCTTCGCGAGCATCGCCGTCGCCGAGCAATACTTGTCCTTCGAGAGCTTGACGGCGCGCTCGACCTGGTGCCGGTCGAGCCCGCTGCCCGTGACCGCGTACTTGAGGTGGATCCGGGTAAACACGTGCGGGTCCTCGGTCGCGCGCTCAGCCTCGGCCTCGACGACGCAGCCGGCAACCGGCTGGCGGGCTTTCCTGAGGATCCACATGACGTCGAAGGCGGTGCAGCCGGCGGCCCCGGCGAGCACCAGTTCCATCGGCCGCATGCCGAGGTTGCGCCCCCCTGCCTCCGGAGCGCCATCGATGACCAGTGCGTGGCCGCTGCCCGATTCGGCCACGAAGGACACCCCGTCGACCCACTTCACCCGCGTTTTCATCGCTCCTCCAGAGTCATCGTCGCCTCGCCGGGCAACCACTGCGGTTGCAACGATCTGTGGCGAAGGCTTGCATTGTGCGCCGCAATATGGGATCCTCACAACTGTTCGCGGCCTCGCCGTCTCCTCCTTCGGCACCGCGAGCACATTCCTCCATTCTCCTCCTATGGTGGAATCCTCGGCGCGGCCTTCAAGGTCGCGCCCTTTTTTTGTCCCACCCCATCGTTCTGCGCCGCAGCAACCAAGACGTCGGCCGGGCGATCGCATTGACGATATCGGCCGCTTACCCGTATAATGCAATGCTTTGCTTCGCGTGACCCCCACCCTGCCCGGGACGACCGCGCCGGGTCAACCACCGACCTCCCGATGAAGACCTATTCCGCACGGCCCGCCGACGTCAAGCACGGCTGGTACGTGATCGACGCGACCGACAAGGTGCTCGGCCGTCTGGCGACCGAAGTCGCGGCCCGCCTGCGCGGCAAGCACAAGCCGATCTTTACGCCGCACATCGACACCGGCGACTTCATCGTCGTCACCAACGTCGAGAAACTTCGCGTCACCGGCCGCAAGACCGACGACAAGCTCTATCACCGGCACAGTGGCTATCCGGGCGGGATCACCACGGCGACGTTCGGCGAGATGCAGGCGCGCTTCCCGGGACGCGTGCTCGAGAAGGCCGTCAAGGGCATGCTGCCGAAGGGGCCGCTCGGCTACGCGATGCTGAAGAAGCTCAAGTGCTACGCCGGCCCGTCGCATCCGCACTCGGCGCAGCAGCCGGTGACGCTCGACGTCTGAGCGCCTCGCCGACGCCGCCACGCACGCACAGAGAACGACCCTCATGATCGGCAACTACTACTACGGCACCGGACGCCGCAAGACCTCGGTCGCCCGCGTCTTCCTGAAGCGGGGCGACGGCAAGATCGTCGTCAACGACAAGTCGCTCGACGAGTTCTTCACGCGCGAGACCGGCCGCATGGTCGCGCGCCAGCCCCTCGCGGTGACGAGCCACGAGAAGACCTTCGACATCATGGTCAACGTGACCGGCGGGGGCGAATCGGGCCAGGCCGGCGCGGTTCGCCACGGCATCACGCGCGCGCTGATCGACTACGACGCGCAACTGAAGCCGGCACTGTCGAAGGCAGGTCTCGTCACGCGCGACGCGCGCGAGGTCGAGCGCAAGAAGGTCGGTCTCCACAAGGCGCGCCGCCGCAAGCAGTTCTCCAAGCGCTGACCGCAGAACCGCAGGGGGTCAGGTCTTGCCTTTTGCCTCCCGGTGGGGCAAAAGGCAAGACCTGACCCCGCTAGGTGTGACCCCACCGTAGACCATGATCAGGATCGGCATCGTCGGCGGCACCGGCTACACCGGTGTCGAGCTCCTGCGCCTGCTCGCGCGCCACCCGCAAGCCGAAGTGCGCGCGATCACCTCGCGCAAGGACGCCGGCACGCGCGTCGCGCAGATGTTCCCGAGCCTGCGCGGATCCGTCGATCTCGCGTTCGTCGAGCCGGCGCAGGCCGATCTTCGTTCGTGCGACGTCGTCTTCTTCGCGACACCGCACGGCGTCGCGATGGGCCAGGCGCGCGAGCTCGTCGCAGCGGGCGTCCGGATCGTCGACCTCGCGGCGGATTTCCGCCTCGCCGACGCGGCCGAGTTCGAGCGCTGGTACAAGATGCCGCACGCCTGCCCCGAGCTCCTCGCCGAGGCCGTCTACGGCATCCCGGAGATGAACCGCGAGGCGATCCGCAACGCGCGCATCGTCGGCAATCCCGGCTGCTACCCGACGGCCGCGCAGCTCGGCTTCCTGCCGCTCGTCGAGGCGGGGCTCGTCGACACGACGCGGTTGATCGCCGACTGCAAGTCGGGCGTGTCGGGCGCCGGGCGCAAGGCCGAGCTCAATCTCAGTTTCTCCGAGGCCTCCGACAACTTCGCCGCCTACGGCATCGCCGGCCACCGGCATCATCCCGAGATCGTGCAGGGCCTCGGGCGCCGTTCGAAGACTCCCGTCAAGGTGGTTTTCACGCCGCACCTCGTGCCGATGATCCGCGGCATCCTCGCGACGCTCTACGCGCCGCTTCTCGACCGCGACGCAGACCTGCAGGCGCTCTTTGAAGCGCGCTACGCCGGCGAGCCGTTCATCGACGTGATGCCGAAGGGGTCGCTTCCCGACACCCGGAGCGTCCGTGCGTCCAACGTGCTGCGCATCGCCGTCCATCGGCCGCCGGATTCGGATCTCGCGCTCGTCGTCGCGGTCGAAGACAATCTGGTGAAGGGCGCCGCCGGACAGGCGATCCAGAACATGAACCTGATGTTCGGGCTTCCGGAGACGACGGGGCTCGAAGCGATCCCGGTGCTGCCCTGACCATCGGGCCCGGGGCCGGTGACACATGCGACCGGCGCAGTGAGATAATGGCGCGACCGGAGCCGCACGAACGGAGCTTCCCATGAACGCGATGACCGACATACCCGCCCCGCTCCTCTTCACCGACGCTGCCGCCGCCAAGGTGAAGGCGCTGATCGACGAGGAAGGCAATCCTGCTCTCAAGCTGCGGGTATTCGTGTCAGGCGGGGGCTGCTCGGGCTTCCAGTACGGCTTCACGTTCGATGACGCCGTCAACGAGGACGACACGTCGATGGAGAAGAACGGCGTGACGCTGCTGATCGATCCGATGAGCTACCAGTACCTGGTCGGCGCCGAGATCGATTACCAGGAAGGCCTCGAAGGCGCGCAGTTCGTCATCAAGAACCCGAACGCCCAGACCACCTGCGGCTGCGGGTCGAGCTTCTCGGCCTAGCCCCGCGGATAGATCGCGCCGAGCACGCGCGGTCCTTTCGCGCCGGTAACGGCGGGGATATTGCCCGGCCGTCCGGCGAGCGTCTCGCGGGCGAGCCACGCGAACGCCAGGGCTTCCACCTGCTCGACGGCAACCCCTTCGTCGGCGGTCGTCCCGACGCTGCGCGGCGCGAGTTCGCGCGCGAGGCCCGCCATCAGCGTGGCGTTGTTCGCGCCGCCTCCGGCGACGAGGATCTCGGTTGCGTCCGACGCGGTGGCGCGGATCGCATCGGCGATCGTGCGCGCGGTGAGCGCGACCAGCGTCGCCTCGACGTTCTCGGCCTCGACCTGGCGCCCCCCGCTTCCCAGCCGCTCGTCGAGCCATGCCAGCGTAAAGCGATCGCGGTGCGTGCTCTTCGGCGGCGGCGCAGCGAAGAATGGATCCTCGAGCAGCGTATCGAGCAGCGCGGTGTCGATCTTGCCGGTCGCGGCCCACGCGCCCTGCGCATCGAACGGCGTGCCGCGACACTTCGCGCACCAGAGGTCCGAGAGCACGTTGCCCGGACCGGTGTCGAAGCCGCCGACCGAGCCATCGACCCGCAGGTCGGTGATGTTCGCGATCCCACCGACGTTGACGATCACGCGGTGGACCCCGGGCTTCGCGAACATCGCCGCGTGGAAGCCGGGGACGAGCGGCGCGCCCTGCCCGCCAGCGGCGACGTCACGGCTGCGGAAGTCGGCCACCACCGTCACACCGGCGCGCTCGACGACGCGCGCGGGATTGTTTAGCTGGAAGGTGAAGCCGCGGTCGGGCCGGTGGCGAAGGGTCTGTCCGTGCACTCCCGCAGCGAAGAGATCGGCCGCGGTGAGCTTCGCGGCGGCGAGCGCATTGCCGATCGCATCGGCGTAGAGCTCGGCGAGGAGGTTGGCGGCAGCACCGATACGCGTCAGCTCGTTCGTGCCGGGCGTCTGCAGCGCGACGAGCTCGTCGCGCAGCATCGTCGGATAGGGAACGTGTGCCGCGCCGAGCGACTCGCACGCCGCGCCCGAGGCAGGCGCGAAGTCGGCGACGACGGCATCGACCCCATCGAGGCTGGTGCCGGACATCACGCCGGCGTAGAGTTCCCGCCCTGCCGCAGCCTCGACCGCCACCTGCGCGAGCGCTCGCCTATTCGGCGGCCACCCTCTCGGTCACGGGCATGCGGTCGACGACCGCGAGCTCGCTCACGAGCGGCGAGATGTCGGCGACGAAATCGGCCTTCTCGTCGGGGGTGATCGGAGTCGCCGCCGGAAGCGCGACCTTCATCGGATCGCGCGGAATCCCGGCGACGCGCATTTCGTAGTGGAGGTGCGGACCGGTCGCCCAGCCGGTCATGCCGACGAAGCCGATCACGTCGCCCTGCTGCACCTTCTCGCCGACGCGAAGCCCGGTCTCGAAGTGCGACAGATGCGCGTAGACGCTTGTGTACGTCGCATCGTGCCGGATGAACACGACGTTGCCGTAGCCCGTCTGCTGGCCGACGAACGCGATCTCGCCATCGGCGGTGGCGCGCACCGGCGTGCCGATCGGCGCGGCGAAGTCCGTCCCGGTGTGCGCAAGCCACTTGTGCAGGAACGGGTGATAGCGCGACGGCGTGAATCCCGAGGTGATGCGCG
The DNA here is from genome assembly GCA_018241785.1 of Pseudomonadota bacterium. Taxonomy (GTDB): domain Bacteria; phylum Pseudomonadota; class Gammaproteobacteria; order Burkholderiales; family Casimicrobiaceae; genus VBCG01. Next base: position 4,238 of record JAFEDF010000229.1, on the reverse strand, counting down.
AGAACGCGAGCGGCGAGCGCAGGAACGCGCGGTGCAGGCTGTGCCCGTCGTCGGTGTAGTAGGAATCGCTGCCGTCGGGCGCGCGCCACAGGAACGCGCGGTAGGCGACGCCGTGATTGTCGAACTCGGCGGCGAGGATGCGCCCGGTGCCGACCGGCTCACCGTCGGCATAGCGCGTCTCGTAGACGACGGCGAAGCGATCGCCGCGGTGCACGTCGTGATAGAAGTCGATGTTGCTCGCGAAGACGTCGATCAGCGCGCGCGTGATCGCGTCGGGCATGCCTGCACCGTCGGCCGCGGCGAAGAGCGAGCTTTGGATCTCGCCGCTTCGAAGCGCGACGCGGACGTCGGGGGGCTCACCCTGCATCTTCACCGCGAACGCGTCCCCTTCGCGCGTGACCGACAGCATCTCGCCGCCGCCGGCGAGGAAGCGCAGCGCGACGAGGTCACCGTCGGCATCGGTGGCGACGCGCAGCGCGCGCCCGGGGCGAAGCTGGTAGAGCGGCCGCGCGGCGGGGTCGGTGCGCAGGAATGCCATCGCGCCGGGATCGTCGACGCCGGCGCGGGCGAGCATGCTGCCGATGGTGTCGCCGCGCCGCACCCGCTCTTCACGCCAGTAGCGATCGTCCGGCCCGTCGACGCCGGCCAATGCCGGCACCGGGAGTTCGCGCGTCACGACGTGCGTCGGCGTGGTATCGAGCGTCGTACCCGGCGTGATGCCGAACGCCGCGACGCCCGAGAGTGCGAGGACGGCAATGGCGAGCGTCTGGCCGGGTGAGAGGGCCCGCGCACGGAAGCGGAGCGCGGCGGCAGCGCGGATCGGGCGCACGCCGGCCGCGAGACGGGCCGCGAGCGCGCGTGCCGACGCCGATGTCCGTCGAAGTCCCTGCGCTAGAATCGGGCGATTGTTCGTATTCAAAAAGCGCTTCCGGCGCGCAGGTCAACGCGCTTCCACCGATGACAACCAGAACGATGCTTACTGCGAGTACGGCGACGGGGCCGATTGCCGCTGGCTCCGGCCGCGATTGTAGCAGGCTGAGCCGCCATGACAAGAGCATGAACGGCCGGCGTCGCGACCGCCGGTCGGGATCGATGAACCATCGTTCGACTGCGCCGCTGCGCGGGCCGGAGTCGAGGCTCCTGCGCACGGCACCGGTGCGAACCGGCGTGCGATGAGCTTCGACGTCGACCATCACGTCGCGGTGTTCCGCCGCGGCGCCGACGAGCTCCTCGTCGAGACGGAGCTCCGCACGAAGCTCGCGCGTGGCGAGCCGCTGACGATCAAGGAGGGCTTCGATCCGACGCGGCCCGATCTCCACCTCGGCCACACCGTGCAGTTCAACAAGCTGCGCCAGCTGCAGGACCTCGGGCACCGGATCGTGTTCCTGATCGGCGACTTCACCGGGCTGATCGGCGACCCGACCGGGCGCAACGTGACGCGCCCGCCGCTCTCGCGCGAGGAGATCGACGCCAATGCGAAGACCTACACCGACCAGGTGTTCCTGATCCTCGACCGCGACCGGACCGAGGTTGCGTTCAACTCGAAGTGGCTTTCCGCGCTCGGCGCCGACGGCATGATCCGCCTCGCCGCGCGCTACACGGTCGCGCGGATGCTCGAGCGCGACGATTTCGCGAAGCGCTTCAAGTCCGAGCAGCCGATCGCGATCCACGAGTTCCTCTATCCACTCGCACAGGGCTACGACTCGGTTGCGCTCGAGGCCGACGTCGAGCTCGGCGGGACCGACCAGAAGTTCAACCTGCTCGTCGGGCGCGAGCTGCAGCGCCACTACGGGCAGGAGCCACAGTGCATCCTGACGCTGCCGCTCCTCGAAGGCCTCGACGGCGTCAACAAGATGTCGAAGTCGCTCGACAACTACGTCGGCATCACCGAGGCCCCCGCCTCGATGTTCGGGAAGCTGATGTCGATCTCGGACACGCTGATGTGGCGCTACTACGACCTCCTGTCGTTTCGCGATGCAGGCGAGATCGCGGCGCTCCGGCGCGAGTGCGAGGCCGGGCGCAATCCGCGCGACGCGAAGGTGATGCTCGCGCAGGAGATCGTCGCGCGCTTCCACTCGAAGGGCGCGGCCGAGGCCGCGCTGTCCGGATTCGAAGCGCGCTTTCGCGAGCACAAGGTTCCGGACGACATGCCGGAAGTGACGCTCCACGCGGGCGGCCCCGGCATGCCGATCGCGCAGCTCGCGAGACAGGCGGGGGTGGTCGAGTCGACGTCGGAAGCGCTGCGCCTCATCGCGCAGCGCGGGTTGCGCGTCGACGGCGACACGGTGATCGACCGCGCGCTCGTCGTCGCGGCAGGCACGACCGTCGTCGTGCAGGCGGGCAAGCGCCGCTTCGCGCGCGTGACGGTGAAATAGGACTACGCCGCGAGCCCGGGATCGTCGCGGATGCCGACGAGCTTCGGCTGCAGCGGGGTGCGGGGTGACACCGTCTTCGTCGCGCGCAGCCAGCGCGCGACGACGTCCCACACGGGCTCGAGGTGCGCGTCGCGCGCGGCTTCGGAGACCGGGGCCCAGCCCGCGACCGTGTAGGTCTTCGCGGCGTCGATCGGCTTCCCCGCGAGCTCCATCGCGGTGATCCGCTTGCCCATCGGCGCATTCGGGTCGATCGCGTAGCGCATGCCGCCGACGCGCACCATGTCGCCACCCTGCTGGTAGTAGGGGTCGGGATTGAACAGGTTGTCGGCGACGTCCTCGAGGATCGTCTTGATCACAGCGCCGGTCATCGGCGTGACCGTCACCCATGGATAGGTGATCGCCGTCTGGTCCATCAGGCGCTCGTAGCGGATCGTGTCGCCGGGCAGGAGCGTCGTCCCCCAGCGAAAGCCCGGCGACAGCGCGATCTCGGCGTTCTTCTCGGCCATCAGCGCGTCGAGGATGAGCTGGTCGTAGCTGCCGTTGAAATTGCCGCGGCGGTAGAGAAGCCCCTCGCTGACGGCGAGGGGCTCGTCGAGCTTCGCGCGGTAGGGCGTGCGCACGCGCTCGATCAGCGCGGCCATCGCGGCATCGGCAGGAAGAAGATCGGCGAACACCGGCAGGAGCCGGTAGCGCGCATCGGCGACCTTGCCGCCGCGAACGTCGAGGTCGAGCACGCCGACGAATTTGCCGTTGCTCCCGGCGTTCGTGACGAGCGTCCTGCCGCCGCGGTTGGTGACGGCCGTCGGCTGCGGCACGCCGTCGTGCGTGTGGCCGCCGAGGATCACGTCGATGCCCGAGACGCGCGACGCGAGCTTCAGGTCGACGTCCATGCCATTGTGCGACAGCAGCAGCACCGCCTGCGCGCCCTTGCCGCGCGCCTCGTCGACGGCCTTCTGCAGGTCCTGGTCGCGGATGCCGAAGGTGAGGTCGGCCATCAGGTAGCGCGGATGCGCGATCGGCGTATACGGAAACGCCTGCCCGACGATCGCCACCCGAATCCCGTTCACCTCCTTCATGACGTAGGGCTTGAACACCGGGTCGTCGAAGTCGGCGGTGCGCACGTTCTGCGCGACGAAGTCGACGTGGCCGGCGAGGTCCTTCGCGACGGCCTCCTTCACCCGCTCGGAGCCGTAGGTGAACTCCCAATGCGCCGTCATCACGTCGACGCCGAGGAGCTTCTGCGCGTCGATCATGTCCTGCCCGCGCGTCCACAGCGCCGTCGCCGAGCCCTGCCAGGTGTCGCCGCCGTCGAGGAGGAGCGATCCCGGCCGCGCCGCGCGCAGGCGCTTCACGAGTGTCGCGAGCTGGGCGAAGCCGCCCATCGCGCCGAACGCGCGCGATGCGCGCTCGAAATCGAGGCAGGTGAACGCATGCGCGTCGCGCGTGCCGGGGGCGATCGCGAAATGACGCAGCAGCGCTTCGCCGACGAGGTGCGGCGGCTGGCCGCGCGCAGCGCCGACGCCGAGGTTGACCGACGGCTCGCGAAAGCGGATCGGCAGGAGCTGCGCGTGCGTATCGGTGATGTGCAGGATGCCGACGTTGCCGAACGGCGGCAGCGCGTCGTAGAAGTGCGCCGCCGCCTGCGCGTCCGGGCCCTCGGCGCGGACGCGGTCGACCGGCAACCCGGCGAGCGCCGCCGCGGCGATCCCCTGCAGGAAGTCGCGGCGTCTCACTGCACGGCGCGGCTCAGTGGTTGACCGGCGAGTTCGGGTCCATCAGGAGCGCCACGACGTCGCGGATCTGCTCGTCGGTCAGGATGTGGCGCTCGCCGAAGCGCGGCATGTTGGTGCACGCCGAGAACGC
>JAFEDF010000228.1 GCA_018241785.1 Pseudomonadota bacterium | reverse complement strand
CAGGAAGCCGCGGCTCCGGTCTGGCTCGGGCGAGTTGCAACGTCACCCCGGCGACGAGCGCAAGCGGCCACGGCTCGCGCACGCCGAAGGCGTCATGCAGCGCGCGCTTGCCGACGCTCTCGCAATGCTCGGTCGCTTCGACGAGGCCGCCGATGCGGCGAAGGCGCTGCTTGCGCTCCATCCGAAGGGCAGGCGTACACGTCGCCTCATCGTGATGCTCGACGCTGCGCGCGGGTACGGCGCCGATGCTGCCGACGCTGATAACGGCGATGCCGAGCGCGCGCTGCATGACGCCTTCGGCGTGCGCGAGCCGTGGCCGCTTGCGCTCGTCGCCGGGGTGACGTTGCAACTCGCCCGAGCCAGACCGGAGCCGCGGCTTCCTGCGAGCGGCCCGGCCAGCGACCTTCTGCACGTCGCGCTCGACGCCGCATTTCGTACGGCTTCCGAAGGCCCGGTGCTTCGTGGCACCGAGGATGCGCTCCGGTCGGTGGCACTCGACCTTGCGCGAGCGGGGGTCGACGATCGCGCGAGGCTCGTCGCTGCACGCTACGAGGCTGTCTGCATGGCGTTGGCGGCGGGTTCGGCCCCTGCGTGCTGGCCGCGGCGGGCGGGACCAGGGCGTTTGCGCGTGGGGGTGCTGCGTCCGGCCGGAGCCCGCGATTTGGCGATCGACGGCACGAGCTTCGACGTGGCCGTCATCGACGTTGCGACGCTCCCGCACGACCCCGATGCTGCCGCGCGAGTGCTCGCCGCGCACGACTTCGACGTGCTGGTCGATACCGGCGGACTCGGCCATGCGTCCGGAACCGTGCTCGCGCTGCGCCCTGCCCGCCGGTTGTGGAGCTACGGGGAAGCCGCGGCACTCGCACTGCAAAGCGTCACCGATCGCGTCTTCACCGGCGACGCGGGTGAGCTCGCCGCAGCACTCGCGGACGAGGCGAAGGCTTTGGAGGGAGGAGCGGATGCAGGCGACGCTACCGCCCCGGACGGCACCGCGTACGGTGCAGGGAACACGGCCTCGCCCGCCGAGCTTGCGGCGAGGCGTGATGCCGCGGTGATCGCGCACCGCGACGGCAACTTCGACCTCGCGCGAGCGGGCTACGACGCGATTCTCGCGCAGCAGCACGACGATCCGCAGACGCTGTACCTTCGTGCGATGCTCGAACGCAGCCGCGGCAACACCGAGCAGTCGCTCGCCGACCTTCGCGCGGCGATCGGAGCCGCTCCAGGCTACGCCGACGCGCGCACGGCGCTCGTGCAGGCGATGACGGCGCACGGTCTTGCAGCGGATGCCGTCGCGGTCGCCCGTGCGGGACTCGAGCAGCACCGCACATTCGGCGGCTCGAAGCGGTCCGCTTCGCTCTGGCGCGCGCTGGGGCAGGCCGAGCTCGCCCGAGGCGAAGGGGCCGCCGCGGCGCCGGCCTTCGCCCAGGCGCTCGCGCTCGAGCCCGATCACGCGGACTCGCACTACAACCACGGCGTCGCAATGCAGCAGCAGGGAGACCTCGACGGCGCAATGCGAGCGTGGCGGCGCGCGGCGGCGCTCGATCCCGGACTCGCGGCTGCGCACTATAACCTCGGTGTCGCGTTCGATCGGCGGCACCGGGCCGGCGCTGCGGTGAAGGCGTTCACGCGCGCGCTCGAGCTCGCTCCGGCACATGTCGACGCGTACAAGGCGCTCGGAGAGACGCTCTTTGCCGCGGGCCGGATCGACGACTGGATCGCTCACTTCCGGCGCTTCCACGAGCACTGCGCCGGTCACATCGCCGTCGCGCCGATGGCCATCGAGGTCGCCGCGTGGACCGGCGATCATGGGCTCCTCGATCGCACGCTCGACGGCCTGCGGCACGATCGCTTCGCGACGCGCGATGCGGGCGAGTTCCTCGATGCGCTGCAGCAGCTTCTCTTTCTGCTGCTCTACGTCGACGTCGAACCCGAGCTCATCACCCGCTACGCCCGCCTGCACAACGACCTCGCGCGAAGGACCTACGGCGAGCCGTGGCCGCGTGTCCCGGTGCGCCGGCCGGGGCGCCTGCGGATCGGCTACGTTTCCGGCGACTTCCGCAACCACGTGATGGGCAAGATGATGTGGGAGGTGCTGCGTCAGCATGATCACGCGCATTTCGAGGTCTTCGGCTACACGACCGATGGACGACGCGACGCCTGGACGACACGCATCGTCACGGCGTTCGATCACTTCGCCGACGTGAGCACGATGAGCGAGGTCGCCGCCGCTCGGCGCATCGCCGCGGACGATCTCGATCTCCTCGTCGACCTCTCGACGCACACCAAAGGTGCCCGCGCCGGCGTCTTCGCACTGAAGCCTGCACGCGTGCAGATTACGCATGTCGCGAGCGCGGGCACCACGGGGCTCGCGTCGATTGATTTCAAGCTCACCGATCACTACGCCGATCTTGCGGGAAGTTTCCCGGACGATCTCGAGGCCCCGCTGGTGATGGAAGGTTGCGTCTATCCGTGGCGCCACCTGGTTGCGGCCGAACCGGCTGCGCCCGCGGACCGCGGCGGACGCATCGTCATCGGCGCGTTCGTCACGCCCCTCAAGCTGTCGCAGCGCTGCCTCGCGCTGTGGCGCGAGGTGCTGCAGCGGATCCCGCACGCGGTGCTCGCATTCTCACCGCTCGATTCGCGCACGGAGCCGGCGTACCGGCGTCTTGCCGCCACGGCTGGCTTCGACGCGGCGCGCATCGTGTTCGTGCCGCACAGCGGCGACGATGCGATCGACCTTGCACGCTACCGCGAGGTCGACTTCGTCCTCGACCCGATGCCCTACGGCGGAGTCAATGGCACGCTCGAGCCGCTCGCGATGGGCGTACCCGTCGTGACGCTCGTGGGCCGCCGCCACGGCGAGCGCTCGAGCCACTCGATTCTTGCCAACCTCGGCGTCACCGAGACCGTCGCGCAGACGGGCCCCGAGTACGTCGAGATCGCCGCACGCCTCGCCTCCGATCCATCGTTCATGCGGGCGGTGCGCGAGCGCATCCGCGCGGGAACCGCCGGCTCCGCGCTGACCGACATGGTGACCCATACCAGGAACCTCGAGCGCGCCTACGTCGCGGCGCTCGAACTGCGCGCACCGGAAGCTATCGCCGGTGCCGGGATCCGGCCCCAGGATGGTGCGGCGAGTCCGGCGGGCGCGCAGGAGTCGTCCGGCATTGCCCAATGACCAGCGCCTTCGAGCGTTCGCAGGCGCATCTGCAGCGCGCCGCCGAAGCGAAGCGGCGCGGTGACGCCGCGGCGCAGCGTGCCGAGATCGCGCGCGCGCTCACCACGGACCCGGGCAACGCGCTCGCGCACTTCGCTCATGCCGAGCTTGCCGAGGCCGCGGGCGACGCCGCTGCCGCCCGGGCGGGCCTCGAGCGGGCGGTGGCGCTTCAGCCCGCCTTCGCACAGGCGTGGCAGCGGCTCGGCATTCTTTGCGGCGAGACGGGTGATGCGAACAGGGCGCTCGATGCCTTCGCCCATGCGGTGGCGATCGAGCCCGGCAACGCGCGCGCGTTCAACAACCTCGGCAACGCGTTGCGTGCACTCGGCCGCAGCAGCGATGCCCACGCCGCATTCAGGCGCGCAGTCGAACTCGATCCAGGCTACGCGCTGGCGCTCGCCAACCTCGCGCTCGCCGCGCGAGACGCGGGTGACTTCAGCGACGCGGAGCGCTTCGCGCGAGATGCGCTGGCGCGCCATCCTCCGCCTTCCCTGGCGCGCACGGTTGCTGTGCTCCTCGCCGGGGTGCTGCGCGAGCGCGGGGCGCTTGACGAGGCGGCCGCGCTCTACGAACGCGCGATTGCGATGGCGCCTGCGGCGAGTGCCGGCGAGTGGCTGAACCTCGCGCGTATCCACAGCGAACGCGACGAGATGACCGAAGCGCGCGCAGCATTTCGCCGCGCGTACGAACTCGATCGCCGCGATCTGCGCGGAGCGCTCGGTGCGGCGCTCGCGCTGCCGATGATCTACGCCGACAGGGCGTCGCTCGACGCTGCGCGCGGCCGCTACGCCGAAGGTGTCGCCGCACTCGAAGCCGACGTCGGCGCACGGGTCGCCGGGCTCAACGCCGATCAGGTCGTCGACGGCTTGCGCTGGTCGAACTTCCTGCTCGCCTACCAGGGCTGCGACGATCGCGCGTTGCAGGCGCGCTACGCCTCATTCGCTGCGCGCGCGCTTGCGCTCGCCGCCCCGGCAGGATCGCAGGCGGCGCCGACACCCGTGCGTTCCGCGATTTCGGGCAGGGCAGGCGGCCCGGGCGGTACGGTACCGGGTGCGAAGAAGCGTCGTCCCTCCCCGCGCGTTCGCGTCGGCTTTGCCTCGGCTTTCTTCCGCGACGGCACCGCCGGCCGCTACTTCCGTTCGTGGATCACCGATCTCGCGCGCGAGCGCTTCGAGGTGTTCGTCTACCACCTGTACCCGGGGTCCGACGCGCTCACCGGCGAGATCCAGCGGCGTGCCGACGTGTTCAGGGCGTTCACCGGCGCGGCCGGGCGTCCGTCCGGCATCGCGGCGGCCATTCGCGGCGACCGGCTCGACGTGCTCGTCTACCCCGAACTCGGCATGGATCACGTCTCGTTCGCGCTTGCCGCGCTGCGTCTCGCTCCGCGCCAGCTCGCCGGCTGGGGACACCCGGTGACGAGCGGGCACGGGACGATCGACGGCTTCATCACCTGTGCGGCGATGGAGCCGGCGGATGGTCCGTCGCACTACGTGGAACCGCTGCTCCTGCTGCCGGGCATCGGCACACGCTATCGCATGCCGACGCTGCCCGATGCGGGTTCGCGGGCGAAGTTCGGCTTGCCCGGTGACGTTCCGCTCGTCCTGTGTCCGCAGTCGCTCTTCAAGATTCATCCTGATAACGATGGGCTCTTCGCGGCCGTCCTCGCCGCCAGTCCGCGCGCGCAGCTCGTGCTCTTCGAAGGACGCCACCCGCGCATCACCACAGCGTTCACGCGGCGCCTTCGGGCGGCACTCGAGCTCCATGGGGTCGCACCGGCGCGCATCACCGTGCTGCCGTCGATGACGCATGACGACTACCTTCGCGTCAATCTCGTCTGCGACGCGATGCTCGATACGCTGCATTGGTCGGGCGGCAACACGAGCCTCGATGCGCTCGCCTGCGGGCTGCCCATTGTGACGCTGCCCGGAGCGTTCATGCGCGGGCGGCAGAGCGCGGCGATGCTGGGCATCGCCGACGCTCACGAGCTCATCGCGCAGGCCCAGGCGGACTATGTCGCGATCGCGACGCGCCTCATTCGTGATCGCGACTGGCAACGCGAGCTCGCCGCACGCCTTCGTGCCGGGCGTTCACGCATTTTCGACCGGCCCGAGCCGATTACGGCGTTCGCGCAGCTGCTCGACCCCGCCGAGCAGTGACGGCCCGCGCGGGTTGAACGTCAGGCAGCTTTCGCATGGGCGAGCCCGTGCCGGTCGAGCCAGCGCACGCAAAGGAGCACGCTCCACACGGCAGCAAGCGGAGCGATGTGCAGTACGGCCCGATTGATCGTCGTCTGGTCGCTCACCCAGTTGCGCGCATTGGTGAACGCGAACACCACGGCGAGGAACGCGATGCCGGTTCCGAGCACGAGGCTCAGCGGCAGCAGCGGCCGTTGCGTGAGATCGCGCCACATGACGATTGCGCAGGCGAGGACCGCGTACCACAGCAGGTTCCAGTTGCCGAGCAGGAAGAAGCTGTCGGCGAGGCCTTCCCACGCGGGTGCGAAATCGAGGTGCAGCCGGTAGCCCAGTACCTGCGGGTGCGCGCGCGCGAGGACGAGCAGCACGAAGGCGGCAATCGCGAGGCCGATGCCGACGAGGCGCAGCCCCCGCTTCGGCAGGAGCGTGACGAGCACTGCAGGGGCGAGGGTCAGCGCCCAGACGATTCCCGGCGTCTTGATCGACGGACACGCCACCGCCAGCACCAGCGCGAGCAAGGCGTCGCCCATGCGCCGCGCTTCGGCCCAGCGCCACAGCGCAAGTGCGGCGAGCGCGTAGTAGCCGGCCATCGGCAGGTCGGCGTAGCCCGCGAGCGCCACGTGGACGTTGGCGAGCGGCAGCGACGAGACGAGCCACGCGCCGACCATCGCGGCGAGCGCCGACGCGCCCGAGCGGCGCACGGCACCGTACACGGCGAGCGCGAGGGCGACCCCGGTGAGCCACCACGGCAGGTTCATCAGCGCGTCGTCCCAGCGGCCCAGCGCGATCGATGACCACACCTGCCACAGCGGGATGGTTGCCGGGTAGGCGGGGGATGCGTCGGTCCACGCGGTGCCGTGCGCGGCGAACCACGCGCCCACGTCGACGAACGGCACGATGCGTCCGAACGCATACCAGACGCGCGCCTTCGTCGCCCATTGCTCCCACGCGTCCCACGGATAGAGGGGAATACGGACGACTTCGAGGAGGAGCATGACGAAGCGCGCGGCGAGCCACGCGGCAAGCGCCCACCACAACGCCCGCAGGGGGTTGGAGAGCGGGGTGTCGGGTCCGCGCGGCGCGGCGTTGGCGGCTACAACGTCGTTGCCGGTACCGGTGACGACAGCCAGATTGCGGGATCTTCGCCGAGCATACGCGAGGGCGAGGAGCGCGAGCGTCGCGATCGCGAGCGGGGCTGCGATCGACGCGACCGAGAACCGCACGTGTGCCGCGGAGAGGATTCGCATCCAGACGGTGAGCACGAACGCACCGGCGAAAAAGCCGCTTCCGATGGTCCACACCGCATCGCCGCGCCAGGTCGCGGTGCGGGTATCCGCTCGTCGAGCGGGCACCGCCGCGCCGACACCTTTCCTGCATGGTGCGAGCGCCGCGACGATCCCGACCCCGAGGAGCCAGGCGAGCAGCCAGCCTGCCGCAAGCCGCAACGCATCGATCATCGAGCGATTCCTTCGCGGCGGTTCATCCTGCGTGGCGCCATGACGGGCTCAACGCAGCTCGAACAGCGCACCGCCGTGGTCGAGGAGCTTCAGGTCGGCGGGAAGCTCGCTGCCGCCCTCCCAGTGCAGACGGTGCGTCGCTGCATCGTACGCGACGCCCCGCCGCTGGTAGACGACGATCCAGTCGCCGCGGCGCAGCTGGTCGGCCGGCGGAAGCGTGTTCTGCCAGCGGTCGGACCACACGTTCCACGGCAGGAAGAGGTACGCCGCGCGTCCGCGCAGGTAGGCGGAATCCGCGACGACGAACACGCGGGCGACGCCGCTCGGCGCCCCATCGGGTGGATCGGGAGGATTGCGCGTGCCGGGGATGTCGCGAGCGTCGGGAGTATCGGGCGCATCGGCAGCGATCGGTGGCAGCATTGCACGCGCCTTCTCGGCGAACGCGAAGAGCGCGCCATCCTCGAGCGCGAGGTGCTTCGCCGCCGGGGTCTTGCCGGCGAAGCGCAGGCCATCGTCGTGCACGTGCCGTGCGAGCTCGAAGGTCCAGCGTGCGTCGAGCACGAGCCACGATACGAGGAAGAGGAGCACCATCGAGGGCGCGATCGAGACGATGCTCGCGGTTGCCGGGACCGCTTCGGCGCGCCCGCGGCGCCAGGCGAGCCCCGCGAGCGCCGCTGAAGCGACGACGAGTGTCGCGAACAGCAGCAGTGGCAGCGGCAGCAGAACGCCATCGGCCCCGCCCGCGACCGTATTGATCGAGCTGCCGCTCCAGCGCGCGTAGCCGAGCCACTCGCGCACGCGGCTTCGAAGGGTCTCGAGCGCATCGCCGCTCCCCGCCTCCGCGCCGAGAATTTCGACCGGGCGCTCGAGCTCTCCATGGAGCACGAGCGCGATGCCACGGATGTTCCCGAGCCAGTGTGGGTCGGATGACGCGTCTGCGGGAAGGAGCGTGCCTCCCTGGGTGGTGAGCGCCATCCGATTGACACGGTCCGGCTCGACGTCGGTGTTCCACAGCAGGAAGCCGGTCGTTCCGGGCGCGACGCCACGGACACGCCACGCCACGCGTGCGTAATCGCGCGCGGCGAGATTCGTTGCGGTCGAGACGACGGCATTGCCGTCGCCGGCGGTCCGCTCGATGACCAGCGCATCCCGGATGAGCACCCCCTGGCCACGCGCGAGCTGCAGCGACGAAGGTGCGATGCGGATCTCCGGCACCCGCGAGTACCACGGACCGGGCTTGGCGGCGGCGAGATACGCGAGCACGGCAACCGCGAGCGCCGCGATCCAGATCGTCAGTGCGCGTGGCGCGAGGTCAGGATGTGCCAAAACGTGAGCGCGAGGATGCGCAAGTCAAACCACGGCGACCAGTGCCCGATGTAGTAGAGGTCGTATTGTATGCGGAGCATGAGGTCGCTATCGCCGCGCAGGTCGTTCACCTGCGCCCAGCCGGTGATGCCGGCCTTGACGAGGTGCTTCTGCATGTAATCGGGCACCTGCGTCCGGAACGCCGTCACGAACTCGGGGCGCTCGGGCCGCGGCCCCACCAGTGACATCTCGCCGCGAAGCACGTTGACGAGCTGTGGCAGCTCGTCGAGGCTGAAACGGCGCAGGACTGCGCCGAAGCGCGTCGCGCGCTGGTCGTCGAGGGTCGTCCACACCGGGCCGGAATGTGCTTCGGTATCGACTGTCATCGTGCGGAACTTGAACATCGGGAAGTGGCGCCCGTTCCACGTCACGCGCTCCTGGCGGAAGACGATCGGGCCCGGCGAGCTCAGCTTGATGCCGATGGCGATGACCACGAGGAGCGGCGACAGCGCGACGAGGAGCAGCGCGGCGAGTGCGTAATCCTCGATCGCCTTCCACGAAGCGCGGATTCCATCGAGGGGCGAGTCGGTCAGGCTTAGGACGGGCATGCCGGCGATGTCGCCGATCGAATGGTTCAGCAGATGGAATCCCTGCAGGTTCGGCACGAAGCGCACGACGACCGGGGTCTGCCGCAGGCTGTCGACGCATTCGCGGATGCGCTTCTCGGCGGCGAGCGGCAGCGCGATCCACACCTGGTCGACGGGCTCGCTGCGCAGGTCCCGCGCGAGCGCCGCAATCGGCCCACGGACCGGAATGCCGTCCTGCGTCGTCCCGATCAGCGCGGGGTCGTCGTCGTAGTACGCGCGCACCGCGAACCCGCTCCACGCCGCCGAGCGCAGGCGCGCGGCGACGCTGCGGCCGTGATCACGCGCGCCGACGACGACGATGTGGCGCAGGTTCCGTCCCAGGCGGCGCTGGCGGCGAAGCTCGAGGCGAAGCGCCGCACGCGTCGCCGCATGCAGCGTGAAGCCGCCCACGACCCAGATCAGTGCCCATCCACGCGAAAAGTGCGTGCCGGTCTTGGTGAAGAAAAAGTACACGCTGCCGGTGACGGCGATCGCGAGCCAGGCCGTGAAGATCGCGGCAAGCTCGGTCGCAAACGTGACGCCGCGCTGCGACTGGTAGAGCCCGAGCATCGGCATCAGCGAGGCGGCGAGGGCGGCCGCGAGCGCGATGGCAAGCACGTAGCTTACCGGCGGATTCCAGCCGCCAAGGTAGAGGCGATAGGCGACCACGCCGGTCGCTGCGATCAGTACCGGGTCGAACACCCGCACCGCGGCGTCGAACAGCGTCGAATAGGGCTTGATCAGGCTGCGGGTCATGCGGCGGCGCGCGATTCGGTGAATTCACTGAGGCGCGCGCGAACGAAGGACCCGAACTCGTCGCGAAAGCGTGCCGCCGAGAACCGCAGGGCGTTTGAGGCGCACGCGGCCGCGTCGATGCCGTCGCGATGGGCTTCGAAGGTGCGCACGGCCTCCACGATGGCGGCGGCGCTTTGCTCGGAGAACAGGACGCCCGTCGGCGATGCGTCGTCGAGCCCGCGGATCGTCTCGAGCGCGCCGCCTCGGCCGAGCGCGATGACCGGCGTTCCACGGGCCTGTGCTTCGAGTGGTGCGATTCCGAAGTCTTCCTCGGCCGCGAACACGAACGCAGTGGCGCGCGCGAGCAGGCGGTCCCGCTCGTCGTCGGGCACGCGGCCGGCGATCCGCACGTTCGGACCTGCGAGCGCGCAGATCCGCTCGCGCGCCGGACCGTCGCCGATCACCACGAGCCGGCGGCCGGGCAGCGACCGGAACGCCTCGACGATGAGGTCGACGCGCTTGTAGGGCACGAGCTGGGAGACGGTGACGTAGAAGGGTTCGAGCGGGGAGGAAGGCTCGCCCGCGGTGCGACGCGCATTGCCCCGCGCGGCGGCCGTCGACGCCGGCGCTGGCGCCGACTCTGGCGCGGGCGCGACCTTGACCGGCGGGTAGATCACCGTCGATTCGCGGCCGTAGGCTCTTTGGATGCGCGCCGCGACGTGGTGCGAGCTCGCGACGAAGTGGTTGACGCGCGCGCTCGAAGCGCGGTCCCACTCGCGCAAGCGGCCGAGCACCTGCCCCACCAGCCATCTGCGGACGCCACGATCGAGCCCGGCCTGCGCGAGGTACTGGTC
>JAFEDF010000227.1 GCA_018241785.1 Pseudomonadota bacterium | reverse complement strand
CCCTGCTCGCCGAAAACGTCCCAGAACACCGTCGGCATCGCGGTGAAGGCGGGCGCGTGGGCGCCGATCTGCGCGAGGCGGGCGTCGAACCCGGGCGAGCGCGTCCCGGGCTGGCTGATCCCGGCGAGGTCGCCCTTGACGTCGGCCATGAACACCGGCACGCCGATCGCGCTCATGCGCTCGGCGATCACCTGCAGGGTCACCGTCTTGCCGGTGCCGGTCGCGCCGGTGACGAGGCCGTGGCGGTTGGCCATTGCCGGAAGCAGGCTGATCTCGTGGCCGTCGCGGATGGCGATCGGTTGCGGCTCGGGCATGGGTCGGGCTCGGAGGGCGCGCTCGACGCGCGGGCAGGTCGCGAGGAGAGGTTCGGACCCCGAGTTTAGCGCGTGCCCCCTGTCCAGCGGCCGCCGGGGCTGTCAAAATGACCAGTTTCCTGCTACAATCGCCGTCCGATAAGTAATGAGAAATGGGCTGGCGCAGCCCATTTTTTTTTGGAGCCGCGACCTGGGCGACGCGCCTGGCGCTCGCCCCCGGAACACTGATGACCTCGAACCTGGGTGATCTGCTCGAACGCACGCTCCCCCCGCTCGGCTACGAGCTGGTCGACTGGGATTGCGCGGCGAGGAGCGGCCTCGTGAGGGTGTTCATCGACAAGCCGGGCGGAGTCGACGTCGAGGATTGCGCGCGCGTCTCGAACCATCTGACGCGCCTGTTTGCGGTCGAGGAGGTCGCGTTCGAGCGCCTCGAGGTGTCGTCGCCCGGCCTCGACCGGCCGCTTTGCCGGCTCGCCGATTTCGCCCGCTTTGCGGGACGCGAGGCGCAGCTCAGGCTCAGCGTGCCGCTCGACGGTGCGCGGCGCATCCGCGGGGTCCTGCGCGGCACCGCCGATGGCGACGTGCTGGTCGAGACGACGGCCGGGCTGCGCTCGCTGCCGATCGCGAGCATCGGAAGCGCGCGCCTCGTGCCGGCGATCGAATGGAGAAAGGGAACATGAACCGCGAACTCTTGCTGCTGGTCGATGCGCTCTCGCGCGAGAAGAACGTGCCGAAGGAGATCGTCTTCTCGGCCCTCGAGGCTGCCCTCGCCTCCGCGACCAGGAAGAAGTACGCCGACAACATCGACGCGCGCGTCGCGATCGACCGCGAGACCGGCGACTACGAGACGTTCCGCCGCTGGACCGTCGTGCCCGACGAGGAGCACGAGGAGCCTGCGCATCAGATCGCGATCACCGACGCGGCGGCCCGCGAGCCCGCGCTCGCGCTCGGCGACGTCGTCGAGGAGCCGCTCGAGCCGGTCGATTTCGGCCGCATCGGCGCCCAGGCAGCCAAGCAGGTGATCCTGCAGAAGATCCGCGACGCGGAGCGCGAGCAGATCCTGAACGACTTCCTCGAGCGCGAGGACAACCTGCTCTCCGGGACGGTCAAGCGCATCGAGCGCGGCAACGCAATCATCGAGTCGGGACGTATCGAGGGCGTCATCCCGCGCGACCAGCTGATCGCGAAAGAGATGCTGCGCGTCGGCGACCGTGTGCGCGCGTACGTGATGAAGATCGATCGCACGGCGAAGGGGCCGCAGCTCATCCTGTCGCGTATCGCTCCCGAGTTCATCATGCGGCTGTTCGAGCTCGAGGTCCCCGAGATCGAGGAGGGGCTGATCGAGATCAAGGCCGCCGCACGCGACCCCGGCATTCGCGCGAAGATCGCCGTCAAGTCGAACGACCCGCGCCTCGACCCGCAGGGCACCTGCATCGGCATGCGCGGCTCGCGCGTGACCGCGGTGACCAACGAGCTCGCCGGCGAGCGCGTCGACATCGTGCTCTGGTCCGACGATCCCGCCAAGCTCGTCATCAACGCGCTCGCGCCCGCCGAGGTGCAGGGCATCGTCGTCGACGAGGAGCGCCACGCAATGGACGTCGTCGTCGACGAGGAGAACCTCGCCATCGCGATCGGGCGCAACGGGCAGAACGTGCGCCTTGCCTCCGAGCTCACCGGGTGGGAGCTCAACCTGATGAGCGTCGAGGAGCGCCAGCAGAAGCACGACGCCGAGACCGGGCGGCTGCGCACGCTGTTCATGGAGAAGCTCGACGTCGACGAGGAGGTTGCCGACATCCTCGTCGCCGAGGGCTTCACCTCGCTCGAGGAGGTTGCGTACGTGCCGATCACCGAGATGCTCGAGATCGAGTCGTTCGACGAGGATACGGTGAACGAGCTCCGCGCACGTGCGCGCAACGCGCTCCTCACCGATGCGATCGTGCGCGAGGAATCGGTCGAGCACGTCGAGGAGGCGCTGCTCTCGCTCGACGGCATGGACACCGAGATCGCGAGCAAGCTCGCCGCCCACGGCATCACCACTCGCGACGGCCTTGCCGACCTCGCGGGCGACGAGCTGGTCGAGCTGACCGGCATCGATGCGGCGAAGGCGCAGGAGCTCATCATGAAGGCGCGCGCGCACTGGTTCGAAGCGGCACCCGAGGCGGCGGCACAGGCGCAGTAGGCGGTACCGGAGACGCGGCATGGCGCAGACGACGATCGAACAATTCGCAACCGACCTCAAGATGCCGGCCGGCGCGCTGCTCGAGCAGCTCGCTGCCGCGGGCGTCGCGGGCAAGAAACAGGGTGACAAGCTCTCCGAGCAGGACAAGACGCGCCTGCTCGACTACCTGCGCAAGCAGCACGGGGCCGCCGCCGACGGCCGCAAGCGGATCACGCTGACGAGGAAGCAGACGACCGAGATCAAGGCGGCCGATTCCGCCGGCAAGGCGCGCACGATCCACGTCGAGGTACGCAAGAAGCGCGTGCTCGTGCGCCGCGACGAGGGCGAGGCCGCCCAGCCGGCCGCTGCGGGACCCGAGGAAGCGGTGACCGCGACCCCGGCTCCGGCCCTGGCCCCGGCGCCGGTGATCACCGCCGACGAGATCGCCGCGCGCGAGGCCGAGGAGCGCCAGGCGCAGGAGCTGATCGCGCGGCAGCAGGAGGACGTGCAGAAGAAGCAGGAGGAGGCGGCGCGCCGCAAGTCGAAGAAGGAGCGCGAAGCCGAGGAGGCCGCGGCGAAGGCCGCCGCCGAGGCGAAGGCCGCCGAGGAAGCGCGGGCAGCCGCCGAGCGTGCGGCGGCCGAAGCCGCCGCGCGCCCGCAGGCGCCGGGCAAGCAGGCGACCGAGGGCACGCTGCACCGCCCGGCCGCGCGTCCCGGCGAGAAGCGCGACAAGCCTGCACGAAAGGCCCCCGGACAAGTGTTCCAGGAGGAGGCCGCGCGCCGGCGCGCGCTGCGCCTTCGCGGCGACGCCGGCGGTGCGGCCACCAGCGCAACCGCCTGGCGCGGATCGCGCGGCGGCCGTCACGGCCGTGACGAGGAGATGGGCGATGGCGGCGCGTCGGCCCCGATGTCGGTCACCCCGCAGATCCGCGAGATTCTCGTGCCCGAGACGATCACCGTCGCCGACCTCGCGCACCGCATGTCGGTGAAGGCCGCCGAGGTCATCAAGGCTCTGATGAAGATGGGCTCGATGGTCACGATCAACCAGGTCATCGACCAGGAAACGGCGATGATCGTCGTCGAGGAGATGGGCCACAAGGCGCAGGCGGCCAAGCTCGATGATCCCGACGCAATGCTGGTCGAGGACGAGGTTGCGCACGGCGCCGAGGCGCTGCCGCGTCCGCCGGTCGTCACCGTGATGGGGCACGTCGACCACGGCAAGACGTCGCTGCTCGACGCCATTCGCCGCACGCGCGTCGCAAGCGGCGAAGCGGGCGGCATCACCCAGCACATCGGCGCCTACCACGTCGAGACGCCGAAGGGCGTGATCACCTTCCTCGACACCCCCGGCCACGAGGCGTTCACGGCGATGCGCGCACGCGGCGCGAAGGTGACCGACATCGTCGTGCTGGTGGTCGCGGCCGACGACGGCGTGATGCCGCAGACGAAGGAGGCGATCGCCCACGCGCGCGCCGGCAACGTGCCGCTGGTGGTGGCGATCAACAAGATCGACAAGGCCGACGCCAATCCCGACCGAGTGAAGCAGGAACTCGTCGCCGAGAGCGTGCTGCCCGAGGAATATGGCGGCGACGTGCAGTTCATACCGGTGTCGGCGCGCACCGGTGCCGGCATCGAGCAGCTTCTCGACGCGATCCTGCTGCAGGCCGAAGTGCTCGAGCTGAAGGCGCCGAGGGACGCGACTGCGCGGGGCATCGTCATCGAGGCGCGCCTCGACAAGGGGCGCGGACCGGTGGCGACCGTGCTCGTGCACTCGGGGACGCTGAAGCGAGGCGACGTCGTGCTCGCAGGGGCCGTGTTCGGGCGCGTGCGCGCAATGACCGACGAGAACGCGAAGCCGGTCGCCGAGGCGGGCCCGGCGATACCGGTCGAGATCCAGGGTCTGTCCGACGTGCCGCTCGCTGGCGAGGAAGTGATCGCGCTCGGCGACGAGCGTAAGGCGCGCGAGATCGCGCTCTTCCGCCAGGGCAAGTTCCGCGACGTGAAGCTCGCGAAGCAGCAGGCGGCCAAGCTCGAGAACATGTTCGAGCAGAT
Source organism: Pseudomonadota bacterium (assembly GCA_018241785.1). Classification (GTDB taxonomy): domain Bacteria; phylum Pseudomonadota; class Gammaproteobacteria; order Burkholderiales; family Casimicrobiaceae; genus VBCG01. The sequence continues at coordinate 25,667 of JAFEDF010000227.1, read as the reverse complement.
GGGCGAGGCGGGCGCGAAGACGCTGCCGCTGATCGTCAAGGCCGACGTCCAGGGAAGCTACGAGGCGCTGCAGCAGGCGCTGACCAAGCTGTCCACCGACGAGGTGAAGGTCAACATCGTCCACGCCGCGGTGGGCGGCATCACCGAATCCGACATCAATCTTGCGCTGGCCTCGAAGGCGGTGGTGATCGGTTTCAACGTGCGCGCCGACGCGCAGGCGCGCAAGCTCGCCGAAACCTCGGGAGTGCAGATCCGCTACTACGACATCATCTACGAGGCGGTCGACGACGTGAAGGCGGCGCTTTCCGGGCTGCTCGCGCCCGAGCAGAGGGAGAACCGCCTGGGCCTCGTCGAGGTGCGCGAGGTGTACCGGATCTCCAAGGTCGGCACGGTCGCCGGCTGCTACGTCCTCGAGGGCGTCGTGCGGCGGGGCGCGAAGGTGCGCATACTCCGCGACAACGTCGTCGTCCACGACGGCGAACTCGACTCGCTGAAGCGCTTCAAGGACGACGTGCGCGAGGTGAAGGCCGGCTTCGAGTGCGGGCTGTCGATCCGCAATTACAGCGACGTCCAGAAGCAGGACCAGCTCGAGGTCTACGAGGTCGTCGAGGTGACGAGGACGCTCTGATCCTGCCCCGATGAAGCGTCACACGCAGCGCGCGCAGCGCGTCGGCGACCAGATCCAGCGCGAGCTCGCCGGGCTCCTTCACGACGCCGTGAAGGACCCTCGTGTGGGCACGGTGACGCTCGTCGGCGTCGATGTCAGCGCGGATCTCTCGCACGCGAACGTCCGCTTCACCCATCTCGCCGGCAGGGAGCGCGCGGACGAGGCCGTCGCGGCGCTCACGCGCACGGCCGGGTTCCTGCGCAGCGAGCTCGCGCACCGGCTCGATCTCTACTCGGTGCCGCAGCTCCACTTCGTCTACGACGACACGATCGAGAGCGGCATGCGGGTTTCGCAGCTGATCGACGAGGCGCTCGCCGAGGACCGGAAGCTCGAATCGAACGCGACCGCGCGATCGACGGGAAGCCGCGCGCCGGAACCGTAGCCGCCCGCGCGGCTGATGCGCGCGATGGCCGAGTCCTTGACGGCACCGGCTGCTGCTGCGGCGGCGGCAATCCACAACCGTCGGCGGGTCGACGGCGTGCTCCTCGTCGACAAGCCCGCGGGCCCCAGCTCGAACGCCGTGCTCGGCCACGTCAAGCGGCTCTTCGGCGCGTCGAAGGCGGGGCATACCGGCACGCTCGATCCGCTGGCGTCGGGGCTCCTGCCGATCTGCTTCGGCGAAGCCACGAAGTTCGCTCGCTTTCTGCTCGAGGGCGACAAGCGTTACACGGCCACGGTGCGCTTCGGCATCGCGACGGCGACCTCCGATGCCGAAGGGGAGGTCACCGCCGTTCACGAGGTAGAGTTCGACGAGGCGCGACTGCGGGCTGCGCTCGCCGCCGCGGTCGGGCCGCAGCTTCAGGTGCCGCCGAAGCATTCGGCGCTGAAGCACGCAGGAAGGCCTCACTACGCGTGGGCCCGCGCAGGCATCGACGTGCCGCGTACTCCGCGCGACATCACGATCCACGCGCTGCGCCTCGTCGAGTGGTCGTCTCCCGACGCGATCATCGAGATCGGCTGCAGCAAGGGAACCTACGTGCGCGCGGTTGCAACGAGCCTCGGCGACACGCTCGGCTGTGGCGCCCATCTCGCGGCACTGCGAAGAACCGGCAGCGGTGGATTCGACGTCAGGGACGCCGTTACGGTCGAGACGCTCGAAGCGCTCGACGAGGCGGGGCGCGGCCGGCTGCTGCGTCCGGTCAGTGCGCTGGTGTCACACCTTCCACGAGCGGAGCTCGATGGTCCGGCCGCGCGATCGTTCCGCCACGGACAGCCGGTCGCGCTGGCGTACGACGGTTCCGGGTTTGCCGCCGTCTACGCTGTCGGCGGTCCGCTGATAGGTGTCGCCGACCACCGCCAGGCGATGCTCGTTCCGGTGCGCCTGATCGTCGGGGAGGACTGCGCAACGTCGTAGTGACGACACGAGGGCGCCATTGCAGATCGAAATATCGTGTAGCACTTGCAATTCCCCCTCTCTCTGTCTACTCTTACCGCCGAGCCGGGTTGGCTCTCGGGGGAGGGGGGATGCGGCGAGTTCTGGGACTTTTCGTCTTGGCGATTGCGGTGTCGGCTGGCCCCGCCGCCGCGCACACGATCTCGATCGGCTACGCCAATGCCGGTGCGGGATCGGTGACGTTCTGGTACGGCACGTATCACGATTGCACCGAGTCACCGCCAACCGAGGGAAGTTTGAGCCTCGTCGGCGTCAGCGGCACGAGTTACCCGATCCAGACGGTCGCCTTTACGCAGAGTACGGCGACGAAGCCTATCGGGCTCGTCGACGGAACTACCAACTTCTACGCGACGAATGCAGGCCCGCTTTCGCCGACCAACACCCTTGGCTTGACCGTGGCCTGCTGGCAGGGCGTGACGTTCACGAACCTGAGCGCCGGTACGTATCAGTTCACCTACATTCCGATTGCCAATCCGTCGGCCAAGTGGGCGCCGTGGAATGATGGGGTCACGACCAATACGGTTACCCTGTCGCAGTCGGTGGTGGGGGGGGCCGCAGCCATTCCGACGCTTGATCCGGCGATGCTCCTCGTGCTCGCGTTCGCCGTCGTCGGTCTCGGGATCGCAAGCCGCCGCCTCGGTTGACCGGTCGCCGCCGCAAACGAGCCGCCCCATCCTGGGGCGGCGGCGGCAGCTCGGGTCGCTGAGCTTGATTCTGAAGGCTTTTCAGGCGATAATCGTCCTCTTCATCGAAGTCAACGAGGACACAGGAACCCCATGGCCGTCACCGTCGCCGAGAAGGCTCAGGTTATTGCCGACCATCAGCGCAGCAAGGGCGACACCGGTTCGCCGGAAGTCCAGATCGCCCTGCTCACGACGCGCATCAACGGTCTTACCGATCACTTCAAGGAGCACGTCAAGGATCACCATTCGCGGCGCGGGTTGTTGCGGATGGTGTCACGGCGGCGCAAGCTCCTCGATTACCTGAAGTCGCGCAACACGGACGGCTACCGTTCGCTGATCGAGAAGCTGGGCCTGCGCAAGTGATGTCGTCCAGGCCGCGCCCACCGGCTCCCATCTGACCACCCTTTTGCAATGGCCGCGTCGCTCTACGCGGCCATTGTCGTTTTCGAACTGCGAGGACAATGTGACGAATCCCACCAGGAAATCGGTCGCCTACGGCGCCCACACGCTGACGCTCGAGACGGGCGAAATTGCACGCCAGGCCGACGGCGCGGTGATGGCGAGCCTCGGCGACACCGTCGTGCTGGTCACGGCGGTCGCCGCGAAGCAGGCGAAGCCGGGGCAGGACTTCTTCCCGCTCACCGTCGACTACCAGGAGAAGACCTACGCTGCCGGCAAGATCCCCGGCGGCTTCTTCAAGCGCGAAGGCCGCCCGTCCGAGAAGGAAACGCTGACCTCGCGCCTGATCGACCGCCCGATCCGGCCGCTTTTCCCCGACGGGCTCTACAACGACGTGCAGATCGTCGCAACGGTCGTCTCCGTCGATCCCGAGATCGACCCTGACATCCCGGCGATCATCGGCGCGTCAGCCGCCCTCGCGCTCTCGGGCATTCCGTTCAACGGCCCGATCGGCGCCGCGCGCGTCGGCTACGCGAACGGCCACTACATCCTCAATCCGTCGAAGACCGAGCTCGCCACATCTCAGTTGAACCTCGTCGTTGCGGGCACCGAGGCCGCGGTGCTGATGGTCGAATCGGAGGCGCAGGAGCTTCCCGAGGAAGTGATGCTGGGCGCCGTCGTGTTCGGCCACCAGCAGCAGCAGGCGGCGATCGAGCTCATCCACCAGCTCGTCGAGGAGGCCGGCAAGCCGCTGTGGGACTGGCAGGCGCCGGCCAAGGACCAGGCGTTGATCGACCGCGTGAGCGCGCTCGCCGAGACCGACGTCCGCGCCGCCTATTCGCTGCGCTCGAAGCAGCAGCGCCAGCAGCGCCTGAAGGAGATCGCCGCGAAGGTCGAGGGCGAGGCGGTCCCGGCCGATGCGTCGCCCGACGTGAAGCGGCATGCAGGCAACGTGCTGTTCGACCTCGAAGCGAAGGTCGTGAGGAGCCGCATCCTCGAAGGCGAGCCGCGCATCGACGGGCGCGACACGCGCACCGTGCGCCCGATCACCATCCGCACCGGCGTGCTGCCGCGCACCCACGGCTCGGCGCTGTTCACCCGCGGCGAGACGCAGGCCCTGGTGGCGGCGACGCTCGGCACGGCGCGCGACGAGCAGATCGTCGACGCCCTGATGGGCGAATACCGCGATCGCTTCATGCTCCACTACAACATGCCGCCGTATGCGACCGGCGAGACCGGGCGCGTCGGCTCGCCGAAGCGGCGCGAGATCGGCCACGGGCGGCTCGCGAAACGCGCGCTCCTCGCGGTCCTGCCGACCGCCGAGGAGTTCGCCTATTCGATGCGCGTCGTCTCCGAGATCACCGAGTCGAACGGCAGCTCGTCGATGGCGTCGGTGTGCGGCGGCAGCCTCGCGCTGATGGACGCGGGCGTGCCGACCAAGGCGCACGTCGCGGGCATCGCGATGGGCCTCATCAAGGAAGGCAACCGCTTCGCCGTGCTGACCGACATCCTCGGTGACGAGGATCACCTGGGCGACATGGACTTCAAGGTCGCCGGCACCGAGCGCGGCGTCACCGCGCTGCAGATGGACATCAAGATCCAGGGCATCACCAAGGAGATCATGGCGGTGGCGCTCGCGCAGGCGCGCGAGGGACGCACGCACATCCTCGGCCTCATGCAGCAGGCGCTGCCGCACGCGCGCACCGAGGTGTCGCAGCACGCGCCGCGGATGATGACCTTCAGGATCAACCCCGAGAAGATCCGCGACGTGATCGGCAAGGGTGGTGCGGTGATCCGCGCCCTCACCGAGGAGACCGGCACGACGATCGACATCCAGGACGACGGCTCGATCACCATTGCGTCGGTCAATGCCGATGCCTGCAACGCCGCGCGCAAGCGCATCGAGCAGATCACCGCCGAGGTCGAGGTCGGCAAGATCTACGAAGGCCCGATCCTGCGGCTGCTCGACTTCGGCGCGATCGTACAGCTCCTCCCGGGCAAGGACGGGCTCCTGCACATCTCGCAGATCGCCAAGGAGCGCGTCAACCAGGTGTCCGACTACCTGAAGGAAGGCCAGATCGTTCGCGTCAAGGTGCTCGAAGCCGATGAGAAGGGCCGCGTGCGCCTGTCGATGAAGGCCGCGGCCGAGGACGACGCGAAGGCGAAGCAGGCCGCGACGGAGACGACGCCCGCGGCCTGATTCGCGCGCAACACCGTCGATGTACGCGGTCAGCGCGCCGCGCGCACCGTGTCGAGGATCGCTTCGCCCGACACGGTGACCGTCACCTCGCTCTCGCCGCCTTCGACTGCGACCGGTGCCGGCGCAGCCGCCATGGCGGTTGCGCGGAACATCGGGCGCGGGCCACCGCCTTCGCTCGTCTGGATCGAAACGCGCCCGGCTCGCCAGCCGCCGGCGCCGAAGCCGTGCGCAGCCGCCTGCGCACGCTGCTGCCATGCGCGAATCGCCTCGCCGGTCAGGCGGTTCTCGGCGGCGTGCCGCGCGTCGCGGCTCACCGAGAATTCGAGCCCCGACAGCAGCATCCCCGACGCCTGCAGCCGCGTGACGAGCGCGGCGATGCTCGCGAAATCGCTGCCGTCGAGCGCCATCGACTGCACGACGCGCCAACGCGGCGGATGGTTCGGCTCGGACACCTGGTAGGTGCTGTAGCCCGCATTCGACACGTCGACTCCCGAGACCGCGCGCGCAGCATTCATCGCCTTGCCGATGCGGGTGTTGACGGCGCTCGCGGCTGCTCCCGCGTCGGCGTTGTCGGCTTCGGCGCGGAGCACGGCATGCATGCGGTCGTTCGCAACCCGCTCGCTCGCTGATGCGCTCACGGTGACGACCGGCTGCGGCGTCGGGGCGTCGGCGATGATCTGCTGCGCTGGCGGAGCGCCGATGACCGGCTGGGCTGCTGCACCGCCGGCGACGACGAGCGCAATCGTGCAGGCGGCCGAATAAAGCATCGAGGGGGCAAGCGAACGTGGCATCGGGGACCTCCTGTCAGCGGCGCTTAGCCGCGGTTGCGATCTGTGCGGGGAGCGCGAGGATCGCGTCGCGGTTCGACCACGAGAAGCAGCGCGCGGCGGCATCCTGCCACGGCCACCACGCGAAGCTCAGATGCTCGCGCGGCGCGAGCCGCACCGGCACCTCGGTTGCGACCGCGAGCGAGTAGACGTGCTCGGTATTGTGCGTCGTGCCTGGAGCGAAACGATGCCTCCAGCGCGTGAAGATCTCGAAGCGGTTGGTCATCTTCCAGTCGACGACGCCGCCGTGCAGCGCCGCGACGATCCCGGTCTCCTCGGCGACCTCGCGCGCTGCAGTCTCGTCGAGCGATTCGTCGTCGTTGCGGCTCCCCGTCACCGACTGCCAGTGGCCGGGGAAGTCGGCGCGCTCGAGGAGGAGTACGCGCAGGTCCGGCGTGTGGATGACGACGAGCACCGACACCGGCTGCTTGTAGCGCTGCGCCTTCGACGGAACACCGCTGGTCACGGCGTCACCCGCCGCATTGCGCGGCGATACCCGTCGACCACCTCATCCGAGCAGCACCCAGAAGGCGAGATTGCGCTCGCGCCAGAAACCCGCTGCCTCGGTCAGGATCTCCTCGAGTGTCTCCCAGTCGTGCGGATGGCCGTGGCGAAACGATGCGACGTGCGCAAGATGGATCGCGCAACCCTTCCGGCCGAGCCAGTCGCGATCCTCGAGCACGTCGGCGAGGGCGTCGAAGTTGTTGCCGAAATGTTCCGGCAGGTGCAGGCCGCGAGCGAGGGTCGCGAAAAGCGTTGCCTTGTCGATCGCTGTGCCGAGGTCGACATCGAAATGGCGCAGCCCCGCATCCTTCGCCGCCGTCGCGACGAGGCCGGCGTGGCCGTGGTATTCGATGACGCCCGCGTCGTCGACGCGGCTCAGATCAGGGAGCTTCACTCGCGGATCTTCCGAAACGTCCGGTAGTGGTCGTCGGTGTAGTAGCAGACATCGGGCGCGCTCTTCGCGCCACCGCAGATGATGCGCCTCGCGCCGCGATTGTGCACGCCTGGCGTTCTCACCGTGTATTCGTGGTAGTAGCCCCGCGGCTCGTGAGGAAGGAGGCGCTCACGGTTGCCGAACGTGATGCCGTCGCGCTCGTAGGGGAACGGCCCGCCGTCGTGGATGCGCCGCAGCGTCAGGCGGGCTTCCTCCGGAAGATCGGCCGCCGCAACCTCGGCCCGCGCGGTGGCGCCGTAATGCTCGCGCGCGAGCGCCGGTGACGCCGCAGCGACGGCGGCGAGAATGCACGCTGCAGCGAGCGCGGCAAGCGCCCGGCGCATGAATCGTCTTAGCCGGCCTGCACCCGCGGCGCGTCGGAGCCGCGGACGCGCAGGTGCAGGTCGCGCAACTGCTGTTCGGTGACCGGCGACGGGGCCTCGACCAGGAGGTCCTGGCCGCGCTGGGTCTTCGGAAAGGCGATCACGTCGCGGATGGACTCGGCGCCGCACATCAGCGTGACGATGCGGTCGAGCCCGAACGCGATGCCGCCGTGCGGCGGCGCGCCGTAGCGCAGCGCGTCGAGCAGGAAGCCGAACTTGCGCCGCTGGTCGTCCTCGCTCAGGCCGAGCGATTCGAACACCCGCGCCTGCACCTCGGGTCGGTGGATGCGCACCGAGCCCCCGCCGATCTCCCAGCCGTTCAGCACGACGTCGTAGGCCTTGGCGAGCGCCGCGGCGGGATCCGACGCGAAGCGCTCGTCGTGTCCGTCCTTCGGTGCGGTGAACGGATGATGGCGTGCGCCCCAGGCGCCGGTTGCCTCGTCCTGCTCGAACATCGGGAAATCCACCACCCACAGCGGTTTCCAGCCGGGCTCGACCAGCCCGCGCTGGTGACCGATGCGCGTGCGCAGCGCGCCGAGCGCGTCGTCGACGACGCGCTTGCGGTCGGCGCAGAAGAAGATGACGTCGCCGTCGGCCGCGCCCGTTCGAGCAAGGATCTCGCGCAGCGTCGCTTCCGGCAGGAACTTGACGATCGGCGACTGCAGGCCGGCGTCGTTCGGCTTCGACGCGTCGTTGACCTTGATCCACGCGAGGCCCTTGGCGCCCCACGTGGCGACGAACGGAGCGCAGTCGTCGATCTCCTTGCGGGTCATCGCGCCGCCGCCGGGGACGCGAAGCGCCGCGACGCGCCCGCCCGGAAGGTCGGCCGCCTGCCGGAACACCTTGAACTCGACCTCGCGCATGAGGTCGGTGAGCTCGGTCAGCACGAGCGCGATCCTGAGGTCGGGCTTGTCCGAGCCGTAGTCGCGCATCACTTCCGCGAAGCTTCGCACCGGGAACGGATCGGGGAGCTCGACCGCGAGTGCGTCGCGGAACATCGTCCGGACGAGCTCCTCCATCAGCACGCGAATCTCGGCTTCGTCCATGAACGAGGTCTCGACGTCGATCTGCGTGAACTCGGGCTGGCGATCAGCGCGCAGGTCCTCGTCGCGAAAGCACTTGACGATCTGGTAGTAGCGGTCGAAACCCGCCATCATCAGCATCTGCTTGAAGAGCTGCGGCGACTGCGGCAACGCGTAGAACTGTCCGGCGTGAACGCGTGACGGAACGAGGAATTCGCGCGCACCTTCGGGCGTCGATTTGTACAGGACCGGCGTCTCGATGTCGACGAAGCCGTGGCCGTCGAGGAAGCGCCGCGCCGATGCGGCCGCACGGTGACGCAGCATCAGGTTCTTCTGCATCATCGGACGCCTGAGGTCGATGACGCGGTGTTGCAGGCGCACCGTCTCCGACAGGTTCTCGTCGTCGAGCGAGAACGGCGGCGTCGCCGACGCATTCAGGATCTCGATTGCGTGCACGAGCACTTCGACCTCACCCGAGACGAGGTTCGGATTGGCGGTTCCCTGCGGGCGCGCGCGCACGAGCCCCTCGATCGCGATGCAGTATTCGTGGCGCAGCTTCTCGGCGATCGCGAAGCTCTCGGGGCGATCGGGATCGAAGACGACCTGCAGCAGCCCTTCGCGGTCGCGCAGGTCGACGAAGATCACGCCGCCGTGGTCGCGCCTGCGGTGCACCCATCCGGCGACGCTGACGCTCCTGCCGAGGAAGTCGCGCCCGATGCGGCCGCAGTAGTCAGTGCGTTTCAACGTGCGCTCCGCTTCGTAGCGCGGGCGTGCGCGGCGGGCGCAGTCCGCTGCGCGGCGCGACCACACCCATCGAGATGATGTACTTCAGCGCTTCGTCGACCGTCATGTCGAGCTCGTGCACCTGTGATTTCGGAATCATCACGAAGTAGCCGCCGGTGGGGTTCGGCGTCGTCGGAACGTAGACGCTGACGTGCTCGTCGGCGAGGTAGCTCGTCACCGCCGGCGCCGGAGTTCCCGTGAGGAAGCCGATCGTCCAGCACCCGGGGCGGGGAAACTCGACCAGGAGCGCCTTGCGAAACGCGTTTCCCCTGCCCGAGAAGAGCGTGTCGCTCACCTGCTTCACCGACGAGTAGATCGACTTCACGAACGGAATGCGGCCGAGCATCGACTCCCACGCGCGGATCAGCCGCTGGCCGAAGAAGTTGGCGGCGACGACTCCGGTCAGGAACAGGATCACGAACGCGACGACGACCCCGAGGCCCGGGATGTCGAAGCCGAACAGCTGGCGCGGCTGCAGGCTCGTCGGCAGCACGAGCAGGATCTGGTCGAGCGACGACAGCAGCCAGTGGATGACCCAGATCGTGATGCCGAGCGGCACCCAGACGATCAGCCCGGCGATGAGATAGCGCTTCAATGCGAGCTGCCCGACGACGGCCCCGATGCCGGGCCCGTGGACGACGATCCCGACGATCCGCCGGACGACGAAGCTCCGCCCGCCGCCTTGGAGTCGCCCGACGACCGTCCTTCACCCGCTCCCGCGGTGCCGCCGGAACCCGCGGTGTCACCCGGGCCAGAAGCGCCGCCCGAGGTCGCGGCACCACCTGGCCCCGCGCCGCCGCCGGAAGCTCCACCGTCGCCGTTTGCAGTCCCGGCCGCGGGCGCGGAGGGCTTTCCGGCGGGCTTCGCGCCGTTGTTGCGGAAATCGGTGACGTACCAGCCCGAGCCCTTGAGCTGGAATCCCACTGCGGAAACCAGCTTGACGAGGTCGGGCCGATGGCAGTGCGGACACTCGACCTGCGGCGGGTCGGAGAACTTCTGCAGGACTTCGAGCTGGTGGCCGCAGGAGGAGCAGCGGTACTCGTAAATCGGCATGGCGTCATGCGCGCGGGGCGGCCGGAGTCTCCCGCGAAGCATTTGATTAGCAAAGGATAATGATAGCATCCACGGTCGGGTTCGCGATCGCGCCGGGATGAGCGCGCGTCGCGGGCGCGTGGTTCGCACAACTTCGATGGTGAGCGACCGATGGACGCGTACTGGATCTGGTGGATTGCTGCGATCGTCCTCGTCGGCGCGGAACTCGCGACGGGGACCTTCTACCTGCTCGCGATCGGCATCGCCTTCGCGCTCGGCGGCGTGTCGGCGTGGCTCGGCGCGACCGAGTCGACGCAGCTCCTGCTCGCCGGCGCATTGTCGATCGCCGGATTGATCGCCGCGCACCTGTGGCGCCGCCGCCACCTGGAGTCGGGCGCGATGCCCGCGCTCGATGTCGGGCAGGCGGTGAGGATCCGCGCGTGGAAACCCGACGGCAGCGCGCGCGTCGAATACCGTGGCACGCAATGGGACGGCGTGCTCGCCACGCCCGACACGCCAAGGAGCGCAACGATGTACATCGTTGGCACGCGCGGTTCGATCCTCGTGCTCGGCGCTGTTCCACCGTGACCGGCGACGCGCCGCCGTGACCGGCGTCATCCACCCGGCCGATCCTGCTCACGCTCACTCACCGACTCGAATCCGCTCCGGAGAATCTCCATGCCCATCGGCTCGTCGCTCGTCACGCTGATCCTCTTCATCGTCATCCTGGTCGCGATCGTCAAGACGATCCGCGTCGTGCCGCAGCAGCGCGCGTGGATCGTCGAGCGCCTCGGCCGCTTCCACGCGGTGCTCCAGCCGGGGCTCAACTTCGTCGTGCCGCTGGTCGATCGCGTCGCCTACCGCCATGACCTGCGCGAGATTCCGCTCGACGTGCCGCCGCAGGTGTGCATCACCAAGGACAACACGCAGCTTCAGGTCGACGGCATCCTCTATTTCCAGGTGACCGACGCGCGCCTCGCGTCCTACGGCTCGACCAACTACGTGCTCGCGATCACCCAGCTCGCGCAGACGACGCTCCGGAGCGTGATCGGCCGGATGGAGCTCGACCGCACGTTCGAGGAGCGCGACCAGATCAACGCGGCGGTGGTGTCGGCGCTCGATGCCGCGGCGCCGAGCTGGGGCGTCAAGGTGCTGCGCTACGAGATCAAGGACCTGACCCCGCCGGCGGAGATCCTGCGCGCGATGCAGGCGCAGATCACCGCCGAGCGCGAGAAGCGCGCGGTGATCGCCACCTCCGAAGGCAAGCGGCAGGAGCAGATCAATCTCGCCGAAGGCGCGCGCGCGGCGGCGATCGCGCAGTCCGAAGGCGAGAAGCAGGCCGAGATCAACCAGGCGCAGGGCCAGGCGACGGCAACGCTCGTCAAGGCCGAAGCGACCGCCAAGGCGATTCGCCAGGTCGCCGAATCGATCGGCGCCGAGGGCGGGATGCAGGCGGTCAACCTGCGCGTCGCCGAGCAGTACATCGAGCAGTTCGGCAACCTCGCGCGCACCAACAACACACTGATCCTGCCGGCCAACGTCACCGACGTCGCCGGGCTCATCGCCACGGCGATGTCGGTGGTCAGGAGCCCGGCACCGCCGGCATCAGCGCCGGCACGGGCCTGACACGGAGGTCACTCATGGAAATCGGGCAGAGCGTGTTCATCGTCACCGGCGGCGCGTCGGGCCTCGGCGCCGCGACGGCGACGATGATCGTGGAGGGCGGCGGGCGCGCGGTGATCGCCGATCTCAAGGAAGACGACGGCCGGGCGCTCGCGGCAAGCCTCGGCACGGCGGCGCGCTTCGTGCGCACCGACGTGACGAGCGAGGAGAGCGGCGAAGCCGCAGTGCGCGCCGCGCGCGAGGCGTTCGGCGCCGTCCACGGTCTCGTCAACTGCGCCGGCATCGTGCATGGCGAGAAGGTGGTCGGCCGCGAGGGCCCGCACACGCTGGCGGGATTCGTGCGCGCGATCAACATCAACCTCATCGGCACCTTCAACGTGCTGCGCCTTGCCGCGGCTGCGATGGCGGGCAACGCGCCGAACGCCGAGGGTGAGCGCGGCGTGATCGTCAACACGGCGTCGGTCGCCGCGTTCGACGGCCAGATCGGGCAGGCGGCCTACGCGGCGTCGAAGGCCGGGGTCGCCGGGATGACGCTGCCGATCGCGCGCGAGCTCGCGAAGAGCGGCATTCGCGTGATGACGATCGCTCCGGGCATCTTCGAGACGCCGATGATGGCGAGCCTCGCTCCCGACGTGCAGGAAGCGCTCGGGAAGATGGTGCCGTTTCCGCCGCGCCTCGGCCGCCCGCGCGAGTTCGCGGCGCTGGTGCGCGCGATCGTCGAGAACCCGATGCTGAACGGCGAGGTGATCCGCCTCGACGGCGCGATCAGGATGGCGCCAAAGTAGGGGCTTCGCCCGCGGAGGATGCCGCGGCGGCAGCGGACGCGCCTGCAGCAGTGCGGGCGGCACGCGCTTCCTTGGCGATGATCGACAGCGCTGCCCAGCACCAGTCGCCGCGCTGCTCGACGACGCTGCGCAGCGCGACGGTGTAGATCGAGCGCGGCGTCGTCAGGATGAGCTCGCGACCGGCCGAGTAGTCTGCCGCCGGAAGGATCACCGACTTCGCGAGCACCGGCTTGTGATGGCGCGACGGCGGCGGCAGGTAGAGCGCGTCGATCGGCGATCCCAGCATCGCCGTGTCGAGCCCTTCGACCTCCATGCCGCTGCCCTTGACGCCCGCGCGCTTCGGGCGCAGGCGGACTGCCTTGAAGTGGTCGGCGATGAGCGAGACGCCGATCTCGGTCTTTCCCGCGGACAGGCGTTTGAGGCGCCGCGTGATGCCGAGGCGCCACCGCGCGATGTCGGACTGGCGCACGGCGATCAGCGCGCCGAGTGCGCGTCCGGGCGCGAGTTCGCCCTGCGCGACGATGCGAAGGCCCGAAGCACTGCGGTCGGTCACCTGCCAGATGGTGTGGTCGCCGACGGCGAGCGTCGCGCACAGCGTGTCGCTTGCCGGAGCTGCCGCCGGACGCGGCCACGATGAGCGCGGATAGGCGGCCTGGCGCAGCGGCCTGAGCTCGATCACGTTGTCGCCGGGGTCGTCCTCGTCGGCGACGTCGTGCTCCTTGCGCAGGTGATGAATGGCGGCGAGCCCGACGCGCACGCGCGCCGGCACCTCGCAGGCTTCGCGCGGCTCGGAGCGCATCTCGCCGAGCGCGTTCGTCGACATGGCGATGCGCATCTTCTCGAGCACGCCGACGCGCTCGCGCGCGACGACTCCGGTCATGTTGTCGGCGTCGAGGGCGGCACGCTCGGCGTTGATCACCGCATCGAAGCAGGCGATCATCGGAGTGGTGTCGAGGAAGCGCAGCGCCGGGCCGCTGCGGCCGACGCTTCCCCGCTCGAGCCCGCGATCCGCGGTGAGGTCGACGACGAAGTCGTCGTCGCCCGCCGGCGCGGTGGTGAGCTTGAGGCGCGAGCTGCAGCCTCGAACCTGCCCGGTCGCCCAGTCGATCTGGGCGGCGGAGAGATTGCCGCTGCCGAGCAGATGCAGCAGGAGCGCGCAGATGTATTCGCGCTCGATCGTACGGTGATGGGCGCCAGGCGTCCCGTCGCCGACCGAAACGTGCAGACGATCGATGCCGAGCTCGGTCGCGCGCACGTAGATCCGATGCAGGCTGCGCCAGCGCGCCGGAATCCACGCCTCGTGGTTGCCGACGCGCAGCTTCGCATCCGACGTGTAGTGGTGCAGAACGCGCACGGTGAGGCTCGGCACGAGCGCCTTCCACGCCGCATAGCGTTCCGGGTCGAGCGCGGTGCCGAGCACCGCCTCGTAGGCGGCGACGAGTCCGGTGACGAGCTCGATGTTGGCCTTCCAGATGCGCTCCTGCACGGCGTTGCCGAGCGCGGAGCGCTCGACGAGCTGGCGCGCGAGCTTGCGCCGATCGGGCCCCAGCGCGCGATCGACGTGGAGCAGCGCGTGGGCGGCGGCGTGATCGATGGTCGCCGGCTTCTCGCGCAGGTGCTCGAGCGCCTCGATGGCGAGCTGCGCCCGCGCCATGACGTCGAGCGCGGGAAGCGCAGCAAGCCAGGCCGTGGCCGACTTCACCGAGTGAAGCGGATGCGCTTCTGCGCGACCGGAGCCGAGGAACGACAGCATGATGAGTCCGAATGCGGTGGCTCCGGACCAATCCGGAGCGCCTCGCTCTCGCCGAAGCAAGTCCGGTGCCACGCGTGGGCTACAGGCGAAACTTCAATCCGGACAATGGGTTGCAGGTTGCGCCGCGGTGGCGCCGCAGGAAACTGCGGTCCGCTCTGCGTACGGGAGCGCCCGATCGGTCAGTCGCGCCGGGCGAGCGCGACGGCCGCCGAGATCATCGCGATGAAGAACACGAAGGTCCAGCCGGCGATCGACAGGCCGAGGAGCACCCAGCCCTTCTCGGCGCATTCGCCGCTGCCTTCGAGGACCTTGCGCACGACGTCGGCGAACGGAAGGGTGTCCAGCATGTAGTTGAGACCCGGCCCGCACGCGGGCACGAGGTCCTTCGGCAGCGCTTGCAGCCAGATCTGGCGCGCGGCGAAGAGTGCGCCGGCGCCCGCGGTGATCACGGTGAGCAGCGCATAGAACGCGGCTCCCGATTTCTTCGGGTTGTGCAGCGCCGCGAGCAGGAACACGATGCCGACCGCAATCACCGCGACGCGCTGGAAGATGCACAGCGGGCAGGGCTCGATGCCCTTGCCGTACTGCAGCCACAGCGCCCACGCGATCAGCGCCGCGCAGACGAGAAAGCCGAGCATGTACGCGGGCCGCCGCGGCGGCAGCACGATGAGCGCGAGCGCGGCGACGCCGATCGTCATCACGAGCACGCGGTACGCGGCCTCCGGAAGCGACGGCTCGCCGCCGAACCAGCGGAAGAGCGCCTCCTGGCCGATCAGCGCGAGGCAGAGGATCAGCGCGGCCCATGGGAGAGGGATGGTCGGATAGCGGTTCATGTCGATTGCGACGCTGCGAGCGCCTGGTCGAGGTCCCAGAGAATGTCGTCGACCGATTCGAGCCCGACCGACAGTCGGATCATTTCGGGAAGCACCCCGGCCGCGCGCTGCTCGGCCTCGTCGAGCTGGCGGTGCGTGGTCGACGCCGGATGGATGATCAGCGACTTCGCGTCGCCGATGTTGGCGAGGTGCGACAGCATCTGCACCGCCTCGATGCAGCGTACGCCTGCCGCGGCGCCGCCGCGCACGCCGAACGTGAGGATCGCGCCGGCGCCGCGCGGCAGGTAGCGGCGCGCGAGCGCATACGACGGCGCATCGGGAAGAAGCGGGTAGTTGACCCAGGCGACTGCCGGATGCGCGGCGAGGTGCTGCGCAACCGCCAGCGCCGACTGGGAGTGGCGCGGCATCCTGAGATGCAGCGTCTCGACGCCCTGCAGGAGCAGGAACGCCGACAGCGGCGCGAGCGTCGGTCCGAGCGTGCGCATCGCTTCCATGCGCATCTTCATCGTGAAGCCGAAGTCGCCGAAGGTCTCGTGGAAGATTACGCCGTGATAGCCCCGCGACGGCTCGGTCATCTGCGGGAAGCGGCCGTTGTCCCACGGGAAGCGCCCCGACTCGACGGCGATGCCGCCCATCGTCGTGCCGTGCCCGCCGAGATACTTGGTGAGCGAGTGGACGACGATGTCGGCGCCGTGCTCGATCGGCCGGCACAGCCACGGCGAGGCCATCGTGTTGTCGATGACGAGCGGGACGCCGGCGGCGTGCGCGATCTCGGCCAGGGCCGCGATGTCGACGACGTTGAGTTGCGGATTGCCGATCGTCTCCGCGTAGACCGCCTTCGTGTTCGGCCTGATCGCGGCGCGGACCTCGCCAGGATTGCCCGCATCGACGAACGTCGTCTCGATGCCGAGGTCGGCGAGCGTGACGCCGAGCTGCGAGTACGTTCCGCCGTAGAGCGTACGCGCAGCGACCAGATGATCGCCGCCGCGCGCGAGCGTCAGGAAGACGAGCGACTGCGCGGCCATCCCGGTCGCCGCCGCGAGGGCGGCCCGCCCCCCTTCGAGCGCCGCGACGCGCTCCTCGAGCGCGGCGACGGTCGGATTGGAAATGCGCGAGTAGACGTTGCCGAAAGTCTGCAGGTTGAACAGCGACGCCGCGTGATCGGCGCTGTCGAACACGAACGAAGTCGTCTGGTAGATCGGCTGCGCGCGCGCGCCGGTCTCGCGATCGGGGATCTGCCCGGCGTGCAGGCACAGCGTGTCGAAGCCGTAGCGGCGGTCAGCCATGTGGGCGCCGTGCCGAAATGACGCCGGTGTTGACGCCGGCCCAGTTGAGGCCGCCCATCAGGCGCGCGTGCTCGATCTTCACGCAGCGGTTCATCACCACGTCGAGCCCGGCGTCGGACGCGCGCTTCGCCGCCTCGGCGTTCTCGATGCCGAGCTGCATCCACAGCACCTTCGCGCCGATGGCGATCGCGGCTTCGGCGATCGGCGGAATTTCGGCGGCGCGCCGGAAGCAGTCGACGATGTCGACCGGGACCGGGATCGACGCGAGGTCCGGATAGCTCGCCTCGCCGAGCACCGACCGATAGGCCGGATTGACCGGGATGATCCGGTAGCCGTGCTCCTGCAGGTACTTGGCAGCGAAGTTGCTCGGCCGGTTCCAGTTCGCCGACAGGCCGACGACGGCGATCGTGTGCGAGTTGGCGAGGATCCTGCGCAGGCCCGGAATGTCGTCGACGATCGGCATGGCTTCGGCTCGCGGCTCCGCTGTCCCGTTCGGCGCCCGCGCTAGCGCGCACGCCCCGGCTGCGCGGCGTACGGATACTCGTCGCTGATCCGCCGGCCCGACGAGATCGCCTGATCGAGGCCCGCCGGCAGCCGTGCGTAGTCGCCGGGTCCGAAGGTGCGGCAGGTTCCGCCGAAATCCTGGTCGCTGCAGAAGATCCAGTACCCGCGCTCGACGCGCAGCGACCGCGCGCGGTCGTTGAACCCCGAGTGGTCGAGGTTGCGCACGATGTCGTCGCCGATCACGTATTGCCGGCCGCCGAAATCGTCATCGCTGTAGAGGATCGCGCGCGCGCGCCGGCCCCAGGCCGGCGGGTAGCCGCCTTGCGTGCCGAAGCCCCCCGCCACCGGGCGCAGCGAGCTCACCTTGCCGGAGAGTTCGCCGAGGGAGCGATAAGTGCCTGGATCGAACACCGCGCAGTCGCCGGCGTAGTGCGCGTCGGTGCAGAGTTGCCAGCGCCCGGCATAGATCACCATCGAATGCGCCCGATCGTTGAAACCCGTGCCGTCGAGGCTGTCGACCGCGCCTGCAACCGCGAACTGCCCGCCGCGCTGCTCGAGATCGCCGAACAGCACCACCGGGGCGCGCTGGGCGGTTGCGGGCGTACCGTAGGGCGGCGCGCCACCGGCGGGCGCCGGCACCGCGTAACCGAGCGGACGTGCCGACGAGATGGCGTTGCCGAATCCCATCGATCCGAGGTCGGGGTACTGCCCCTGCTCGAGCGTCACGCAGCGCCCCTGGAACCCCGCATCGGTGCACACCTGCCAGGTGCCCGATTGGACGATCGCCGACGACGCGCGGTCGTTGAACCCGCTGCCGGCAAAGTCGGTGAGGGTGCCGTCGAGGCTGAACGTCCGGCCCTCGAAGTTCGGCCGGTCGTAGAAGGTCACACCCTGCGCAAGCGCGGCGGCGGGAAGCACGGCGGCGAGCAGCGCAGCGCCGAGCAGCCATGCCGTGAGACGCGTCGCGCGTGCCGGCCGATCGCTCACGCAGCATTCCCGCGGATGGACGCCACGAAGCGCTGCAACGCGTGCGATGCCGCGTGATCGGTCGCGGCTGCCGGCGTCCGGTGCGGCGCGTCGGGCTCCCAGCCGTGCAGCGTGAGGAGGAGGGCGAAGCCGATCACGTACGCGAGCGCCACGTGCCAGGCTGCGCGCAGCCAGCCGAACACCGATTTGCCCTGCGGAAAGAGGTTGGTCAGCGCGACTCCGGCGGACGAACCGAACCAGATCATCGACCCCCCGAAGCCGACGGCGAAGGCGACAAAGCCCCAATCATAGCCGCCCTGCTTCAAGGCGAGCGCGGTGAGCGGAATGTTGTCGAACACCGCCGAGACGAAGCCGAGCCCCAGCGCGACGTGCCACGATGCCGGCGGAAGCTTCTCCACCGGCATCATCGACGCGGCGAGCACCAGCGAGAGCAGGAACATCGAGCCCTTGAACGCGCCCGGGAGCTCCTCCCAGTGCGGACGCCGCAGCGGAACGCAGGCGAAGATCGCCACCCAGACCGCCGCGCCGATGAACGGGAAGCGGTCACCCAGCCCGGGATAGCGCACGTTGATCACGACGTTCGTCGCGATGGCGGCAGCGAGGATCAGCACGACGATGAAGACGCGTACGAAATCGATGCGGATGCTCGCGGCCGCGTCGCGGATAATCGGCGAGTAGCGCTGCTGCTGGATCGATGCCGGGATGCCGAAGATGACCGTTGCCGCGACGGCGGCCGTATAGGCTTCGAGCACGGCGAGCGGCGAGACGCCGTCGATCCACATCATCGTCGTCGTCGTGTCTCCGACGACGCTTCCCGAGCCGCCGGCATTCGAAGCGGCGACGATCGCCGCGAGGTAGCCGATGTGCACCTTGCCGCGGAACACCACTCCGGCGATGGTCCCGCCGATCAGTGCCGCGGCGATGTTGTCGAGGAACGACGACAGCACGAAGATCATCACGAGCAGCACGAATGCGCCCTTCCAGTCGTCCGGAAGCAGGCGCGGCAGCCACGCGGGAACGCGGCTCGCCTCGAAGTGCTTCGAGAGCACGGCGAAGCCGAGAAGGAGCCCGAGGAGGTTGGTGAGGAGCACCCACTCGTGCCCGAGATGGGCGGCGAGCCCGGCGAGCCCGCTCCCTTCGGCGAAGGGCGAAGCCGCGACCTTGAAGACGGTGATCACCGCGAGGCCGGAGAGCGCGACGGCGAGCGTGTGGCGCTGCAGGATCGCGACGCCGACCAGCATGAGGGCGAACAGGACGAAGTCGATCGGGATGGCAGGCATGCGCGCGTGCCGGCCGATGCCGTCCGGCGAATCGAAGTGACGCGGATTGTAACTGCGCCTCGCCAGCCTTTCCCGGCCGGGATGGATCGAACGATCGTCCGGCTGCGGCCGCTGGCCAACCCGGCTTCGACGTGCGCCGAACCCGGGCGCGAACCTTGCTTGAAGGGGTCCTACGCCCGGCGAGGCGCGGTTTTGCCTCGCTCCCAGCATGCGAATCGCGACGTGGCCCTGACCCGATCCATTTCCCGCCTCGAGCTCGCTCCCGTTCCGCCGACGACCGGCGAAGCAGCCGATCGAGGCGCGCTCGTCGCCCTCTCCCAGCGCAAGCTGAACGCGCTGCAGACACCGCTCGCCTACGTCGACCGCGCGCGGCGGCTGCGCTTCGCCAACACCGCGTTCTTCGACTGGGTCGGCAAGCGCACCGCCGAGGTCATCGGCTGCGAGTTGGCCGAGGTGCTGGGGCGCGAGCACCAGCAGTTCTTCGGCGCCTACGTCGATGCCGCGCTCGCCGGCGAGCAGACGGGCTATGAGTGGCAGGTCGCGATCGGCGGCCGGCCGGCGACGTGGATGCGCGTCGATTACTTCCCCGACCGCAACCAGCAGGGACACGTGCGCGGCTTCCTCGCGACGTGGAGCGACGTCGACCAGCTGAAGAGCCTCGAGCTCGAAGCCGGCCAGCGCGAGCACCGCCTGCGCCTCGTCACCGACAGCGTCGGTCTGCCGATCCTGCACTTCGACCGCCAGCTCAGGCTGCGCTTCGTCAACCGCCCGTTCTCGGAATGGATCGGCGTCGCCGTCGACGACCTCCTCGGCCACGCGCTCGGCGAATTCCTGCCGTCGGACGCGCTGACCGAGATGAAAGGCTACATCGAGCGCGCCTTCGCCGGCGCGACGGTATCGTGCGAGCGGCGCGAGCGGCGTGCCGCGGGCGACCTGCGCTGGGTGCGCGTCACCTTCTTCCCCGATCGCGAGATGAGCGGACGGGTGTGCGGGGCGTTCGCCGTGTGGAGCGACATCGAGGACGACGTGCGCGTCCGCGAGATGCTGAAGTCGCAGCAGCAGCAGTTGCGCCTTTTCGCCGACAACATTCCGGGCCCGATCGCCTATCTCGACCAGAGCCTGCGCTACAGCTTCGTCAACCAGGCCTTCGCGAACTGGGTGTGCAAGCCGCAGGACGAGATCTATGGCAGGACGCCGTTCGAGGTGATGGCGGCCGACGTGGCGGCATTCCTGCGGCCGATCCTCAAGCGCGCGCAGGCGGGCGAGCACGTCGAGTACGAGCGCATCGGCCAGAACGCCAACGGCCAGCGGCGCTGGATGCACGGGCGCGTTGCGCCCGACCTCGATTCGACCGGCAAGGTGCGCGGCCTCTATTGCACCGAGTACGACATCCACGACCTGAAGCAGACCGAGCAGGAGCTCGCGGCGCGCGAGACCCAGCTGCGCCTCTTCACCGACAACATCCCCGAGCCCGTCGTCTATCTCGACGCCGAGCGCCGCTACACCTGCGCCAACGACGCCTTCCTCGAGCTCTACGGCCTCTACCGCGACGAGGTGATCGGCAGGAAGCCCGAGGAGGTGCAGGGCGTCGCCGTGGCGCAGTCGCTCGTCCTCGATGCCGCCGACGGCCGCGGCACCGAGGCGCGCACCTACGAGCGCGCGGTGGTGGACGCGCTCGGCCGCACGCGCTGGATCCGCGCGCGCTGCGTGCCCGATCTCGACTTCGACGGCTCGGTGAAGGGCGAGTACATCGTCGGCCACGACATCACCGACCTCAAGGCCGCGCAGGACACCCTCGCTTCGCGCGAATCGCAGCTCCGCGCGATCATGGACGGCGTTCCGGCCCCCGTCGCGTACATCGGGCGCGACGAGCACTGCCTGTACGTCAACCGCACCTTCCTGCAGTACTTCGGGCTCACGGTGAGCCAGATCGCGCAGATGCGCCTCTCCGACGTCGTCGGCCAGGCGATCTACCAGAGTGCGCAGGCGATGTTCTCGCGCGCCCTCGAAGGCGAGTCGACCTCGTTCGACCGGCTGATCTCGAGCGCCACCGGCGGGCGCCGCTGGATGACGATCCGCCTCGTACCCGACGTCGGCGCGTCAGGCGAGGTCAACGGCGCCTTCATGCTGATGCACGACATCCACGGCCTCAAGCAGGCGCAGGAGGCGTTGCGTGCATCGGAGAGCGAACTGCGGCTCATCATGGACAACGTGCCGGCGCGGGTGTCCTACATCGACCGCGATCACCGCTACCGCTTCATCAACGGTCACAACGAGAAGTGGCTCGGCCGCTCGAGGAGCGAGCTCGCCGGGTCGAGCCTCGCCGAAGTGGCGGGGGCCGAGCGCTTCGAGCTCCTGCGCCCGCTCCTCGACCGCGTGCTCGCAGGCGAGACGGTGTCGACCGAGCTCGACCTGCCGCAGCCGACCGGCGGCACCATGTGGGAGGCGATCCACTACGCGCCGCATCGAGACGCCGAGGGCAACGTCATCGGAATCTACGCGGTGCACAGCGACATCGACGTCCAGAAGAAGAACGAAGACGCGCTGCGGCGTGCGAACTGGATGCTGTCGTCGCACATCGGCAACACGCCGCTCGCGGTGCTCGAATGGGATCGCGAGCTGAAGCTCGTGCGCTGGTCGCCGCAGGCGCAGAAGATCTTCGGCTGGACGGACGACGCGGTGCTCGGTATGCCGATGACCGACAACCGCCTCCTGCATGCCGAGCATCGCAAGGAGATCGCCGCGACGGTCGCGCGCCTGCTGTCGGGCCAGGCTCCGCGCGAGATCGTCATGACGAAGAACCACCGCAGCGACGGCTCGACGATCTGGTGCGAGTGGTACCACTCGGCCCTGCTCGGCGAGGACGGCAAGGTCGTGTCGGTGCTGTCGTTCGTGCAGGACGTGAGCTCGCGCATCCAGGCCGAGGAGCGGCTGCAGTACCTCGCGACGCGCGACGCGCTGACCGGGCTGCCGAACCGCGTGATGCTGCACGACCGGCTCACCCAGGCGATCGCCCAGGCACGGCGCAGCGGCCGCAGCGTCGGCGTGCTGTTCATCGACCTCGACCGCTTCAAGAACGTCAACGACACGCTCGGCCACCGGATCGGCGACGAGCTCCTGAAGCTCGTGACGCGGGCCCTCCACGGCGCGCTGCGCGAAACCGATCTGCTTGCGCGCCTCGGCGGCGACGAGTTCATGGTGATCGTCGAGGACTTCGACAATCCCGCGGTGCTGGGGCGCATCGCGCAGAAGCTGCAGGACGCGATCGCGCAGCCGTTCAGGATCGAGGACCACGACATCTACGTGACGTCGTCGATCGGGATCGCAGTGTTCCCCGACGACTCCGACGATCCCGACGCGCTGATGCGCCATGCCGACGTCGCCATGTACCGCTCAAAGGAGCTCGGGCGCAACACCTACCAGTTCCTCGACGCAGACCTCGCCGAGCGGCGCTCGCGCCAGCACACGCTGGAGACCGCCCTGCGCGGGGCGCTGAAGGACGACGTGCTGAAGCTCTACTACCAGCCGGTGGTGCGCATCGCCGACCGCGCGATCGTCGGCGCCGAGGCGCTCTTGCGCTGGAACGACCCCGAGCACGGCCAGGTTCCTCCGCAGACGTTCATCCCGCTCGCCGAGGAGTCGGGCCTCATCCACGCGCTCGGCGAATGGGTGCTGCGCACCGCGGCGGCGCAGTGTGCGGCGTGGCGCAAGCGCGGCATGATGCTGACGATCTCGGTCAACCTCTCGGCCAAGCAGTTCTACCGCGACGACCTCGCGCAGCGGATCACCGACATCGTGCGCGGCGAGGGGTGCGAGCCGTCATGGCTCGAGCTCGAGGTCACCGAGACGAGCCTGATGCACGACCTCGACGCAATCCGCAAGGTGCTGCACCAGCTTCGCGGCGAGGGTTTCACCGTCGCAATCGACGATTTCGGCACCGGCTACTCGTCGCTCACCCACCTGAAGCACTTCCCGATCGACACGCTGAAGATCGACATCTCGTTCATCGCCGACCTCGAGACCGACTCGGGCGATGCGGCGATCACCGAGGCGATCATCGGGCTCGCGCGCGGGCTCGGCCTCAAGGTCGTCGCCGAGGGTGTGGGCACGCGTGCCCAGCTCGACTTCCTCGACATGCGCGGATGCCACTGCTTCCAGGGGTACTGGGTGAGCCAGCCGCTGCCCGCGGACACCTTCGCCGAGTTCGTCACCAAGCGCCCGCGCTGATCAAAGCTTCGCGATCCACGCCTCCAGCGCCTGGGCGACCTGCACCCAGCCGGGCTCGAGCATCAGCATGTGGGCGAGGCCCGGCACGATCACCGGTTCGACGCGATGGTGCCGCGCGGTCGCGCGCACGTCGTCGGGAACGCAGATGCGGTCGCCTTCGGCGCCGAGCACGAAGAGGGGCCGGTGGTCGCGCGAGGGCAGCGCCCAGTGCAGGCGCAGGGACAGGTCGAACAGGGCGCGCGGGGACTCCGCTCCGAGATGGCGCACCGCCTCGGCGAGCACTCCGGCGCGAACGTCGTCGCTGAAGTAGAACGGGCGCATCGTCGCCAGCACGTCGTCGGAGAGGCGCAGCGGATCGAGCCCGGCAATGTGAACGAGGTAATCGGGGTGCTCGCGGGCGAGGCGCGACGCGATCGGCAGGAGCCCCGCCGGCGGCAGCGGCGCCAGTAGCGCCGCCCCGCGCACCGGCCGCTTCGCCACGATGCGCTCGATCACCGCCGCGCCCATCGAGTGGCCGATGAACACCGGGGGCGCCGCCAGCATGCCCGCCACGTGCTCGACGTCGGCCTCGTAGTCGTCGAGCCCGGCGATGAAGAGCGAGTCGGCGCCGCCGCTCTCTCCGTGGCCGCGCAGGCTCACCGCGTAGGCAGGGTAGCCGCGGGCAGCGAACCAGGGCAGGAAGTTTGCATCCCAGAACCACGCGTCGCAGTAGCCGCCGTGCACGAACACGAGCGGAGGCTTGCGCGACGCGCCCGCCGGCAGCCGGCGGCGCACTTCGAGGTGGGTCTCGAGGGGGAGCACGCTAAAATTCGGGGTAGCCCGCCACCGAAAAAAGCGCGAATTGTGCCAGAGGCCCCCCCCGCTTTGCCAGCCTTCGACGCGCGCGAGCTCCTCGCATCGCTGCCGCACCTTCCCGGCGTCTACCGGATGTTCGACGCCGCCGGGACGCCGCTCTATGTCGGCAAGGCGCGCGACCTGAAGAAGCGCGTCGCGACCTATTTCCAGAAGACCGGCCATGCCCCGCGGATCGTGCTGATGATCGCGCAGGTCGCCCGGGTCGAGACGACGGTGGTGCGCTCGGAAGGCGAGGCGCTGCTCCTCGAGAACAACCTCATCAAGGCGCTCGAGCCGCGCTACAACATCCTCTTTCGCGACGACAAGAGCTATCCGTACGTCTGCCTCTCCGGCGATCGCTTCCCGCAGTTGCGCTTCCACCGCGGCGCACTCGACGAACGCCACCGCTACTTCGGGCCGTTCCCGAGCGCGGGCGCGGTGCGCGAGGGCATGGCGCTCCTGCAGAAGGTGTTCCAGCTTCGCACCTGCGAGAACAGCGTGTTCGCCAACCGCTCGCGGCCGTGCATGCTCTACCAGATCGGCCGCTGCACGGCGCCGTGCGTGGGATTCATCTCGGAGGACGACTACCGCAAGGACGTGCAGGCGGCGATCCTGTTCCTGCAGGGCAAGGGGGGCGAGGTCCTCGAAGCGCTGAAGACGCAGATGGAGGGTGCCGCCGCGGCGCTCGAGTTCGAGCGCGCCGCGCACCTGCGCGACAAGATCGGCAGGCTGCGCGAGCTGCAGGCGCGGCAGTTCGTCGAGAACCTCGGAGCCGGGGACGTCGACGTCGTCGCCGCGGTGTTCGAGCAGAACCTCTATGCGGTGAACGTGGTGATGATCCGCGGCGGGCGCCACGTCGGCGACCGCACGTACTTCCCGCGCCGCGCGGAAGCCGATGGGGTGGCCGCGGTGCAGGACGCGTTCCTCGCCCAGCACTACGTCGAGCGGCCGGTGCCGCCGGTGCTGGTGGCCCCGGGCGCGGGCGATGCCGAGGCGCTCGCCGCCGTCCTCTCCGAGCAGGCGAAGCACCGCGTCGAGATCGTCACCCAGCCGGGAGGCGCGCGGCGGGTATGGGTGACGATGGCGACGCGCAACGCCACGCTCGCGATCGGCCAGCGCGTCGCGCAGAAGGCGACGCAGGAGGAGCGGCTCGCAGCCCTTCAGGACGCGCTCGGCCTCGCATCGTCGGCGCAGCGCATCGAGTGCTTCGACGTGTCGCACACGATGGG
>JAFEDF010000226.1 GCA_018241785.1 Pseudomonadota bacterium | reverse complement strand
TTCGCGAGGCGCGGCAGCGAGCTCTTTCGCACCAGCACGTAGACCGGCGCGCGGCGGCGAAGGAGGTGGTCGATCAGGTGCCGGCCGATGAAGCCGGTGCCGCCGGTGACGAACGAGGCCATGGCTCTCTCCCGAGGGGATGCGCGCGATTGTACTTGCGGCGCCGGTGCCGCGAGCCTCCCGCGCCCGCTTTAGAGTGCGCACTCTATCGACGTCGCCTACAATCGGTACGCGAGCGGTCGTGCGACGATCGATGCGGAGGGCGACATGCTGAAGCAGGCGAGGGCGCGGGCAGCCGCGCAGGGAACGGAAAGCGGCAAGGCGAAGACCGCCGGCGGGCCGGGTGCTGCGTCGATCCTCGATTCGTCACGACAGATCTGGCTCGCCGGCCTCGGCGCGTTCGCGCGCGCGCAGGCCGAGGGACGCAAGGTGTTCGATGCGCTGGTGAGGCAGGGTGAATCGGTCGAGTCGAGCACTCGCCGCGCCGCCGCCGACACCGCCCATGCTGCGCAGGCGCGGGCGAAGGAGATGCAGAAGATGGCGGGTGGAACGTGGGATCGGCTCGAGAAGGTGTTCGAGGACCGCGTCGCGCGCGCGCTTTCGCGCCTCGGCGTGCACACGCAGGCCGACGTCGATCGCCTGTCCGCGCGCGTCGACGCGCTCGCCGAGGCGGTGAACGAGCTGGTGAAATCGCGCGCGGGCGGCGGCAAGGCGGTGAAGTCCCGATCCGCGCGGAAGAGGCCGGCGAAGGCCCGGGTGCGTTAGTCGCGGTTCAGCCGCTCGACCTGCTTCACGTAGTTCGTCATCGCGTCGGCAGCCGTCATTCCCTTCAGCTTCGACCACGCGTCGAACTTTGCGCCCCCGACGAAATCGAAGGCGCCCGGGCGGGCGCCGGTGACGTCGCCCTCGGTCGCCTGCTTGTAGTACGAGTAGAGCTTGAGAAGCGTCGCGTTGTCGGGGCGCTTCTTCGTCTGTTTCGCGGCGGCCGCGGCACTCCTGAAGCGTGCGGCGAGATCGTCGGCGGCCGGTGCGGCCTTCGCCGCGCCTTTCTTCGCTGCAGGGGGCATGGACGCTTCTCCTGTGCTCCGTGGGAACGGGTTTTCGTCCGTGCTACTTTAGCAGGCGCACGCCACGCCACCCAGATGACGCGCCAACGCTCGAGCGTCCCCGACGAAGCGCACCGGATGAAGCGCCGGCGGATCTCCGCCGTCGACACCGCGTGGCTGCGGATGGATTCGCCCGGCAACCTGATGATGATCTGCGGCGTGCTGCTGTTTCGCACGCAGATCGATATCCGGCGCCTGCGCGAGGTCGTCGCCGAACGCTTCCTCGTGTTCCCGCGCTTTCGCGAGCGGCCGGTCGAGACTCCGGCGATGTCGCTCTGGGAGACCGACTCGCCGGTCGATCTCGAACGTCACGTCGTCGACGTCGATCTGCCCGGCCGGGCCGGGCCGCGCGAGCTGAAGGCGCTGGTGTCGCGGCTCATGTCGGCGCCGCTCGATTGCGCGCACCCGCGCTGGCAGTTCCACCACGTTCGCAACTATCGCGGCGGCAGCGCCCTCGTCGTGCGCATCCACCATTGCTACGCCGACGGCATCGCGCTCGTGCGCGTGATGCTGTCGATGACCGACGCCGGTGCGGACGGGCCGCCGGCGATGCCGTTCGCGCCGCGCGCGAGGAAGAGGACCGGTGACGATCCGCTCGCCTCGCTCCTTGCGCCCGTCAGCGGAGCGCTCGCCTTCGCGCGCCGCGTGGGCGCTGCGCTGATCGACGAGGGGGCTGCGTTGTGGCAGGACCCGAATCAGGCGCGAGAGCTCGCCGGGCGCGGCGGCGATCTTGCCGTCGAGATCGCGCGGCTCGCGCTGATGCCGCAGGACACGCCGACCCGCTTCAAGGGTACGCCCGGCCCCGCGAAGCGCGTCGCGTGGGCGTCGCCGATTCCGCTCGAAGAAGTGAAGACGCTCGGGCGTGCGCTCGGCGCGTCGGTCAACGACGTGCTCCTCGCGTGCGCGGCGGGAGCGCTGCGCGCGTACCTCTCGGCGAAGGGCGAGCCGACCGACGCAGTGATGATCCGCGCGCTCGTCCCGGTCAACCTGCGCCCGGTCGAGCAGGCGTACCGCCTCGGCAACCGCTTCGGGCTCGTGTTCCTCGACCTGCCGGTCGGCATCGAGAACCCGGTCGAGCGCCTCTACGCGGTGCGGGCACACATGAACGCCCTCAAGGGGAGCAGCCAGCCGGTCCTCGCGCTCGGGCTCCTCGCCGCAATGGGCGCGGGGCCGCGCATCCTGCAGCAGGCGCTCCTGGCGGCACTCGCTCGCAACGCAACCGCGGTGATGACCAACGTGCCGGGACCGGCGCGACCGCTCTATCTCGCCGGGAGCCGCATCGACAGCCTGATGTTCTGGGTGCCGCAGGCGGGCGACATCGGCATGGGCGTGTCCATCCTCTCCTACGACGGGCGCGTGCAGTTCGGCGTGGCGGCCGACCGCGGGCTTTGCCCCGACCCCGAGCGCATCGCCGATGGGTTCGGTGCGCAGTTCGAGGAGCTCCTCCTCGCGACGCTGATGAGCCCGTGGCCGCGCGACGGCGACCTCGATCCCGCCGTCGCGGCCCGCGCGGTCGCGGCGATGCGCGCCCGCTCCGCGCTCACCGCCGATCTGCCGGCCCGTCCTCCGTGGGCCGTTGCTACGCGAGCTCGTCCTTCGCGTGCATCGCGTCGAGCTTCTCCATCGCGTCGGCGGGGGTGAGCGCGGCGGCCGCCTCGTAGAGCTTCGTCGCTTCGGCGACGCGTGCATCGCCGAACAGCAGCAGGAGCCCGTTCGCGTGCTCGATGTGCACGATCGGCGATTCGGGAAAGAGCTTCGCAGCGCGCTGGAAGTGCGCGAGCGCGGCATCCTTCTTCGCGCCGTAGGTGAGCCCGGCAACGAGCGCGCCGACCTTGTTGATGACCTCGGCCTGGTAGGCGCCGAACGCCGTCGCAGCCTCGGCGTGCTTCGGCTCGAGCACGAGCGCGCGCTCGAGCGCGTCGCGGATGCGTCCGCCCATTCCCTGCGCGAGCGCCTTCGCGACCGAGATCCCCTGCCCGTAGCGGCCGAGCGCGTAGGCGGCGAGGTAATGCGCGTTGGCGTCCTTCGGCGCCTCGTGCCGCCTCGCTTCGGCCCGCTTCGCCGCCTCGTCGAAGTGCACGAGCTTCGCCTTCGCGTCGCGCTCGAGGTAGTGCGCGTAGACGCACTGCGCCTTCACCGCCGCGTTGATGCCCGCGCTCCCTGCCTCGGTCCCCGCGCGCACGGCCGTCTGGAAGTCGCCGGCGTGGTAGTGGCGCCATGCGTCGGCGACGGCACCGTCCTTCGGATACGGCTCGCAGTCGCCCTTGTGCAGCCGCGGCCACGCCTTCTTCAGCGCGGCGCCCTCGTATCGGTACGCCGGATCGGCATGCGGAAACTTCACCCACGGCTTGGCCATCGTTCCTCCATCACAGGTATTGCTCCGACAGCCGCTCGAGGTGCGCGCGCTCGCGCCCGCGCAGGAACGGGGCGACGAGCGACAGCACCTGCCAGGCGGCACGCTCGAAGTGCACGTCGGCCGGCTGGTCGCGCGGTCCATCGCGGGCGTCGTGGCCGCGTGACAGCGTTAGCTGGAACGGCATCCAGCAGGTCGCGACGACGACGACGTTGGTCGCCAGCGCATCGATCGCGCGATCGTCGGCGTCGAGCGCACCGTCGGCGCGCAGCGCTTCGCAGATGCGCACGATGAGATCGCGCAGCTTCCGGTGCAGCTTGGCGATGCCGCGTGCGACCGCGGCGTTGCGCGACGCGATGTCGTCGAGGTTGCGGTAGAGAAAGCGGTACGCCCACATGCGCTCGAACAGGAGGTGCAGCAGCAGCCACAGGTCTTCGACACCCGGCGTGCGATCGCCGGGGAGGGCGATGAGCGGGAGCACGTCGTTCTCGTATAGGTCGTGCAGCTCGCCGACGATCTCCTCCTTGTTGCGGAAATGGTAATAGAGATTGCCGGGGCTGATGTTCATCTCGTCGGCGATGTGCGCCGTGGTGACGTGCGGCTCGCCGTCCCGGTTGAAGAGCGTGAGCGCGGTCTCGACGATCCGTTCGCGCGTGCGTCGGGGCGGCTTGCGCGGCATCGGCCGGGCGCCTCAGCGCGCAGCGCGGAGGGCCTCGACCTCGCGCTCGAGGTGGCGCAGGACGAATTCGAGATCGCGCCGTACCGCGCGCAGGCCGGTGTCGCGCCCGCGGCCGGCGTGGAGCGGTCGCGGGTCGTCGACCGCCGCGGCGATCGCACGCGCGCGGTCGTCGAGCTGCGCGTCGCGGATACGAAGCCCGTGCCGCGCAAGCCTCGGCGCGAGCTCGGGACGACGCGCCCGCAACTGTGCCCGCACCGACTCGAAGGCGATCGCGCACAGCTTTCGCCGCTGCGCGTAGCTGAAGATGCGCGCGAAGAACATCTCGACGTCCTCGGGCGCGGGCTCGAAGAGCACGATGTCGGTGCCGGGATAACGCGCGGCGTAGCGATCCATCCCCGCCTGCATCCGCGAATGGATCACCGCGCGAAAGGTCTGCGAGAGCACGAGCGGCAGCCCGCCGCGCGCGAGCCGGCGCACCGAGAGCCTCCCGTGCTGCCACGCTGCGCTCGCATCGAGGGGCACCAGCGGGTTGATGCAGACGAGAAGATCGAGGCCGCAATCGAGGGCGAGCGAAGCGTTCAGCGTCTTGTTGAGCGCGCCGTCGACGTAGTGCGCGCCGTCGATCTCGACCGGCGGGAAGAGGCCGGGGAGCGCCGCCGACGCCTCGACCGCGCGCGAGATCGGCACGTGGTCGTAGCCGGGGCTGCCGAAGGCGACCGGCTGGCCCGTGTCGAGATTGGTCGCGACGATGAAGAGCCGGTGGGCAAGGCGCCGGAAGTCGTCGCTGCGGCCGGGTGCGGCGAAGAGGCGTGCGAGGAAGCGCTCGATCGCGTGGTTGTCGAAAAGCCCCGTCGGCATCGCGTGCGCCAGCGTGGCGAGCGCCTCGAGCGCACCGCGGTGCGCCGGGTCGCGCGCAAACTGGCGCAGCGCGCGCCAGGCAAGACGCGGCAGGCTCGCCGCGCGCCGCCCGAATTCGGCGAGTGCGGGCTTCAGGAACAGCTCGGGCGTCAGCGCCGCGTGGCGTCCGCCGTCGATGAAGAGCCGGTACATCTGCGCCGGCGACATGCCGTTCGCGAGGCCGGCCGCAACGAAGCCCCCCGATGAGACGCCGACGCAAACGTCGACGGCGGCGAAGTCGAGCCCCTCGATCGAATCGCCGAGGGCAAGCAGCGCGCCGATCTCGTAGATGCCGCCGAGGGGGCCCCCGCCGGCGAGCGCCAGGCCGATGCGCGCACGAGCGCCTGTCGCAGGCGCTCCTGCGCTGCGTGCCGCCTTCGCGGCGTCAGTCGTCATCGTGCTCCACGTTCATTGCGCGCGGCAGCCGCGCTGCCGCCGCAATGGTAGCCGAAGCGCTACGCAGCAGCGCGCCGCGATGCGCGCCGGCCACGGGTGGCGGCCTTGCGCGTGGAGCCTTTCTTGGCACGCGGGGTCGCCCGCGTCGCACCGCGAGTGGCGCTGCGCGTCGCCGCGCCGGCTGCCTGCGCGATCTTGCCCGGGCGCCGTACGAACCGCTGCAGCGACTGCCCGGCGACCTGCTGCGCCCCGGCGGCGAGCCTTCGCGCGTGCTTCATCGACGACCGGACGCGCGCGCCGACGTCGCGGAGCACGAGGGTTTCGAGCTCTTCGCCCTGGCGGACGAGGCTCCTGAACATCGGCGCGGCACCGCTGCCGGCCCAGCGGCGCGTGACCGCCGCGGCACCGAGCGTGGCGAGCCACACCCTGCGTGGGGCTTCGATCCAGGGGCTGCGGGCGGACGAGAGAGGCGAGCGGATCATGGCGTTCATGTTGGTCTCCGTGACGGGCGAACGCGGTCGAGGCTACCGGGAGACGCTAGAGCGATCACACTAATCGCACACGCTGCGCGAGTGCCGTCGCAAGCTTCGCGGTGATCGCCTCGATCGAGATCTGCGGATTGGCGCCGATCGACGTCGGGAAGAGCGACGCGTCGAGCACGTAGAGGTTCGCGAGCTGGTGGTGCCGGCCGTCGAGACCGACCACCGCGCGCGTGGGATCAGGACCGAACGGCGCGCCGCCCATCACGTGGGCCGAGACGATCGGCGTGATCCGCGGCGCGAGGTCGAGCGACGCGATCGCCTTCGCTGCGGCTGCCCCGCTCGCGTACGCCTGCCCCGCGCCGTGGACCGGCATCACGTGGTTGGCACCGGCCGCGAACTGGATCCTCGCCATTGCGGCGAACGCACGACGTACGCCGTCGAACACGTAGTCGTTGAGGGCATAGTCGAGGATCGGCGAGCCGTCGCCGGCGAGCCGTACGCGCCCGCCTGCGGACTGCGGATGGAAGCCGTCGCGCAGCAGCGCGATCACCACCTGCAGATTGGGGAGCCGCTTCATCCACATCGCGTGGCGCTCGCCGTGCCCGGGGAGCGTGATCGCCGCCAGCACCGGGTGGATCGGCGGCACTTCGAGCTTGAAGCCGATCGGCCCGCCGGGCGCGGCGGAATCGAGGAACGCGTCCGAATAGACCGATTGCGGCGCACCGCGAAAGCCGTCGACGGGTCCTGGCATCTGTCCGACCGACACCACGGTCGGATGCAGGAACGTGCGCAGGCCGGTGATGCCGTAGGGATCGGGAGCGCCGCTGCGCAGGAGGATCGCCGGCGTCCCGATCGCCCCCGCGGCGCTCACGAATGCGCGCGCACGCACGGTGATCCGGGCGCCTGAGGGCACCGTGCCCGAGGCATCCATCGCGCGGCATTGGAGGGTTCGCACGCGCTCGCCGCGCAGGTCGAAACGAAGCGCCCGCGCGCGCGTGACGAGCGTCGCGCCGCGCGCGAGCGCCGCGGGAATCGTCGTCACCAGCATCGACTGCTTCGCGTTGGTCGGGCAGCCGAGGCCGCAGTAGCCGAGGTTCCAGCAGCCCCGGACGTTGCGCCGGATCGAGCCGTGCGCGAGGCCGAGGCGCTCGGCGCCGAGCGCGAGCGCCGCGTTGTTGGCGTTGGGCGCCTGCGCCCACGCGACCACTCCGACGCGCGCTTCGGCGTGCTCGAACCACGGCGCGAGGTCGGCGGACCCGAATCCATCGATGCCCCATTCAGCGTGCCAGTGGTCGAGCGTCGCCGCAGGCGTGCGAAACGAGCTCGTCCAGTTGACCGTCGTGCCGCCGCCGACGCAGCGTCCCTGCAGGACGCCGATCGCGTGGTCCGTGGTGCGCCGCGCAGCTTCGTCCTGGTAGAGATCGCGGTAGGCCTCGTCCTCATGCATGTGGAAATCGGTCGAGGACCTGAGCGGGCCTTCCTCGATCATCACCACCGAGAGCCCCGCCTGCGCGAAGATTTCCGCCGCGGTGCCGCCGCCCGCGCCCGTGCCGACGATCGCGACGTCGGCTTCGAGCGTCGTGTCGCGCGTTGCCCGCGACGCGTCGATCACCTTCCAGCCGGCGGTGAGACCGGCGCGGATCGGGTCGACGATCGGACTCGTCACGACAGCACCGGCGGCCCCGGGTAGCCGATTGCCGGCCACGAGACCGGGTTCGCGTACCACGCGGCGAAGGTGATCTGGTGCAGCGCGTCGTAGGCGGCGCGCTTCTTCGACCAGCGGCTCTCGCGCAGGCTTTCGAGGAGCGCGTCGGCGTCGGCGACCGTCATCGCGTGAAGCGACGCGAGCGACCCGCCCAGCGCCCAGCGCAGCGGCGCCCAGGCGAGGAGCGCGAAGAGCGAGCCGATCTCGTCGCGCGCGATCGGCGGAAGGCCTTCGATCGCCGTCGCGATCCCGGCGAGCGTGTCGTCGAGCGCGCGCCGGCGCGCACCCGGCTCCGTCGGCAGCGCGCCGGCGAGGATCGCAGGGGCGATGACGCGCATCACGTCGGCGCCGTCGGCCGAGAGCGCACTGCCCCGGACGCCCCACGTGGCTGCAGAGTCCGGACGCGAAGGTCCCTCGAGCACGCGCGCGAGCCCGAGCAGCAGCGCACCGGCGATTCCGGCGAAGATGATGCGGCGGCGGGCGGGATTCATCGGTCGGCTCGGCGCTTCATGTCGGGAGCCGAATTCCGCTCCGCGAACTCCTGCGTATTGGCACGATAGGCCGCGACCGATAGAGCGCGCAATCTAATCGAATGCCGTGGTACGCTTTTCGCCGAGACCCTGCGACGATGCCGCACCGCTTTTCCGACGATCCCGCAACGGTTCTGCATGCCGCGCTCGCGCGCGTCGCCGCGCATCACGCCGCCCGAGCCTCCGATCCGGCACTCGGGCGGCTGCGCGCCGCCATCGGCCGCTGGCAGGCGCGGCGGCTTCGCCGCACCTACGCCGACCTCGAAGCGCAG
>JAFEDF010000225.1 GCA_018241785.1 Pseudomonadota bacterium | reverse complement strand
TGGATCGAAGACGCACGAGCCAGTCATCCCGATGCTGTAGGCACTCGATCCATACCAGAGACCTGTGGCCGTGAAGCCCGAGTCGCCGGTCGAGAGCGAGTAAAGATCGCCCGCTGCCGATCCGCTTCCCTTTACGCCGAACACGTCGAAGCTGTAGCCGATGCTTGCGGGAATGCTGACGATCGCTTCGTTGCCGACTGCGAGGGACAGCGCGGCGTAGGGCAGGATGTTCATCATGAACGATCCGCCGGTATCAGGTAGGTTGAGCGCGGCGAAGTCCGGCTTGGTGAACGTATTGGTGACGCTGCCCCCGCTTCCGGAAACGGTTTGTGGCGCCGTAGCGTAGGTGCCGTTACTGAACCAGACGAGGTCGCCGTAGGTGACGGTGGGGGCGACGGCGAGATTCTGTTCGACCTGTGTCCCGACGTGATAGCCGAACGATACCGACGCGACCGTCGTGCAGAGTGGACACACGCCCCATTGCGCCTTGAGCCCGAACCCTCCCCCTGCTCCGAACCCCGGTGTCGTCGAACTGTGCGAGAGGCTCGTGCCTCCATTGAGGGCGCCGGCGAGATCGAGGCCCGACACGCCGGTCGTCATGCTGTCGGTGAGCAATGGCACGCTGCCGTGGATCGGTCCGAAACTGTAAGCGAGATCGATGCCCAGATTGCCGGTCGCGCCGGTGGTCGACATCGAGCCGGTCCACTTCGGCGTATAGCCGAGGCTGATTTGGGTCACGCCGGGCGTGAATGGCTGGCTGGCGCTTAGCGGCGTCGTGATCTCGTACTGAGTCTTGCCCCCGACGGCACCCGACAGCGCTCCCTGCGTCACGCTGGCGTTGGCCTGGAAGCCGAGGTCCGACCACGGAATTTTTGGGCTGACCTGCGATGCCGTCGAATAGGTCGCGTTGAACGATCCCGTCGTTGCAACATCGATCGGCGCCGCGATCGTGACGCCCGCCGGGAGGAACACGATTCCTGCACAAACATATGTCGTGAGACGACGCATGGGAAGCCTCCGTGCCCGAGGTCTGAATCCGCACAAGCAGGGAGCATTCCATTGGCGATAATTCAATGGCTTAGGGTTTCAGTCTAGCGATACTGTCAAGAATTTCGACAAATCCTCCGGAAGTGAATGCTTTTCACTCTTTTTCACGCTTTCATTGACTCGCGGGCGCACGGCAAGACGCTCCCGCCGAGTGGCCAGGCGGTCAGCGAAGCGGATAGCCGAACCGCTCCATCATCGGCGCGGCGAGCGCGTTGAACTTGCGCAGGTTCCCGGGCGACCACTCGATCGCCGGACCGACGGAAGGGTCGTCGGGCGCCAGCGATTCGGGTGCGAACTGACGCGGCAGCCCGCAGAAGTCGAGAATCCGCGGGACGCTCGCCTCGCCGACGTCCTCGATCCTGACGACGAGGCGATTGGCGGCGGGAACGCGCTCGAGCCGTTGCGCGATGTTCGCGTTGACCGTCTGCCAGAACCAGCTGATCTTCTGCACGCGATCGAACCGATCCCATTGTGCGTACGCAGGATCGGACGGATAGGGCACCGGCTTCGCGAGGAGCCAGGGAATCGCCGCCGGCTCGCGCGGGACGCCGTCGGGATAGGTCGACGCGTCGCGGCGCGACCACGAGCGCACGCACGCGTAGCCCTCGCGCACGAGATGGATGAACTTCGCCTGCGGAAACCTCATGTGCACGTAGTTGATGAAGTTGAAGCCGAAGGCGTTGGCGTCGCAGTAGGCTATCCCGTGTGTCGCGCACCACGCGATCGCGCTCGAGCGCCCGGCGAAGCAGCCGTCCATCAGAGTCGTCATCGCGGCATCCGGATTGAAGCTGCGCGCGAAATCGGCTTCGCTCGCGTGGTGATACAGATAGCCGTTGAACTCGGTCATCGGGCCGAGCGTGACGCGCTTGCCGACGGTGTCCGCGGGACCGCTGCGCACGAATCCCATCCCTTCATGGGTGCTGAGCGCATTCGGCACCGACTCGAACAGCTTCCACAGCGTATGCGTCCCGCAGCGACCGGTGCCGACAACGAACACCAGCGGCGCCGGTACGACGGAAGGTGATGGTTCGCATGAGCGGCTCGTTGCCATGGCGCCAAGGGGCGGGTCTCAAGTCGGCATCAAGGTTCGCGGTGAATAGTGAAAAACGTCTCTGGTCATGGCGCCACTGCCGTCCGCCGGTGGCGCAGGATACGCTTGTTGCGCGAAAGGAATGCAGTATGTCGATGAAGGGTGAGTTCAGTGAACACCCGCTCGACGCGGCTTCGAAGGTCCCCGCGGTGACCGCGCTGTATCTGCTGAGCACCGGCATATCCGCAGTCGTGTTCGTCGCTGCGGTCGCGATGCGGATGCGTACGAGGCGATTCCAGCCTGGCGTCTACTGGTTCACCATCATCGCGACGACGACAGTCGAGACGACGCTCGCGGATTTCGCCGATCGCTCGTTCGGCATCGGATACGCCGGCAGCGCCCTCGTCTTCGGTGGCCTCCTCGCGCTGCTCGTGGCCGCCTGCTATTGGACGCGGATCTCGCGCACCGCGCTCTTCTGGTCGGCGTTCATCCTGACGCGGCCGCTCGGCGCCGTCGTCGGCGATCTGCTCGACAAGCCGATCCACGACGGCGGCATGGCGTTGAGCCGCTTCGCTGCTTCCGCGGTTCTGCTCGCGGCGATCGCGGTCACCGTGCTTTTCGGCCGCCAGCGCGCGGCGGAGCGAACCCACTGCTCGCATCACGTCGGCACGGGGGCATGAACGCCCGCAGCCGCCCTCCCCGCGATCCGCCCGCTGAACAGGCACCCGCCGAGGAACGCCCCCTCGAGCGCACGATAGCCGTGCATGCCGCCGCCGCCGAAGCCCGCGACTTCTCCGGCGGCGAAGAGCCCGGGAATCGGCCGCCCGGAAAAATCGAGCACGCGCGCGTCGAGGTCGGTCTCGAGCCCGCCGAGCGATTTCCTCGTCAGCACGCTCAATCGGACGGCGATCAGCGGACCGTCGGCGGGATCGAGGATCGGTGCGGGCTTCGCGACGCGCACCAGGCGCTCGCCCGCGTAGCGGCGTGCGTTGCGGATGATCGCGAGCTGCGGATCCTTGCCGGCGCGGTTTTTCGTCTGCAGGTCGCGGTCGCGGAGCTCGCGCTCGAGCGTAACGTGATCGACCTGCGGTTCGACATCGGCACCGACGAGCGTGTTCATCGCATCGACCAGTGCGCCGAGGTCGCTGCGTACGACGAAATCGGCTCCGCGGTCCATGAACCGCTGCACCGGGCGCTGTACGCTGCGCCCTGCGCGCGCGAGCGTCAGGCGCAGGCTCTTGCCGGTGAGGTCGGGGTTCTGCTCGCTCCCCGAGAGCGCGAACTCGCGCCGGATGATCGCGCGGTTGAGCACAAACCACGTGTGCGGCAGGCCTCGCGTCGTGATGTGCATGAGGGTGCCGAGCGTGTCGGCGCCGGGAATGTTTGGGTACGGCAGCCGCGCACCGCTCGGATCGACCCACAGGCTCGACGGGCCCGGGAGGATACGGATGCCGTGACCGGGCCAGATCGGATCCCAGTTGCGCACGCCTTCGGTGTAATGCCACATGCGGTCGGGGTGGATCAGCGACGCGCCCTCGGCCGCCACCGCCTGCTGCAGCAGGCCGTCGACGTGCTGCGGAACGCCCGTCAGCATGAATGCCGGTGCGGGGCCGAGCCGGTCCTGCGGCCAGTATCGGCGCACGAGCTCGTGGTTGCCGCCGATGCCTCCCGACGCGATCACCACGGCGTCGGCATGAAGTTCGAATGCACCGATCGCAGCACGCGAGCTCGCGACGCCGCGTGCCGCCGGCGATGGCTCGAGCACGTCGCCGCACACGCCGCGCAAGGCACCCGCTTTCCGCACGAGCGCGGTCACACGGTGGCGGAAGGCGAGCTCGATGCGTCCGGCGCTCGCGTGCTCGCGCAGCCGCCGCTCGAAAGGTGCGACGACCCCCGGCCCGGTGCCCCAGGTGACGTGAAAGCGCGGCACGCTGTTGCCCGGCCCCCCTGCCCCGCCGCAGCCGCGCTCGGCCCAGCCGACGATCGGAAACCAGCGCAGCCCGAGCCCGTGCAGCCAGCGCCGCATCCCGCCGGCGGCGAAGTCGACGTAGGCCGTCGCCCAGCGCTGCGGCCACTCGTCGCGCTCACGATCGAAGCCCGCAGTCGTCTCCCAGTCGCGCAGCGCGAGCTCGCGCGAGTCGCGGATGCCGAGCCGGCGCTGCTCGGGCGAGTCGACCAGGAAGAGACCGCCGAGCGACCAGAACGCCTGCGCGCCGAGATTCTGCTCGCCCTCCTGATCGACCAGCACGACGCGCCGGCCGGCATCGGCGGCTTCGACGGCGGCGACCAGCCCCGCGAGGCCGGCGCCGACGACGATGACATCGGTGGCTTGCTTCGGCAATGTCGTTTGCGCCGGGTGGTCGGATTGCGCGGGATCGCGCACCGATGGCGTCCTGTCCGGCATTGGAGCGTTGCGAAATCGGGTGCCGCGACGATACGCCGGTGCCGCATCGCCGGCAACGGCGCGGCGTCGCGGCGTTGTCCCCACGCCGGTGGCCCCACGCCGGTGGCCACGCGTCGACATGATCGCGTGGACGTCTGCGCGGTGTCTACAATGCGCCGATGTCACGCGAGCGGTTCCCGGCGACGCAGGCCATCCGCGTATTGCGCGAGCGCGGCGTTGTCTTCACGCATCATCCGTATGCGTACGAAGCGCGCGGCGGCACCGCGACGTCGGCGCGCGCCCTCGGCGTCGACGAGCACGCCGTCGTCAAGACGCTCATCATGGAGGACGACGCGAAGCATCCATTGATCGTGCTGATGCATGGAGACTGCGAGGTGGCGATCGGCGTGCTCGCGCGGGCCATCGGCGCGCGGAGCGTGCGCCCCTGCGATCCCGCGGCGGCCGATCGTCATTCGGGCTACCAGGTCGGCGGTACGAGCCCGTTCGGCACGCGTCACCCGATGCCCGTCTACGCCGAGCGCACGATCGCAGATTTGCCGTACCTGTACGTGAACGGTGGCAGGCGCGGCTACCTCGTCGGTATGATGCCGGCCGACCTTCTTCGCGTGCTGCGCCCGACGCTCGTCAGCGCGGCCGCTCCGCGCGACACCCGATGACGATTACCGACGAATTCGAGCGTGCGTTTCGCCTGCACCAGCAGGGGAAGCTGCGCGAGGCATGGCTGCGCTACGAGGCGGTCCTCGCGGCCGAACCGCGGCACACCGGGGCACTGCATTATTCGGGGGTCGTGCTCTACCAGTCGGGCAAGCTTCCCGAGGCGGCCGAGCGCATCCGTGCGTCGATCGCCGTCGACGCGGCCTCGGCCGACGCGTGGTCGAACCTCGCGCTGGTGCTCGGCGCCGCGGGGCGCGGCGAAGCCGCGGTCAACGCATTGATCGAGGCGGCGAAGCTCGCGCCGCGCTCGGCCGCGGTTCACGCCAATCTCGCCGCAGCGCGCCTCGCGATCGGGGATGCGGCGGGCGCCGAGACGTCGGCGCGCGCGGTGCTCACGCTCGATCCTCGCTCGGCTGCCGGCTGGCACAACCTCGCGCTTGCCCTCAAGGATCAGCACCGCGCGCTGGAAGCCCTCGACGCGTCGGCGCGGGCGGTCGCGATCGCGCCGGAAGAGCCGGCCTACTCAGGCGTCAAGGCGCAGCTCGAGCTCGCTGCAGGGCTCACCGCGCAGGCGCACGCGACCCTCAATGCGGCCCTCGCACGCAGGCCGCAATCGGCCGACCTGCGCTTCGAGCTCGCCGGCGTGCTCGAGCGAGAAGGCGACGTCGCCGCCGCGATGCGTGCGTGGGAGGACGTGTTGCGGATCGAGCCGCGCCAGGGCGCGGCGCTGTCGCAACTCATGTTCCTTAGGCAGCGCGCGGCCGACTGGCACGACCTCGCGGCGCTGCGCACGCGCTTCGCAGACGGCGTCGAAAGCGGCATGCCGCTGCTGTCGCCGTTCGTGCTGCTGTCGCAGCCATCGACGCGCGCTGCGCAGCGGCGCTGTGCCGATCAATGGGTCGCGTCGCTCGTCGGGACCGTCGCGGCGGACACTGCGCCGCCTCGGCCTCGCTTCGAAATCGGCGGGCCTCGTTTGCGCCTCGGCTACCTGTCGGCAGACTTCCATACGCATGCGACGGCGTTTCTCGCCGCGGGGCTCTTCGAGCACCACGACCGCACGCGCTTCGACGTCGTCGCCTATTCGACCGGACCGAACGACCGCAGCGCCATGCGCGCGCGCCTCGTGCGCGGCTTCGACCGCTTCGTCGACGCCGCCGGCTTCGCGCCGGACCGGCTCGCCGCAACCATCCGCGCTGATGCGATCGACATCCTCGTCGACCTCAAGGGCCACACCGAAGGGGCGCCCCCCGCGGTGCTGGCCCTGCGCCCGGCGCCGATCCAGGTCCACTATCTCGGCTATCCCGGCACGCTTGGCGATGGACTCGTCGACTACCTCGTCGGTGACACGATCGTCACCCCGATCGAGCACGCCGCCGACTACGCGGAGACCCTCGTTCTGCTGCCCGGGAGCTACCAGGTCAACGATCGCGAGCGGCCGATCGGCGTCACCCCGGCACGCGCCGACGTCGGGCTTGCCGATGACGCCTGCGTGCTCTGCTGCTTCAATAACAGCTTCAAGTTCAATCCGGAAGTGTTTGATGCGTGGATGGAAATCATGCGCGAGACGCCGGCGTCGCTCCTCTGGCTGCTGGCGCGTCCCGGCGACACCCTCCTCGTTGCGAACCTGCGTCGCGAGGCCGCTGCGCGCGGCGTCGACGGGGCGCGCATCGTCTTCGCGGCGCCGCGCCCCAACGCCGAGTATCTCGCGCTCTACCGCGTCGCCGACCTCTTCCTCGACACCTGGCCGTACAACGCGCACACGACCGCGAGCGACGCGCTGTGGGCGGGTTGTCCCGTCGTCACCTTCGCCGGCGAGACCTTCGCAGGGCGCGTCGCGGCGAGTCTCGTGAGCGCAGCCGGATTGCCCGAACTCGTGGGCGACGGAGTCCGCGGCTACGTCGCGAAGGCGATCGCGCTCGTCCGTGACCCCGCCGCGCGGGCGCGGCTCAGGGGCCATCTCGACGGTGCCGGTCGGCAAAGCCGCCTCTTCGATACCGAAGCGACCACGCGCGCGCTCGAGGCCGCCTACGTCGAGATGGCTGCGCAGTACCGCCGCGGGCGTCGCGAGCTGATCCGCGTATGACGTGTGACGGTGTGACGGGGTCAGGTCTTGCCTTTTGCCCAGGGGGCAAAAGGCAAGACCTGACCCCTACGCGAACTGCAGCGCCTCGTCGATGCGCGTCACTGCGGTCACGCCGATCCCGTCGATCGCGTGTCGCGGCTGATTCGCGGCGGGGATCAGCGCGTGCGCGAAGCCGAGCTTGGCCGCCTCGCGCAGTCGCTCCTGACCACGCTGGACCGGCCTGATCTCGCCTGCCAGTCCGACCTCGCCGAATACGAGAGATTTACTCGGTAATACCTTGTTTCTAAGTGACGAATACACGGCAAGCATGATCGCCAGATCGGCCGCTGGCTCGGCGATGCGTACGCCGCCGACCGCATTGACGAAGACGTCGTAGCCGCTCGTATCGACGCCGCCGTGGCGGTGCAGCACGGCGAGGAG
>JAFEDF010000224.1 GCA_018241785.1 Pseudomonadota bacterium | reverse complement strand
CGCTGCGACGATGGGCGACGTCACCGGGGACCTGTCGTCGCGCCGCGGCCAGGTCACCGGCACGCAGACGCTGCAGGGCGACATGCTCGCGGTCAATGGCCTCGCGCCGCTCGCCGAGCTCGACGGTTACGCCGCGCGGCTGAAGTCGATGACCGGCGGACACGGCGCGTGGACGATGGCGCTGTCCCACTACGAGATGGCGCCGCCCAACCTGCAGTCCGAGCTCGCCGCCGAGTACGCGAAGCACCGCCGCCACGAGGAGGATTGAATGGGGTCAGGTCTTGCCTTTTGCCTGGCACGCCAAGCAGAATGCGCGATCTGACCGAAGCCGTCCCCGTCCGCCGCGACCTCCGGATCGGCGCCTGTTGAAGAACCTCGTCATCCTGCACCTGGAGAGCGTGTCGCGACAGCGGCTCTTGGCATTCGCGCCGGCGTTCCCGCACACGCTGCGGCTGATGGACGAGGCGGTTTGCTTCGACAACTACATTTCGTCGGCAACGTCGACGGTGATGGTGCTGACGTATCTCCTCCACGCGAACGACTTCGAGCTCGATACGTCGACGCAGTTCCTCGGTGCGGGGCCGGAGCGCAACAACCGCAACCTGTTCGAAGTGCTGCAGGACGCTGGCTACCACGCCAACCTCGTCTGCCTCAACGGATTCCCCGCGCGGCCGATCCGCCTGTCGGCATGGACCGAGGACCTTCCGCCCATCTGGGAGACCAACGATTTTCCGACGCTGTTCGAGCGCTTCGACGCGCTGACCGATGCACCTCCCTTCGCGATCTACGTCTGGGACCTGATCACGCACATCGAGCACAGCATGGCGCTGGCGCCAGTATCGCAGGGGCTGACCGACCAGGTGCGCCGTGCCTGCGGCGTTGCCGATCACGCAATCGGTACGATGCGCGCGATGCTCGAGCGCAAGGGTCTGCTCGACCGGACGGCGATCGTCCTGTACGGAGACCACGGCGACGACTTCTGGACGCACGGATACAGGGGTGGAATGATCCACGGCACCGAGCCGTACGCGGGCATCATCGCAGCACCGCTCGCCATCCGCGATGCCTCGCTCGCCCCCGCTGTTCGGGGCGGACTTGCAAGCACCATCGACATCGCTCCGACGTGCTTGTCGCTGCTGGGAATCGACTCCGCGGCGTCGTTCCGATACTCCGGGGTCGATCTTCTCAAAGGAACATCCGATTTCGCATACTCGCAGAACTTCACGGCGAATCAGCCGGACAGCGCGGCACTCGACATCGCCAGGGCGTTTGCGATCACCGACGGGACGTATACCCTGCTGGCG
Source organism: Pseudomonadota bacterium (assembly GCA_018241785.1). Taxonomy (GTDB): domain Bacteria; phylum Pseudomonadota; class Gammaproteobacteria; order Burkholderiales; family Casimicrobiaceae; genus VBCG01. Next base: position 1,499 of record JAFEDF010000224.1, on the reverse strand, counting down.
AGCACTGGTGGCCTCGAAATGTTCGCACATCATCTCGACCCGGGGAATCACTGCAACCTCCTCCATTTCTTCGCGCTGAACGGGACGGGCAGTCTGGTGCCGCAACGGTTCCGGAACGCCGCGTCCCACTTCATCGCGGCGTGGAGCGCGAATCTGCAGGCGACGGCGCATCTCGTGGACAGCTTCGAGCGCCTGCGCCGTGCGTTGCGCGCGCGCGTTGCGGCAAAGCGCGACTACATCATCGGGCGCGGCGGCAATCCTGCGCACACGCTCGACGACGGCTGTTTCGCGAAGATCAATCCTCGCGGCCGCGAGACGTTCTTCCAGTCCTTGCCGCGGGTGCCCGCGGCGAAGCTGACAATGCCTGGGCTCGAGTTCTCGTGGAAGCTGCGGTGACCGAGCCTTTCATCCTGTCGCGAGGATGGCGGTCGCCGCCTGAGGGTCGCCCGCGATGCGCTATCTGATTCTCGCCGCAGGGGTGGGAAGACGGCTCGGCGAGGCCGGTGCGGGTGCGCCCAAGTGCCTGATCGAGGTGAACGGCGAGACGTTGGTCGCAAGGCTGCTGCGCCAGATCAGGGCCAATGACGCGGCGGCAGACATCCGCGTCGTCCTCGGCTATTGCAGCGAGCGCGTTACACCGCTGATCGCCGGATGCCGGATCGTCATCAATCCGTTCTTCGACCAGACCGGCATCAACGCCTCGCTTTGGCTGGCACGCGAGTCGTTCGATCGCCCGCTGACGATCGTGCACGCGGATCTTCTGCTCGCCGACGATCTCGCACGCACCCTGTTCACCGCGGAGCCTGAAACGCTGATGGCCTACGACAGCACGCAGCGTACCGATGCGGAGGTCAATGTCGAGGTCGTCGATGGATGCGTGACTCGCTTTGAAGAGAACTTCCCGGGTTACAGCGGACTGTATGCAGGCGTGCTGAAGCTCTCCCTGCCGGCTGCCCGCGCCTTCGCGGAAATCCTCGATCGGCGCATCGTGCAGGGCTACAACGATCCGCGTGACTACTACTTCTTCGTCGTGCGCGCGATGATCGACCAATACGACATTTCGATAGCGGCCTTCGACTGCGCCGGTCATCTATGGCAGGAGATCGACCGCGCCGAGCACATCGAAGCCGCACGGACGCGATTCCGAATGAAGTCGCCAGCGATCGCCTAGCCGCGGCGATTGGCGAGTACGGGTGCGAACGAAGTGCCTCGCGTTAGCGGTTGCTAAGCTTTACACGGGAGTCGCCTGCCCGAACCTTTGGCACGGGGTCATGCCGCGGGGTCATGCCACGGGGTCAGGTCTTGCCTTTCGCCTCCCTCGGCAGACAAAAGGCAAGACCTGACCCCCATCGTGCGGGCATATACAATGTCGCCGGAGCGCTCGATGAAGCTCAGCCACCACTTCCTGATCGCGATGCCGGCGATGGCCGATCCCAACTTCGCCCATACGCTGGCGTGGATCTGCGAGCACAACGACGAGGGGGCGCTCGGCGTCGTCG
>JAFEDF010000223.1 GCA_018241785.1 Pseudomonadota bacterium | reverse complement strand
TGATGAAGCACGCGACGGCGACCGAGCTTCGCGCGGAGGCGATCCGCGGCGGCATGGTCGCGATGTACGAGGACGGCATGAAGAAGGCGCTCGCGGGCGTCACCACCTTCGAGGAAGTCCTGCGCGCGACGCGCGAGGACTGACCTGATGCCGCTCTTCAGCTACCGCGCGGTCAGCACGAGCGGTGACGTCGCGAGCGGCGAGCTCGAGGCGGCGAACGAAGCCGAGATCGTCGATCGCCTGCGCGACCAGGGCCTGATGCCGATGAGGATCGCCCAGGCCGCCGGCGCCGGAATGGCGGGCACCGCTGCGCGGGGTGCGCCCCGGCGCGGTGCCGGGCTGTTCGCTCCCCGGCGCGTCACGCGCGACAACCTGCTGTCGATCACGCGCGAGCTCGCGACGCTCCTGCAGGCGGGACTTCCGCTCGACCGCGCGCTCGAGCTCCTGATCCTCCTCGCGCCGGGCGCACCGGTCGCGGCGATGCTGCAGGGTATCCGCGACGAGGTGCGCGGCGGCAGGTCGCTGTCGCAGGCGCTCGATGCACGGCCCGAGGTGTTCTCGCGCTTCTACGTCAACATCGTGCGCGCAGGCGAGGCGGGCGGCGCGCTCGCCACGGTGCTGCGCCGGCTCGCCGAGACGATGGATCGCAGCAAGGAGCTGCGCGAATCGATCCGCTCGGCGCTGATCTATCCGACGATCCTCGTCGGCGTCGCCGTGATGTCGGTGATGATCCTGCTCGTGTTCGTCGTCCCGCAGTTCGAGTCGACGTTCGCGCAGGCAGGCAAGGCGCTGCCGATCCCGACGCAGGTGGTGATCGTCGCCGGAACCTTCCTGCAGCGCTGGTGGTGGGCGCTGATCCCGGCGATCGCCCTTCTCGTGTTGTGGTTCCGCCGCCGCGGCCGCATTCCGGCGGTGCGGCGCGCGCGCGACGCGAAGCTTCTGCGGATGCCGCTCATCGGCGATCTTCTCACCAAGCTCGAGGTCGCACGCTTCGCGCGCACGCTCGCAACCCTGATCGGCAACGGCGTGACGCTCCTCGGGGCGCTCGCGATCGTCAAGGAAACGATGGGCAACGTGGTGCTGTCGAACGCGCTCGACGGGGTCATCGCGAGGCTCCGGGAAGGCAAGGGATTCGGGCGCCCGCTCGCCGATACCGGGCTCTACCCGAGGCTCGCGACGCAGATGATCCTGGTCGGCGAGGAGAGCGGGCGCCTCGAGGAGATGCTCTCGCGCGTCGCCGACGTCTACGACCGCGAGGTCGCCGTCGGCACCAAGCGCCTGCTCGCGGTGCTGGAGCCGGTGCTGATCCTCGGCCTTGCGGTGCTGGTCGGCGGCATCGTGTTCTCGGTCCTGCTCGGTGTCATGGGCATGAACGATCTCGCAGTCTGATTGCTGTCTCATTGCGTTTGGTCGCGGCAACGGCCGCACCTGGGCGCCACCTCGAAAGGCGAAAGACGATGACACTGCGCAGACGCGCGACGATGCCGATGGCCGAGCGCCGCTCCCTTCGCGAGCGTGGGATGACGCTGATCGAGATCCTGGTCGTGCTGACGCTGATCGGGGTCGTACTCGGGCTCGTCGGCAGCAACTACCTCGGCAAGAGCGAGCAGGCGAAGGCGAAGGCGGCGAAGATCGAGATCGAGCAGGTGGGCCAGGCGCTCGACCTGTTCAAGCTCGAGATCGGGCGCTACCCGACGACGCAGGAGGGATTGCAGGCGCTCGTCACCGCGCCGGCGGGTGTCTCCAACTGGGCGGGCCCGTACTGGAAGAAGAACACCGTTCCGAAGGATCCCTGGGGACACGACTTCGTCTACCAGTCGCCCGGCACGCACGGCGACTACGACCTCATGTCCTACGGCGCCGACGGCAAGGAAGGCGGCGACGGCGTCAACAAGGACATCACGAGTTGGGAAGCCGACACCCAGTAGCCGCGGCCGTCTGCGCCGGCGCCACGCCGGCGCCGCGAGGGCGGCCGACGCGCGTTCGAGCGCGCGGCTTCACGCTGCTCGAAATCCTGATCGTGCTGGTGCTGATGGCGATCATCACCGCGACGGTGCTGCCGATGCTCGGCGGTCCGGTGCCGACCTCCGAGCTCCGCGGCTCGGCGCGTGCGCTCGCCGCGGGTCTGCGCCTCGCGCGAAGCGAAGCGGTGTCGCAGCGGCGTGAGACCTTCCTCACGCTCGACGTCGCCGGACGGCGCTTTCGCGTCGATCGCGATCCGCACGTGCACATGCTGCCGAAGAAGGTCGACCTCAAGCTCTTCACCGCGCAGAACGACCTCGTCGACGGCAGCGTCGGGGCGATCCGCTTCTATCCCGACGGCGGCAGCAACGGCGGGCGCATCACGATCGCCGCCGGAGAGCGCAAGTTCGACGTCGACGTCGACTGGCTGACCGGGCGCGTCGCGATCCTCGAATGACGATGCAACCGCCGGATCGGCGAGCGGCCGCGGGGTTCTCGCTCCTCGAAGTGCTGGTCGCCTTCGTCATCCTGGCGCTCGTCGTCACCGCGCTCTTCCGTCTCTACGGCGGCGCGATGAACAACGCCTCCGCGGCCGACGCCTGGACGCGCGCGCTCCTCGTCGCGCAGAGCCGGCTCGAGCTCGCGGCGGCGGCCGATCCGCTGCGCGAGCGGACGGACAGCGGCAGCGACGACGGCGGCGCGATCACCTGGACCAGCACCGTCGCGGCGTGGGTGCCCCCCGGCGCCGATCCCGATCTCGTGCAGGCGTCGCAGACGATGGCGACCCGGCTCTACCGGATCAGCATCGTCGTCGAGTTCCCGGGCGCCGGCAACCACACGCGCCGCCTGTCGCTGTCGACGGTCAGGATCGGCGCAAGGAACCCGGCGTAATGCGCACGCCTACGCGTCGTCGCGGCGTCCGAGTCGACGGTCCGCGCAGGGTCCGATCCGGCAGCCGGCGCAGCGCAGGATTCACGCTCCTCGAGCTCACCGTCGCGCTCGTCCTGCTGGCGCTCCTCTCGGCCGTGCTGTTCGGGTCGCTGAAGCTTGCCGGGCGCAGCGCGAACCGCGGCGAAGCGAAAGCCGACGCGACGGCGTCGATGCGCCTCGCCGAGGAGTTCCTGCGCACGAACCTCGAAGGGCAGCATCCGCTGCGGATGCGCAGGATGGCGCAGTTTCCGCTTCTCTTCTCCGGCAGCGCCGATTCGCTGACCTACGCGTCGGAACTCCCGGCGCGAGTCGCCGCCGGCGGCGTATGGCTGTTCCGGCTGCGCGTGCTCGCCGACGATCCGAAGAGCCCGCTGGTGCTGGAGCGCATGGTGCCTGACCTCACGGCGGACGCGCAGCCCGCATTCCACGACGCCGACCGCTCGGTGCTCGCCGACGGCATCGCGAAGATCGCCATCGGCTACTACGGCCGCGACCCGGGGACGCTCGCCAACGCCGTCGAGCCGACCTGGCGCGACCATTGGGACGATCCGCAGCGGCTGCCGCTGCTGATCCGCATCGACGTGACGCCGCTCAGCGGCGAGGCGTGGCCGCGGCTCGTCGTCGCGCCGCGCGAGGCTCCCGACGCGGGATGCCGCTCGTGGAATCCGCAGGCCGGCATCTGCGCGGGAGTGTGACGTGGCGCAATCTTCTCCAATTGCCGTGCGCCGTCCGGCCGCCACCCGCCGCGAATCCGGCATCGCGCTCATCATGGCGCTGTGGCTCACCGTACTCCTCACGGCGATCGCCACCGGCTTCGTGTTCAGCATGCGAAGCGACGCGCTTGCCGCACGCAATGCCGTGTCGCTCGCCGAAGCGCAGGCGATCGCCGACGGCGCGATCGAGCGCACCGCGTACGAACTGATGCGCCCGCGGATGAGCGCGTCGTGGAAGCCCGACGGCAGCATCCATCGCTGGAGCGACGGCGGCGCGTCGGTCGCCGTGGTCGCCGTCGACGAGAGCGCGCGGATCGACGTGAACTCGGCCCCCGACCCGCTGATCAAGGGCCTGCTCATGCAGGTCGGCGGCATGGACGATGCGTCGGCGTCGGCGCTGGTCGACGCGATCGCCGACTGGCGCACTCCGGGCGATCTGCGCAGGCCCAACGGCGCCAAGGCGCCCGAATACAAGGCGGCGAACCTGCCCTACGGACCGGCGAACGCGCCGTTCGAGACGATCGGCGAGGTCTCGCGCGTGCTGGGCATGACGCCAGCCGTCTTCGCACGCATCCGCGACGCGATCACCGTCTATTCGCGCCTCCCCGGCGTCGACACGGCGACGGCGGGACGCGACGTCCTGCTGGCGCTCCCGGGTGCGACTGCGGACGTCGTCGACGCGTTCATCGCCCAGCGCGCCGACGCCCTCGCCCAGGGATTGCCGGTGCCGCCGTTCGCGCTGGCGCAGGGCTACGCCGGCGGTGCCGTCCCGGTGTGGCGGATCCACGCGCAGGCGACGCTCCCCGATGGTGTAACCTTCGCCCGCGACGCCGTCCTGCGTCCATCGCCGGATCCGCGCCTGCCGCCGGTCACGCTCGCATGGGACGTGGCGCCCCCGGCTGCGTCGCCCGCCGCGCAACGACTCGCGCTTCAATGACGATGCCCGCCGCCGCTACGACCTTCTCGTCCACGCTCCAGCGCTCACGCGACCTCGCGCGGCGCGCGGGCCTCGCCGGGTTCTGGTCGTGGTGGGGGCGCGAGCTGTGGTCGTGGGTGCCTGCGCCGCTGCAGGCGGCGCTCGCACGCCGCGCGGCACGGCCCGTGCTCGCGTTCGACGGGCACGCCGCGGCGCTGTGGCAGCCCGCGGCGGGCGGTACGCTGCGCATGGTCGAATCGGCGCGCATCGCGCTCGACGGCGATGCGGCCGCCGTCGGCGCAGAAGCTCGCGCGGCCATCGGAGCGATCTCGCGCGGGCGTGCGGCGCGCCCGCGAGTGGTCGTGGCGCTTCCGCCGCGCGCTGCGCTGCGCAAGGTGCTGACCCTTCCCGACGCCGTCGAGGGGAATCTGCGCGAGGCGCTCGGCTACGACCTCGACCGCCATACGCCGTTTCGCGCGTCCGATCTCTATTTCGATGCCGTCGTCACCGGCCGCGATCCGCCGCGCCGGACGATCGAAGCCGAGCTCGTCGCCGCGCCGCGCAGCGTCGTCGACCCGCTGGTCGCGCGCGCGGAGGAATTCGGCGCCGACGTCGCGGCGGTGACCGTCGATCCGCCCGAGCGCGCCGCGTGGTCGAAGATCGACCTCATGCCCGACGCGCGCAGGGCGTCGCGTCACCCGTGGCTGCGCTGGCAGCTCGTCGTGCCGGCGATCCTTCTCGTCGTGCTCGCGCTCGCCGCGCTCGTCCTTCCGCTGTGGCAGAAGCGCAGCGAGGCGATCGCGATCGCCGGCGTCGCGGAAGCGGCGCGTCATCGTGCCGAGGCGACCGATCAGCTCCGAAGCGAGCTCGAGCGCAAGGTCACCGAGTACAACTTCCCGCTTGCGCGCAAGTACGGCTGGCCGGGAACCGTGCAGCTCGTCAACGACGTGACGCGCATCCTTCCCGACGACACCTGGCTCACGCAGTTCGAGTACCACACGGGACGCGGGAAGGACGCGACGCACACGATCGTGCTGCGCGGCGAATCGGCGAACGCCGGGAAGCTCGTCGCGCTGCTGCAGGATTCGAAGCTGTTCACGCAGGCGGTGCCGCGTTCACCGACGACGAAGATCCAGCCGGGGCCCGGCGAAATCTTCGATATCGGCGCACAGGTCGAGCCGTATGCGGGGCCGAAGCCGGCGCCGATCGATCTTTCGGCGCTGCCGCCACCCGCGCCGCCGCGCCCCGTCGCGACTCCGCTTCCGGCCGCACCGGTCCCCGCGCAGACACCCGCGCAGACGCCCGCGCAAACGCCAGCGCAAACGCCAGCGCAAACGCCAGCGCAAACGCCCGCTCAGGCGCCTGCACAGCCGGAACCTGCGCCCCAGCCGCAGGCACCGTCGGCTGCGCCCGCGCCGTCGGGCTTCGGGCCGTTTCCGTCCACCGCAGTTCCGCACCCGGGCGGATCGAGGCGGCAGCCGTGATCCCTGCGGTCCTCCAGAAGCTCTCGCCTGCGCGCAGGCGCGCGCTCGCACTCGGGCTCTTCGTCGCGGCGGTGGTGATCGTGCTCGCGGCCGTGCTCGGCCCGTGGGCCTGGCTGTCGCGGCACTACGATCGCGCGATCGCCGACACGTCGAGCCGGCTGCGCGTCTATGAGCGCATCGCCGCGCAGGCGCCCGAATACCGCAAGGCGCTCACGGCGATGGATCGCCGCAGCGCAAGGCGCTTCTATCTCACCAACACCGCGGCGAACCTCGCTGGCGCCGAGATGCAGGAGCTCGTGAAGGCGGCGATCGAGTCGAACGGCGGGCGCATCACGACGAGCCAGAACGTCGCCCCGCGCGAAGACGGGCGCTTCCGCGAGATCGTCGTCAGCGTGCAGTTCTTCGCGACGACGCCGAACCTGCAGAAGATCCTGATGGCGATCGAGACGCACCAGCCGTACCTCGTCGTCGACAACGTCACGATCCGGCCGCTCAACGCCTTCCGCGGATTCAAGCCGGGTCCGGGCCAGGAGCCCGAGCTCAACGTCCAGTTCGAAGTCGGCGGCTGGACGTTTCCAGAGCCGGCGAAGGCTCCGTCGCCGGCGCCGAGGTCGGCGTCCGCGCCATCCGGATCGGCGAGCGGCGACTCACAGTCGGCCGCGGTCGTCGTGACCGGGGGTACGGCATGAATGTGCGCGAGGAGGCGCCGTGAACGGGCTCGGCACGCTGCGCGGCACGCTCGGCTGGGTGATCGCTCTCGCGATCGTGCTCGCGATCCTCGGCTTCGAGACCGACTGGGGCGATGGAGTGAGCCTTCCGGTCCCGGCGCCGGCTGCGTCGAAGCCGAAGCCGGTCGACGTCGCGCTGATGCCCGAGTACCGGATCGCCGGCGGGCTCGAAGCGCGCAAGGAGACCGTCGAGCGCGTGCTGTTCAACCCGACGCGCCGGCCGGCGCCGCCGGCGACCGCCGCGGCGGGTGGCGCGAACTCGAGGCTCGACAAGGGCCAGTACGTGCTGACCGGCACCACGATCGACGGCGCCGTCGCCGCCGCGGTGCTGAAGGAAGTGAAGACCGGCAAGTCGCACGTCGTGAAGAAGGGCGAGAAGATCGGCGATCTCGTCGTCGCCGAGGTGACCGCGGACAAGGTGCGCCTGAAGCTCGGCGGCCAGTTCGAGGAGCTCGACCTCAAGATCGCAGCCGGACCCAAGACGACCGTGCAGCCCGCTGCGGTGGTACCACCGCACGCCGCCGGGGTCGCGCCTGCCGCTGCGCCGATACCTGGAGTGCGGTCGTTCGTGAGCGACGCGGCAACGCTGCAGGCGCTGCGCGCCGCGGAGCTCGAGACCGAGCGGCGCGTCCGACGGGCGCAACCGGCGCTCGAGCACCCGCCGCAACCGGCTGCCACGCAACGGCAGCCGTAGCAAGGATCGTCGATCGCACCGACGACCGTTCGAACGCAGACTCGACGCTGCCCAGGAACCGACCCAACGGACGAACCCGCACCCATGAACCTTCCGACACTTCGCAACGTAACGGCGCTCGTCGTTGCGCTGACGCTCGCCGCCTGTGCACAGCAGCCGGTCAAGTCCGGAGCCGCGGCGACGGACGCCACCGCCGAAAGCGGCCCGAAGGGCGTTGCAGTCGCGAGCCCTCAGCCGAATCGCCAGAAGCCCGCGGTGGCAGCGGGGGCGGCGGCATCCGGAGCCTCGGCCGGTGCCACCGGGGAACCCGCGGCGCAGATCTTCCGCGGCACCGGAGTGGTCGTGCGGGGGCAGTCGCCGGGAGGCGGGTTGCCCTCGGCGCCACCGCGCGAGGCCGGACCGGGCGGCCCGGTCACGCTCAATTTCGAGGGCGCCGACCTGCGCGAGGTGGTACGCAACATCCTCGGCGATATCCTCCATCAATCCTACGAGATCGATCCGAACGTCGGTGGCACCGTGACGGTCCGCACGTCGTCGGGCATTCCGCGCGATGCGCTGCCGTCGACGCTCGAGATGCTGCTGCGCTCGAACGGCGCGACGATGGTGCGCGACGGTCCCGTGTGGAAGATCGTTCCAGCCGCGAGCGCGGTGCGCGGCAACGTGACGCCGCAACTCGGCAATACGTCGCGCGCGCTGCCACAGGGCTATTCGGTGCAGATCGTGCCGCTGCACTACATCGGCGCGGCCGAGATGGCGAAGATCCTCGAGCCGTTCGCGAAGGATGCGCAGGCGGTGCGCCCCGACATTTCGAGGAACCTGCTCATCCTCTCCGGCACCGAGCAGGAGCTTCGCCACCTGCTCGAAACGATCGACACGTTCGACATCGACTGGATGAAGGGCATGTCGGCCGGCATCTTCGTGCTGCACAACGCCGACGTGAAGACCGTCGGGCAGGAGCTCGACAAGGTGCTGGGCGACGCGAAGACGAGCGTGCTCGCCGGCGTGCTGCGCATCGTTCCGATCGAGCGGATGAATGCGCTGCTCGTGATCTCGCCCAACCAGCAGTACGTCGACGAGGCGCAGAAGTGGATCGAGCGCCTCGACAGCGGCAGCGGCGAGGGTGTGCGCTTCTACGTCTACAACCTGCAGAACCAGCGCGCCGAGCACATCGCGCCGCTCCTGCAGCAGGCGTTCACCGGCAAGTCGACGGCGCCCGCGGCGGCCTCGGCGCCGACGCTCGCCCCGGGGACTCCGGCTGGCACGATCGTATCGCCGCCCGCATTCCAGGCGCAGCCGACGATCGCCCCCAACCAGCCTGCGTCGCCGGCGTCCAACTTCGGCGGTGGTGCTGGCGGCGGTGGCGGCAGCAACGCAGGCGAGGCCGCCGCGAGTGTCGCTGCGGGCCGCGGCGCCAACACCGTTCGTGCGCTCGCCGGGGAGGGCGGGGGAATCGGTGTCGTGAGGAACGTTCAGGTGGTCGCCGACAAGGACCAGAACACGCTTCTCATCGTCGCGACGCCGGCCGAGTACTCGGTGATCGAGCAGGCGTTGAAGAAGCTCGACGTGCCGTCGCGGCAGGTGATGATCGAAGTGACGGTCGCGCAGGTGACGCTGAGCGACAACCTGCAGTTCGGCGTCGACTGGCTGTTCAAGGGTGGTGCGCCGTCGGGCCGCGGCAGCGGTGGCAATTTCAACAGCAACGCCGGCTTCAATCCGGCGGTGACGCTGCCGACGTCGGCTGCGGGCGCCGCCGCCTCCGGGCTCGCCGCGGCCGCGCAGGGCTTCAGCTACATCATCAACAACGCCAATTTCCCCGGCGGCGTGCAGGCGGTGCTGACGCTGCTCGACACCTACGGCAACACCAAGGTGATCGCCAACCCGCACATCGCGGCGCTCGACAACCAGAAGGCGACGATCAAGGCCGGCCTGCGCATTCCGGTCAACCAGCAGACGATCGTCGGCAACACGACCAACGCGATCACGACGACGTCGCAGTACATCGACACGGGGGTGCTGATGCAGGTGACGCCGCACATCAACGCGGGCGGGCTCGTCACCCTCGACATCCAGGCCGAGGTGAGCAGTCCCGGCAACGCGCCGTCCGGCACCGCGCCGCCGATCAACACGCAATCGATCCAGACGCTCCTCGCCGTGCCGAGCGGGCAGACGATGGTGATGGGAGGGCTCATCCAGGACACGAAGTCGAACAACACCAACGGGCTGCCGATCCTCAATCGCATTCCGGTGCTGGGTGGGCTCTTCGGCAACCAGACGCTGCTCGACAACCGCAGCGAACTGATCCTCTTCGTCACGCCGCGCGTGGTCAGCAACGACACCGACTACGACAGCGTGATCGAAGACCTGCGCCGCAAGATGGAATCGCTCGACCGCGTGTTCCCGGGCACGCCCGGCTGGCCGGCGTCGCCCCCGGCTGCGAGCGATCAGCTCAACCGGCTGATCGCGCCGCAGAGCTGGGAGCTGCCGCGGCCGACGCCGCCGAACGCGAAGTGAGGCGTCGTCGCGGCAGTCCGGGAGGATTCGTCCCGACCGCCCCCGAGCGGCCGGATCGACGCCGAAACGGTCCCTTGCGGCATAAAGTGTCGGGAAATCCCGACAATTGACGTTTTCGTACTGTTGCCGGCTGGCGACAAAGTTCTGCCGCCCGGCAGACGTCTAACGCAGGATTGACGGAGATGACGCGAATGACTAAGCTTTATTCAACATTGGCCCGCTGTGTGGCGCGGCTTCGGGTTCCGCTGTGCAGGGAGTCTGCAGAGTGTGGGGGGCGTGCAAATTGGTCATTTCGGGACGCTTTGCGTCACTTCGCGATGATGCCAGTCGTCAAACGACGACAGGTGCCGATCTCCCGCTTGGCGCTCATCACCTCGCTCGCGCTCGCGGGCTGCGCCGGAATGGCGCGCCTCTCGGCCGACTCATCGCCGGAGGCGAAGCGCGAGGCAGTGTCCGCCCGCGCCGAGGCGCGCTGGCAGGCGCTGATCAAGGGCGACCTCGACGCGGCCTACCAGTACCTCTCCCCGGGTTCCAGGGCGACGATCCCCCTCGACGTGTACAAGGCCACGCACAAGGTCGGCCTGTATCGCGGGGCCAAGGTCGATTCGGTCGCCTGCGAGGCGGCCGCGTGCAAGGTCGTCATGCTGATCCGCTACGACTTCAAGAGTTTCAAGGGCGTCGAGACCCGGCTCACCGAGCAATGGGTCATCGAGGGCGGCCAGGCATGGATTTTGGTTAGAAGGTAGCAGGGCCGTTGCAAAAATCCGACACCGGGAGGTCAAGGGGCAACGATTTGTTTGTGCGGAAAGAGCAACTGTATTAAGATCCGGTCGCTGTTGTTTTTAAAGTGATCACTTTAACCGGCAACTCAATGGAGTCACCATCCACCATGGATATGTTCAAGAAGAAGTCGCTGTGCGCTGCGCTGGCAGGGATTGGCGCGCTGGGCGTGGCCGGCGCCGCGCAAGCGGTCAACGTGAGCGGGAATGGCTTGGGCCAGGTCCTGATCTACCCCTATTACACGGTGCGCAACGACAACGCGGGCAACGCGTACAACTCGCTGATCACCGTGGTGAACACCACGAACTCCGCGAAGTCGGTCAAGGTGCGCTTCCTCGAAGGCAAGAACAGCCGCGAAGTCCTCGACTTCAACCTGTTCCTGTCGAAGCACGACGTGTGGACGGCCGCGGTGTCGGCCTCGGGCGCAGGCGGCGGCATCATCCAGTCGAGCGACAACTCGTGCATCCTGCCGAACCAGCTCCCGGCGAGCGGCCAGCCGTTCGTGAACTACCAGTACACCGGTAGCAACGACGACGGCGGCGGCACGACCCTCGACCGCACGATGGAAGGCTACGTCGAAATCATCGAGATGGCGACCTATTCGCCGACTTCGACGACCTCGGTGAACGTCACGCACGTCAGCGGCGTTCCGCCGGGATGCGCGAAGGAAACCGACGCGCTCGCCGCGAGCGAAGCGCTGGCTCCGTCGGGCGGCCTGATGGGCACGATGACGCTGATCAACGTCGATTCGGGCAACGAGTTCAGCTACAACGCCGTGGCGCTCGCCAACTACTCGACGAACAACCTGTACGCGGCGTCGGGCCTCGTCCAGCCGGACCTGACCGAAGCGTTCCCGCCGATCAGCACGGTGTTCACGTCGAACGCAACCTACCAGTCGACGTGGGGCCTCGGCACCGCCGATCCGGTCACCGCGACGCTGATGCACGACAACGTGATGAACGAATACGTGCTCGACTCGATCACGAAGTCGGGCACCGACTGGGTCGTCACGATGCCGACGAAGCGCTTCTACGTCTTCCCGGCTGCGAAGCCCTCGCCGGCCGAGCGGCCGTTCCAGCGCAACTTCGTCGGTGGTGTCGCCTGCGACGACGTCTCGCTCGCGATCTACGACCGCGAAGAGCGCACGACCTCGACGCCGCTCAACTTCTCGCCGCCGCCGCCGACGTCGACGAATTCGCTGTGCTACGAAGCGAACGTGGTCACGTTCAACAATTCGAACGTGCTCGGCTCGGTGAACTCGGCCAACATCCCGACGGGCTTCCAGAACGGCTGGCTCGACATCGGCTGGACGCCGAACTCGTCGGCAACCGGGGCGCACCAGCTGATAAACTCCGGCGGCACGGTGATCACTCCGCTGGGCGGCACAGCGACGACGGGCAACTCGGTCGTCTACGTCGGTGTTCCGGTCGTCGGCTTCGCCGTGGAAACGTATTCGAACGGCGCGATCCCGGTCGCCGGTGCGTCGGTGCTGTCGAACTACGGCGGTACCTTCACGCATCGCTACACGACGTTTGTTGCCGTCCCCTGATCCGGGGGTGAACCGATCGTAGTGACGCAAGCGATCATGCAGTGACACGGGGCGGGACTTCGGTCCCGCCCTTTTTTCTGCGTAATGCCGTCGCCAGCGCGACATCGGAACGAATGGCGCCTCCCGATACCCAACGAGCGCGGTGCGTCGGGTGCTTTCAGACGTTTGTCGGATCGGAACCTTTCCGGCAGCGGATGGCTCCAAAGCCGACGCTTTTCGGCGCAGTGCTTGCTTCAGATTCTTAGCTCGGCGAGTGTGCCGATCATCACCGAGGTGCAGTCATGAATCGAATCTTCCGAATTTCCGGAGCGGCGATCGTCGCGGCAGCCGGCGGCGTCCTGCTCGCCCCCGTATCCGCGCCGATTCTCGCGCAGACGGCGGGCGGGCCGGGCAAACTCACATGCGTGCCTGCGACCGTGTCGGTAGGCCCGAGCGCCAGCGTATCCGGCAGTCTGGACGTCACGTGCACGACGGCGACTGGTGGAACCGGAGGCACACCATCGTGTTCGGTCTCGATCTCGCCGTCGACGCTCTCGAGCACCGGCGGTACGGTCAACGTGGCGGCCTCCAACTGCGGAACGATCTCCGGATGGACGGGTGTGCAGAGTTCCGCGAATACCGGCACGACGGCAGCGTCGTTTTCCGACACGCTTCCCGCAAACACGGGAACTGCCAATCTTTCCTACACGTACACGGTGACCGGGACCGGCACTCCGGCCAGCGCGAGCGCAAAGGCCGTTGTTCAGGCACCGCCGGGTACCGGTGGTGGTGGCGGTGTTCCTCCCGATACGAGCTGTGCCAGCACGTCCACCCAGCTTCCGTGGAGTGCAGGAGGCTACTCGCGCGTCGGCCCGTTCACGATTTCTGGTGGCTCTACGGTGACCGCGTATTTCACCGCCGGCGCCTCGACCTTGAACAGTGCACCGAAGATCTCGCTTGCGCAGAACACGACCAAGGTCACGTGGGCACTGGCGTCGGCGCCATGCTCGTTCCCGACCCCGACCGACCCGGTCATCGGTGGTCCGGGCGCGTGGACGAACACCGGCACCTACGACTACTTCAGTGTCACCGCGAAACCGACGTCCTACCTCGTCGGCCTGACGCCAGGCAATACTTACTACGTGAACGTGATGATGCCGAGCGGCAAGGGGTCCGCGACCTTCTACATCGACCTTTACAATTGATGCATCGACACGCTGCATGATCGCGGTACCGGCGGCGCGGCGCGCCGCCGGACGTCATACGCAGGATGGCCCCTCGCTGGGGCCATCCTCATTTTTCGGCGCACGTCTCCATGGTTCGCTCCAGTTTATCCATCGTCGCGGTCATCGTCGGCTTCTTCGCCTACGCCTTCGGCGCGACAGTCGCCGTGGCCGCCGGACCGGAGCCGGCCGCCGCGGTCGCACAAGGCTCCACCTCGTCGGGTGGCTCAACCTCGTCGGAGGCTGCCGCACAGCCTGCGGCAATGGCGTCCGAGCCGACCGGTGGCCTTCCCCCGGACGTCTTCGCCAAGAGCCGCTGGACTGAGGTGACTCGCGCGGACTGGGACCGCGCGCTCGCCGGACTTCCCGAGAATCTGCACTGGGAGTTCGCCACGAGTCCGAAGCGCGTGCAGGACATGCTGAACAACATCCTCTACATCAAGACGCTTGCCGCGCAGGCGCGCATCGAAGGTATCCAGCCGACCGACGCGGACCGGCAGCCCCGGCGTGGCGAACAGGACAAGGCTAAGGTCGACCCCGAACGCGTGCTCGCGAATGCCGAGCTTCGCCACCTCGACGACCAGTCGGTGAAGGCGTTCGACGCCGACAAGGCGGGGTTCGAGAAGAAGGCGCGCGAGATTTACAGCGTGGAGATCGACAAGTACAAGCTTCCCGAGCAACGCGTGTTTTCCGACATCGCGGTCTCGATCAAGGTCCATGGCGACGACGGCGCCAAGGCGCGCGCCGCGCAAGCGCGGGCGAAGCTCGTCGCCGGCGGGGAATGGAATGCGGTGACGCGCGAGTACTCGGACGACGCCAGCACGAAGGACAAGGGGGGCGTGCTGCCGCCGATGTCCGACAGCGAGCTTCCGGCCGACATCGCCAAGGGTCTGCTCGAGCTGAAGAGGCCCGGGGATATTTCCGAACCGCTGAAGACCGACGTGGCCTGGCACATCGCGCGCCTCGACGCGATCAATCCGCCGCGCACGCGGACGTTCGACGAGGTGAAGGAATCGATCATGGCGTCGCTGCGCGCGCAGTACATCAGCGGCCAGCGCGACCTGCGCTTCGACGAGATCAACCGCGACCCGACGCTGAAGATCAATCAGGCGGCGGTCGACGCGCTCGTCCACCGCACCGACGAGAACGGGAGACCGATCCCGCCGGAGACTCCCGCTGCGCCAGCCGCGCCCGCGCCGGCAAAGTAGTACCCGATGTCGCCGCGGCGCGACTGGGCGAAGCCGGACACTTCGATCGAGGGTTCATGTCATGAGCGTCCGACAATTCGAGGGTACCGGCACCGTTCTGATCGAGTTCAGCGAGAGGCCGGCCGCCGAGACTCGTGATCTCGATGCGGGCCGCCGGAGTGCTCGCGGACGCCGTGACGGGAGACCTTGCTCTTCCAGTCCGTTGATCGCTTGAATGCGTTATAGAATAATGCAGTCGTTGAAGTCATACATTAACAATGACTTATGAGTGTTCTCACGGTACGTAATCTTCCCGACGAGGTGCATCGCGCTCTTCGCGTGCGGGCAGCCCTTCACGGCCGCAGTGCCGAAGCCGAGGTTCGCGCAATTCTCGAGGAGGTCGTAAAGCCGGGTGGAAGGGTGAAGCTCGGTACACTGCTTGTGGAGATCGGCCGGGAAGCGGCTCTCAGCGACGAAGAACTCGCGAAGTTTTGCCAGCGCGATCGCACGCCCGCCATCCCGGTCAACCTCGAGTGATCGTACTGGATACGAACGTAATCTCGGAGCCGCTGCGCAGCGCTCCGGATCCGCACGTGATCGAGTGGATCGACGCACAGCCGATCGAAACGCTCTACCTCTCGGCGGTCACGCTTGCAGAGCTACGTTTCGGCATCGCTTCTCTGCCTGAGGGTCGCCGTCGCGCCTGCCTGCACATGAGCCTGGAGACGCGCGTCTTGCCGCGATTCGCCGGGCGCGTGTTGCCGTTCGATCTGGTCGCATCGCAAGCGTACGCCGAGCTTATATGCAAGGCGCGGGCGAAAGGAGCATCGATTCCGGTGGCCGATGGATACATCGCCGCGACTGCAGCATCGAATCGGATGGCTGTTGCAACGCGCGACACCACGCCGTTTCACGCGGCGGGTGTGGGCGCCGTGAATCCGTGGGTGGCGTGACGCGCGGTACGACACCCCCGTGACCGCGCGCGACCGCGCGCTGCTCGCGAACTTCTACCGCCGCGAGGTCGCGGTGCGCTACCTCGGCAGTACGACGGGGCTGCTGTGGGCGCTCGTCCATCCGCTGGTGCTCCTCGGCGTCTACCACTTCGTCTTCACGACGATCTTCCGCGCGACGGGCTTCGCCGGCGAGAGTTTTCTCGCCTTCGTGGCAGTCGCGCTGTGGCCCTGGCTCGCCGCGCAGGAGGCGTTGCAGCGCGGCACGGTGGCGATGGGCAACTACGCGGGAATGATCCGCAAGGTCGCCTTCCCGCACGAGCTCGCCGTCTACGCCTCTGTCGGTGCGACGTTCACGCTGCAACTCGCCGGGTACGTGGTCGTGCTGATCGTGCTGGCCGTGGCCGGTCAGGGCATCCACCTTGCCGGCCTCGTCGTCGCGATCCCCGTGTGGGCGGTCGTATGCGTGGCGGTGACCGGCGTTGCGCTCGCGCTCGCCGCACTGCAGGTGTTCATTCGCGACATCGAGCATATCCTGATGCCTGTGCTGATGATCGTCATGTATCTGACGCCGATCCTCTATCCGCTTACGCTGGTGCCCGCGAGCGTGCGGCCGTGGGTGGCCGCGAATCCCTTCGCGTGGATGGCGGGCCGGTTGCGCGACGCGCTCCTCGACGGCCACCTCGCGCTGCACCCGGGCGACGCCGCGGCGGCCGTCGTCGCGCTCATCCTCTTCGCCGCAGGCCGCGCAGTGTTCCGGCGGCTGTCGCCGCACTTCGAGGATTTCGTCTGATGGCGAAGGATCACGCCGTGATTGCGGGCTCCGGCCGATGACGCTCCTTGCGCTCGCTGCAGTAGGCAAGGACTACGCGCGTGTCAAGCCGCGCGGCGGGCGCGTTCGCCTCGTCTGGGACCTCCTGCACGAGCGTGCAGCGAAGGACGTGTTCCGCGCGCTCGACGGCGTCTCGTTCGCGATCGAGCGCGGTGAATCGCTCGGCGTCATTGGCGAGAACGGCGCCGGCAAGTCGACGCTCCTCAAGATCATCGCGGGCGTGATCAAGCCGACGCGCGGTACCGTCGAGTCGAACGGGCGTGTCGGTGCGCTCCTCGAATTGGGCTCAGGCTTCCACCCCGAGTACACAGGACTCGCGAACATCGATCTCGCCGCGGCGCTCCTTGGCCTTGCGCCTTCGGAGATCGCCGCAAGCCGCGAGCGGATCATCGACTTTGCCGGCCTCGGCGAGCACATTCGCGAGCCGATCAAGCACTATTCTTCGGGGATGGTGGTGCGGCTAGGCTTCGCCGTTGCCACCGCGCTCGCGCCGGATATCCTGATCACCGACGAGGTGCTCGCCGTCGGCGACGAGTCGTTCCAGAAGAAGTGCATCGCATGGATGGAGCGCTACCTCGCCGAAGGGGGCACGCTCCTCTTCTGCTCGCACAGCATGTTCCACGTGCAGAAGCTCTGCAGCCATGCGATGTGGCTGAAGGACGGATGCGTCGAGCGTTACGGAATCTCCGCCGACGTCACGCGCGACTACCTCGCCTATCACGAGGAGAAGGAGGCGCGAGCGAAGGAGGGCGTTCCGCGCGCGCGCGCGGAGAGTGCCGGATGGTATGCGGTCCAGCGGCTCGCGCTAGACGCGGACTGCGTCGAGCAGGGTGCGGATCTCACGATCGATGGCGAGGTCTACGCTCCGGACGACCGTGCGCCGGTGGTGGTGATCGGCGTCGTTCGCGCGGACGGAACGCCGGTTTTCGGGGTCACCTCCGACATGGATCGCGTCGCACTGCGCGATGCGGGCGATCATCGCTGGATGTTCCGGATGACGCTCACCCGCCTCCCGCTGCAGCCGGGGCGCTACGCGATTCGTGCGCACGCCGCCGATCCCGAGGGCGTTCGCGTATTCGATCACGTGGAACGTACGCTGACCGTTCGCGGCGAGACGCGCGAGCTCGGTCTCGTCCATCTGCGCCATCGCTGGCACGATGAGGTCGAGCGATGAAGACCGCCGCAGCGGGCGCGCGCGCGCCACGTACCGCTCGCGACGTGACGACACGCGCTTCGCGCCGGCGCGCACAGGTCAGCGAGTGCATCCTGGTCCCGGCGCTCGGCGTGCTGCCCTGGAGCGTCGCGTGGCCCATGATGCGATGGATGGCGCAGCGTGGTGGGCTCTTCGACGATGCGGCGCAGCGCGCAGCCGAGGTCGCGGACACGCGCGGCTTCGTGGGCGATCGGCGTGAGTGGCTCGGATCGTACCGGCTGACGCGCATCGTCGACCAGGTCGACCCGGTCCTCGCAGCATTGCGCGGCGACCGCTGGATGGACCGGCACCTCGTCGTCGAGGGCGATCCGTTGCCACGGCCCCCCTGCGTCCTGGTCGGATTCCACTACGGTGCGGGGTTCTGGACGCTGCGTCACCTTCGCCGTCACGCGCACCGCGTCGCATTCGTCTCGGCGCGCGTCGACTCGACCCAGGCGCCCGGCGAGCCGTTACGCCTCGCGCTGATGCGCAGAAGGATCGCCTGGATCGAGCGCGCAGGCGGAGCTCCGGTCATCTTCGTCGGCGGAAGCACGGAGAGGATCCGTGCAGCGCTTCGCACGGGAACGTCGATTCTCGGCATGGTCGATGTGCCGCAGCCGCCGTCGGCGGGCGGCGTCGAGCGTCCCTTTCTCGACGGCATGGCGCGCTTCCCGGATGGGCTCGTGCGCCTCGCCGCCGCCGAAGGCGTTCCGATCATCGCCTACCTTCCGCGGCTCGATCGGGCGACGGGCGACCGGCGCCTCACGCTGACGCGCCTGCCGGCCGGCGCCGAAGATTCGATGCGCGCCCTCGTCGCAATGCTCGACCGCGCCGTGCGGGAGGATCCCGCCGCGTGGCATCTGTGGGCGCATTGGCCATGGAGTGAATCGGAAGCCGCGCCCGGAACCCGCACGGTAGAATTCGACGAACCTGCACGCTGACTCGCGATGTCCGACGCGATCCCTTTCACTGGCGAGCGCTATCTTCCCGGCGTTCCCGGCGAAATCGCCTACGAGCATGTCCATCGCTACGCGTTCGCGCAGCGGTTCGCCGAGGGCAGGCGCGTGCTCGATGCCGCCTGCGGCGAGGGCTATGGCTCGGCGCTCCTCGCCGGAAAGGCGGCGAGCGTGCTGGGTATCGACATCGACGCCGCGACGATCGAGCGTGCCCGCGAGCGCTATGCAACCTGCGCGAACCTGGCATTCGAGGCGAGTTCTGTCGCGTCCCTTCCCTGCGCCGATGCGAGCTTCGACGCCGTCGTATCGTTCGAAACCGTCGAGCACATCGGTGCCGACGACCAGCGGCGGATGGTTGCCGAGTTTGCCCGCGTGCTCGTGCCCGGAGGTCTCCTTATCGTCTCGTCGCCGAACCGC
Organism: Pseudomonadota bacterium; assembly: GCA_018241785.1. Lineage (GTDB taxonomy): Bacteria > Pseudomonadota > Gammaproteobacteria > Burkholderiales > Casimicrobiaceae > VBCG01. The sequence continues at coordinate 412 of JAFEDF010000223.1, read as the reverse complement.
GTCGAGTACAGCGAGCGTGCCGGCTATCGCAATCCGTTCCACGTCCGCGAGCTCGATCGCGACGAGCTGGCGCTGCTGCTGGGGGAAGCTTTTCCCGCGCAGCGGTGGTACCGGCAGCGCAGGTACCTTGGCTCAGCGCTCTGGGCGGAGGAGGGCGCAGGGTCGTACGAAGCGCTGACCGGCGACGCGTCGTCGTCACGTGCCATGGTTCCCCCCGAAGCGACTTACTTCGTGGTCATCGCGGCGGCGAGCGACCAGGCGCTCACCGCCGCGGCCGATGCTGCTCCGTCGCTCTCGATCTATGCCGACGCCGCCGACAGCGAGTGGGCCCGCGCAGACCATGAGGCGAGCGAAGCGCTGCGCCTCGACGCGCTCGTGATCGCGCGTGAGCGCGAGCTCGACGATGCGCGCC
>JAFEDF010000222.1 GCA_018241785.1 Pseudomonadota bacterium | reverse complement strand
ACGGAATCGGCGGACACAGTTCGACGACGTCGGTGATCGCGTGCCTCTGCGCGAGCTCCGCCAGCATCGCGTCGTGGCCCGCAGCGCGAAAGCGAAACCGCACCGCGTCGCGCGAGAGACGCCCCGAGCCCACCAGCGCAGCAACCGCCTCGAAGAGCTGCGTCGGATCGCGCTCCGAGGGATAGACGATGCCGCTGTGCAGGAGCGTCACCGCGCCGGGGTTGAGCGGATCGTGCGCGAGCGTCTCGGCGTCGAGGCCCGCAAAGCTCTCCTCGTCGTAGCCGTTCTCGATCACGTGGATCGCGGCGGCCCGCGACGGGTAGCGCTCGCGATACATGCGCGCAGCGCCGGGAGTGGTGAACACGCTCACCTGCGCGGCTCCAATCGTGGCCTCCTCGATTTCCCTGAAGCTTCGCCAGGTTGCGGGATCGGCCGGGTACCCCTCCTGCGCCATCGGATCGCGAAAGTCCGCGATCCAGGGAAGCCCCGAGCGTCGCGCGAGCGCATGGCCGATGACGTGCGCAGTGGCGATCGGATAGGTCGACCAGACCGCGTCGGGCCGCAAACGGCGGATCATGCGCATCCCGCGACGCACGGCATCCCAGCGCCAGGTCATCCACCGGTCGGGACGCGCGAGGAAGCCCGGATAGCGTCCGGCGAGCGAAAGCTGCCGCGCGGCGTCGAACGCGAACGCGCGCTCGACGACAAGTCCTGCCGGCACCTCGGTGTTGAGGTCGGCGCTCGTGCGTTCGTACGCACCCACGGTCGTCGTCAACACCGCGGGCTCCCAGCCGAATGCCGGCAGGTGCTGCACAAAGCGCAGCGTGCGCTGGATTCCGCTGCTCCCGGCGAGCGGCGGGAAGTGGTACGCGATCATCAGGACGCGCCGGGTCATCGCCCAGCCTCGACGTGCCGACGCAGCCACTCGGCGGTTGCGCGCTCGACCGCTTCGCGCGACGCCGCTCCCGAGAACGTGTGGTCGGCATCGGCGAAGTCGACGCGCGACACGGTGCGACGCGACACGGCCGCGCGCCAGCGCGTATCGCCCGCGACGCACGCATCGAACTCGCGCGCGGTGAGGTCGCGCCCGCTCATCAGCAGGAGCGCCGGCCCGGGGAAAGCCTCGAGGCCATCGCGCATCCGCTGCTGGAACGGACGGGAGTGCGCTTCGGTCCCGCGCTCGCGCCCACCCGCGGTGCCTTCCTCTACCGCACCCCGGGCGCGAGCCGCGCTAAGCGTCTCTACGAGACCGCCGAGCGCACGGCCGACCGGCACCCCTCCGCCCAGGAGCTTGCGCCAGAAGCCCGGCTCAAAGACGCGACGCAGGTAATAGTGGCGCACCTGCGCCTTCGCGAACGTCGCCTCCGAGCGGACCCACGGGTTGGCGAGAACGAGCCCGGCAAGCGGGAGCTTCTGCGGGCGCGCGGCGTCGATCAGCGCGGCGGAAGCGCCGTCGCAGAGTCCCCACCAGGCGAGGCGCTCGATCGACGGACACGCGTGCGCGAGCGCGGCACTCGCCGCGGCGAGGTCTGCCGAGAGCTCGTCGAACGGGCGCGGCACTCCTTCGGAATCCCCCATTCCGCGCACGTCGAAGCGAAGCGCCGCGAAGCCCTCCGCGGCGAGCGCGCGGGCGAGGGTCACGAATTCGCGATGGCTCCCCGCGCGATACTGCGGTCCGCCGACGACGACCACGACGCCGGTGCGCACGGGGTGAGCGGGGTGCAACGGATGCTCGGGCTGCGCGACGACGCCGACGAGGCGCTTCCCTTCGCATTCGAAGACGATCGGATGCTCGGCGATGCTCATGCGCCTCGCTTCACGCGATGTGCCACGAGCGGATGCGGCGTTTCACGATCGCGCGGCATGCGCGGCGAGCGCCGTCACGGTCGCGGCGACGAGCGACGGGCATTCCTCGATCTCCTGCGTCTGCCAGAAGGAAGGCCCGGCGACGGCCTGCGCGTCGACGGCATGACCCCCGCTTCGCCATCCTTCGATCGCCCTCGCCGAGGCGGGCGAAAGCGCGGCAGTGGCGGGATCACTGCCGCCCACTTCGAGCCAGACGACGGGCATGGCACCACGCACCGGCTCGAGTTTTGCCGCGTCGAGCCCGGACGCGAGCGCCGGAGCGAGCGTGTAGCCCGCCACCTCGATCGTCGAGCCTGCGCGCAACTGCTCGACGAATGCCGCCGTATCGTCGCGCCGCCTGGGCGGGGCCGAGCCTTCATCGGGGAGAAGCGGGTTCGTCGCGAGCGCGTCGGCGGCCACGCGCAGGCGCAGGAACTGCCGCAGGTGCTGCGAGCCCGAAACGACCGGCTGCCAGAGCAGCAGGCCGGCAACGCTCGCCAAGCGCTGCGCCGCCTCGACAGCGACGAGGCAGCCCGCGCGAAGGCCCCACAACCACGGCGCGTGGCCGGCATGGCTCGCGAGCCACGTCGCCGCGACGGCGACGTCGTCGACCCAGCCCTGCCAGGTCGCATCGGCGAAATCGCCCTCGCTGTCGCCGCAGCCGGCGAGGTCGAGCGCGAGCACGGCCCAGCCGTCCGCAACGAGTGCGCGCGCGCCGAGGGCCGCCATCCGGCGCGACTTGTTCATTTCCTCGGCAAACGGGTGCACGTAGACGAGCGCGCCGCGCGCTGGCCCCGCCGGCGCGCGCAGCACGGCGAAGCGGCGGCCATCGCGAACGGCAAGCTGAAAAGCTTCGAGCGCCGGCAAAGCCGCGCGCTCGTCAGGCATCGAGCTTCGCTGCGACGAACTTGGTGAGCGAACCGACGGTCGCGAAGGTCGACCCATCGATCTCGTCGTCGGCGATCGTGAAGCCGAAGCGCTCCTCGAGCGTGGTCAGGAGTGTCACGACGGCCATCGAGTCGAGCTCGGGCAACGCCCCGAGGAGCGGCGAGTCGGCCGTCATGGCGAGCGCCCTGCCCTTCATGCTCAGCACCTCGTCGAGGATTGCGAGGACGTCGCGCTGGGTTTCGGCCACGCTGCTTTCCCTTTCGATCCGGACAGCGGAGCAGTATAGCGGCACGCCCCATCCGACGCGGCGCGACCCGACGCGCCGCGTTGCCATCCTGCGCGAGATACGCGATCCTCGGGCCGTGCTCGATCTTCCCCGGCTGCCGGTATTCGGCTGGTCGTCGTTCGCAGGCCCGCGGCGCTCGGCGCTGCCGTCGATCCTCGATCGCGACGACGTCCTCCTTACGACGAGCGGTCGCGCGGCGATCGCGCTCGCCCTGCGCGCGCTCGACATCGGGCCCGGCGATCGGGTGCTGGTGCCGACCTACCACTGCCCGACGATGATCGCTCCGGTCGTCGCGCTCGGCGCCCTGCCGGTGTTCTTCCCGATCGACGGATCGGGAGCGCCCGCGCTCGACCTACGGTCGGCGGCGTGGGACACGCCCGCGCGCGCGATGATCGCCGCGCACTACTTCGGTCTCCCGCAGCCGATGGCCAATGTGCGCGCGTTCTGCGACGCGCGAGGGATCGCGCTGATCGAGGACTGCGCCCACGCGCTCTTCGGGCGCTCGGGCGAGCGCGACGTCGGCCGCTGGGGCGACTATGCGATCGCAAGTCTCACCAAGTTCCTGCCGGTCGTCGACGGCGGCTGCCTTGCAGCCAACGCGGGGCGCGAGCAGGTGCCGGCGCTCGCGCGCCAGTCGCGCATCGTGCAGCTTCGAAGTGCCGCCAACGCGATCGAGCTCGGGATGAAGCATCGACGCCTCCCGGGCCTCAACGCGCCGCTGCGATGGATCTTCGCCGGCGTCGCGGCGTCGCGGGGCAACCGATTGGCGCACAGCGACGAAGAGGCGCGTTTCGGCACGGAGGAGCATGCCGAGGGCGCCGCAGCGGGCAGCGACCCGACCCGGCGCTGGCTCGCCGATTTCCTGCCCGCCGCCAAGTTCACCTCATGCGCGTCGGCATGGACGCGCTTGATCGCGCGCCACGCGCATCGCGAGCGCATCGTCGCGCTGCGAAGGAGAAACTACGCGCTCCTCGCGAGCAGGGTGACGGGTCTCCCGGGCGTTCGCGCAATCTGCGCGGAGCCCCCGGCCGACGCCGCACCCTACGTCTTTCCGCTATGGGTCGACGAGCCGGAGCGGATCTACCAGCGCGTGCGAAAGGAAGGCATTCCCGTCTTCCGCTGGGACGAGGTGTGGCCATCGTGCCCGGACCTCGAAGGCGACCGCGGCAAGCTCTGGTCGACGCACGTCTTCCAGCTCGGCTGCCATCAGGACCTCTCGCTCGAGGACGTCGAGCGGATCGCCTCGGCGCTCGCCGGCATCCTCGCCGACGCCGATCGGCGCACGAGCCGCTCGTGGAGCGACCTGACGCCGGCGTTCCGATAGGCGTTCACGTGATAGAGGGTGCGCACGTCGTCGGTCCAGCGGCGGTGCCACTCCATCACCTTGCCGTAGAACTCGATTGCGCGCACGCGCCCGGCGCCGAAGACTTCGCTGAAGTACGCACGGCGCAGGAGCGACGCCGGCGAGACGCTCTTCCATCGCTCGTCGTAGGTCGTCTTCAGGATGACGAGCATGCCCGCCTCTTCGACGGCGAGATCGATCGCGACCGGCGCGTCGTCGAAGAGGCAGCGGAAGATGCGCCCTGCGCCGCGCGCGCAGAACGTCTCGAAGACGCTCCGGTAGAAGCGGCCCTGCGCGTTGTCGGGGGAGATCGCGGTCCCGCCCCCCGCCTTCCATCCCGCGCTCTCGAGCGCCCCGTACTCGGCGATCGCGGCGGCGACGGCGCCCGCTTCGGTGATCTCGTCGAAGCGCACGGCGACCCCGTCCGCCGCGAGCTTCGCGTGCTGGCGCCTGTCGTTGGTGCGCAGGTTCTTGCCGCGAGCGGCCCAGTAGCCTTCGAACGATCCCTCGACGGCGACGCGCGCAGTGTCGATGTAGTCGATCGTGCGAAGCCGCGGCGAGTCCGCCGGGCGGGTGACGAAGGCCGGATCCTGCTGGGTGACCGCGACGATCGCGGCATAGCCCGGAAGCGCGCACGCGAGGCCCCCGAGCGCCACGCCGAGCGCGACGCCGGCCTCCTGGACGAGCGCGCCGAGCGGGATCTGCGACGGCTGGAAGGTCTCCCAGGTCGCGAACCGCGTGCGCACGAGTACGCCCGCGGCAACGATCCGTCCGTCGCGCTCGGCGGTTGCCACCACCTCGCGCCCGCTGCCGAACTCGGCGAGCGCCGACGCGATCACCTCGGCGCGCATGAACGGCGGGTAGCCGCGCTCCGCGACGATGCGGTTCCACGCCGACGCCGCCTCGCCAAACCGCGCGGCGGGAACGACGCGCCAGTCGAGGTCGCGAACGAGGTCGGGCGCAGGTGCGGCAGCGGGTGACGGTCGCGGCTCCATGAGTCGGCGCGCATTATGGCATCGGTCCGCTGCTTCGCCTGCGATAATCCCCCCGACGGAAATGGCCTGGAACTTGCAACACCGTACCTTCCGCTCCCGAACCGACAATCCTCGCCGATGCGCGAAAGCACGCTTCTCCACGAGCTCGTCACCGTTGGGGCCGAAAGGGCCGCGAGCTCGGTTGCGCTCACTTCGGGCACGCAATCGGTCACCTACGGCGAACTTGCGCATGCGGTGACGGCGTTTGCCGCGGGCGTTGCCGGGCTTGGCCTCGGACGCGGCGAGCGTGTCGCGATCTACCTCGACAAGCGCCCCGAGATGGTGATTGCGGCATTCGGCGCCGCGGCGGCGGGTGCCGCGTTCGTGCCGGTCAATCCGGTGCTGAAGGCGGCGCAGGTCGCCTACATCCTGCACGACTGCGGCGTGCGCGTGCTCGTGACTTCCCCGGAGCGGCACGCCGAGCTTGCCGGCGTCCTTGCGCAGGCGCCGGAGCTTCGCCATGTCGTCCTCGTTCCTGCGAAGCTGGTCGACGCGCGTACGCGATCCGCGAATTCCGAAGCGGGGATCGGCACCCTAAGCTGGCGGGACCTTCTCGACGGTGCAGGGGCGCCGGCGCATCGGGTGATCGACGCCGACATGGCGGCGATCCTCTACACGTCGGGGAGCACGGGCAAGCCGAAAGGCGTCGTGCTCTCCCACCGCAACATGGTCACCGGCGCGAAGAGCGTCGCCTCCTACCTCGGCAACCACGCGGGCGACACGTTGCTCGCGGCGCTTCCGCTCTCTTTCGATGCCGGCTTCAGCCAGTTGACGACGGCATTCCACGCGCGCGCGCGCGTCGTGCTGCTCAATTACCTGATGCCGCGCGACGTGCTCAACGCGATGCTGCGCGAGCGCGTGACCGGGCTCACCGCGGTGCCGCCGCTCTACATCCAGCTCACCCAGCTCGACTGGCCGGAGGCGATCGGCGAGCACCTGCGCTACTTCGCGAACACCGGCGGTCGCATGCCGCTCGACACGTTGCAGACGCTGCGCACGAAAGTGCCGCGCGCGAAGCCGTTCCTGATGTACGGCCTCACCGAGGCCTTCCGCTCGACTTATCTGCCCCCGGAGGAAGTCGACCGGCGCCCCGATTCGATCGGCAAGGCGATCCCGAACGCCGCGATCCTCGTGTTGCGCCCCGACGGCACGCCGTGCGCGCCCAACGAGCCGGGCGAGCTCGTCCATCGCGGGGCGCTGGTCGCGATGGGCTACTGGAACGATCCCGTCAAGACCGCGGAGCGCTACAAGCCGCTGCCGGGACGCGAGGCCGGGCTAGTGCTCCCCGAGATCGCGGTCTTCTCGGGTGACACCGTGCGGATGGACGACGACGGCTT
>JAFEDF010000221.1 GCA_018241785.1 Pseudomonadota bacterium | reverse complement strand
TGACGCGCGAGTTCGGCTGCGAAACGCAGCCGGTGTTTGAGTCCGTCACGGTACCCCGCTCCCCCGGCCTTCGCGGTCGAACTCGCGCGCCTGAGCATCCCCGCCGCTTCCCGGCGCGGCCGATCGCTCACACAGGGTCCGTTCCCGTTTCGCAGAGCTTCCCCTAGGCGACGGCCCCGATGATCGCCTGGACGATCCACATGACTCCCATTCCGGCGACGAGGGTCGGGAGGGTTCCATGCGTGCGCCAGGCGACGGCGATCGCCGCGGCGGCTCCGGCGACACGGGGCGCGATCGCGGCGAGCGCATGCGCGGAAGGCACCGCATCCGCCGCCGCATGCGGTGCCGCGGCAATCATCGGCACGATGAGCGCCGTCAGCATCGCCGCGGGAACGTACCTGAATGCGCGCGCGAGGGGCGCCGGAATGCGCCGCCGCGCAAAGAATGCGATGAACGAGAGCCTCGACGCGTAGTTGAGTGCGCCGACGATCACGATCACCACCCACAGTGCGGCCGTCGGATCCATCGTCGCCTGGTCGTTCGCCGGATGCCGCGGGCATCAGCGCGCGCCGCGGCGCGCGGTGGCCAGATCCGCAACGGTCCCGGCGACGATGCCGAGCGTCCCTGCCACGATCAGGTTGAGCCGCATCGGCAGCCATGCGAGGGCGAGCACCGCGACCCCCGCGACGACGGCGGCGACGATCGCGTTGCGCGAACGGAACTGCGGCACGACCAGTGCGACGAAACACAGCGGAACCGCGAAATCGAGCGACCAGCTCGCGGGAATCAGGTTACCGGCGAAGAAGCCCGCGAGATTGGTCGCCTGCCAGAACAGCCACAGCGCGACGCCGCTGCCGAAAAAGTGGCGGGCGGCGGCGTGCGGATCGCCGCCGCGGTCGAAGCGGCGCACCGCCGCCGCGAACACCTGGTCGGTGAGCAGGAACGCGAGCCCCTGCTGTGCGCGCGCAGGCAACGGGCGCAGCAGCGGCGCCATTGCCGCGCTGTACATCAGGAAGCGCAGCCCTGCGACGAAGCACGTCAGCACGATCACCGCGACGGGTGCACCGGCGGCGAGGAGCTCGACGGTGAGGATCTGCGCAGCACCCGAGAACACGATCGCGCTCAGGCCGAGCGCGCTCCACCACGACGCACCGGCCGCTGCCGCGCCGACGCCGCAGACGACGCCGAACGGCGCGAGCCCGAGGCACGCCGGGACCATCTCGGCGAAGCCCAGGCGAAAGTCGCGGTCGAGCGGTCCTATTTCGGAGGCGCCGGGAACTGGATGTACGCCGTCTTCGGCTCCTGTCCGGGCGGGACGAAGTCGGGTGCCGGGTGTCCGGCCGGCCCGAGCGACCGGATGTAGCGGTAGACCGCACGCAGGTCGCCCTTGCCCATGTGGTTGATCGCCCAGAACGGCATCGGAGGCCGGCCCGTGAACTTCTTCGCGCCCTTGACCCACTCCTTCTCGGTGATCGTCTGGAAGTAGAGGCGCAGGTTGGGCGGATAGGTCGTCCCCCACGGGCCGCGCCAGCCGACGCTGTCGCCGGTGAGGAGGTCGGCCTCCTTCGCCTTGCCGCCGTTCATCGCGAAGCCCGGCGTGTGGCAATCGTTGCAGCCGCCGATCGCGACGACGTACCGGCCGCGCTCGACCCACGGATCTTCCTTGCTGCTTCCCGTCGTGGCCACTGCCTGAACGGCCGCCAGCATGCCCGCGGCGCCCAGCAATGCCGTCCCCAGTACGCGAGCTCGTCGTAACTGCATTGCGCCACCCCCCGGTTGAATCGCGGCGGCCGATTGCCCCAAACCGACGCCGCGCCGGCCGCCCGCGTCGCCGCGTCTCCAAAAAGCGTGGGATGTTAGCGCAGCGCTGCGAGGCGCGATAGGCGGGCAACCCGGCAAAGCGGAATTTTCGCGCGCGTGGCGGCTCGCGTTTCTTGTACGATGCTCGGTGCCGCCCGGCCGCACCGGTGCGAAGATGCCGCGATGCGCCTCGATCCCACCGATTACCTGCAGCTCGATGCCCCACAGTGCATCGGCACGACGTCGGCAGGCGCCACCTTCGCGACGTCGAGCGGGGACATCGTCGAGATCGAATGCTTCGGCGACGGGGCATTCCGCCTGCGCAGCGGCCCCAACACGCGACCCGACTACGGCATCGTCGCGCGGGGCTCGCAGCCGTGCCGGATCGATGTGGCGCAATCGCGCCGCTGGTCGTTCGACGCCGGCCGCGCCGCGCTGGAGATCTCCGGCCCGCCGCTCGCGCTGCGTCTCACGTGGCAGGGTCGCAGCGTGCTCACGAGCGCGACCGACGAGAACGCCGACGGCAGCGCGCGCCTGCCCGCACTGAGCCGCCTGCGTCACGGCGGCCTGTGGTCGGCGGCCTTCGCGCTCGCCTCGGGCGAAGCGGTCTACGGACTGGGCGAGAAGTTCGGCGGGCTCGACAAGCGCGGACAGATCGTTCACTCGCGCGTGGCGCAGGTGAGCGGAGTCAATTCGGGGCTGTCCTCGCGCAGTACGCCGCTCGCGTGGTGCGCAGGAAGCGGTGCCGGGGCGTGGGGCGCGTTCGTCCACACGCCCGGCACCGTCACCCACGCCGTCGGCAACCCTGACTGGTCGCATCGAAGCTACGCGATCATGGTCGAGGACGAGGCGCTCGACCTCTTCCTGTTCGCCGCGGCCGACCCCGCGGGGATCCTCGACCTCTACACGCAGGTCACCGGCAGGCCGCGCGTCGTGCCGCGCTGGAGCCTCGGGCTGTGGCTCGGCCGGCCCGGTGCCGCGGGACCCGAAGACGCCGAAGCGCTCGTTGCGCGGATGCGCGAGCGCCGCCTGCCGTGCGACGCCGTCAGCTTCGGGGTCGCCGGTGCGGGGAGCGCCGGCGAAGGGTTCGACTTCACCTGGGATCCGCTGCGCTACCCCGACCCCGCGCAGACGCTCGCGGCGATCAAGGCGCACCGCGTGCGCGTGTGCCTGCGCGAGACCCCGACAATCACCGTCGAATCGCCGCTCTACGACCAGCTCGCATCGAGCCAATGCCTGTTGACCGGCCCCGACGGGGAGCCGTGCGTGATCACGTCCACCGCTGCGCGCGAGCCGTCGGCCCGCGGCAGCGCACTCGTCGACTTCACCGTGCCCGAAGCCTGCGCGTGGTGGCGCGACGCTCATCGCGGCTGCTTCGAGGATGGCATCGACGCGTTCGAATGCGAGGGCGGCGAAGCGGTGCCCGACAATGCGATCGCGTCGAACGGCGACGGCGGTGCGCGTCTGCACAACGTCTATCCGCTGCTGTATCACCGCTGCGTGTGGGAGGCGACCGAGCGCTTTGCGCCCCCCGGATCGGTTCCACCCGTTCTCGCGAGCCACGCCGGATGGTCGGCGGCCCACACCCTCCCCTTCGGTTTCGCAGGGGTCGCGCAGGCGGATTGGGAGGGTCTCGCGGCGTCGATCCGCGGTGCGCTCGCGTGGGCGATGAGCGGCAACGCGTGCCACGGACTCTCGATCGGCGCGCACCCTCCGACGCATCCGCCGGGTGCCGAACTCTTCGTCCGCTGGCTGCAGGCGGCCATGTTCGCATCGCACGTCCGCCTCGTCGTGCCGCACGGACGCGAGCCCTGGCAACTCGGTGCCGAGATCGAGGCGATCGCGCGCAAGTGGATCGTCCTGCGCTACCGGCTCATTCCCTACCTCGAGCGCTGCGTCGTGCAGGCTGCCGAAAGCGGATTGCCGGTGATGCGCGCGATGCCGCTCGCCTTTCCGGAGAGCGTGCTGACGCGCGGGTTCGACACCCAGTTCATGTGCGGCGACGCGCTCCTCGTCGCGCCGATCGTGCGCGAGGGGGGCGAGGTCACGGTCGCACTGCCCGCCGGCGCCTGGTACGACCTCAACACGCGCGAGCGGCACGCGGGACCGCGCGTGCTCCGCTACGTGGCGCGCCTCGACCAGTTCCCGGTGTTCGGGCGCGAAGGACACACGCTGCCCCTCGGCCCGGCGATCCAGCATACCGGCGAGGCCGACGGACCGCACGCGCTCGAAGCCGTGTGGATCTTCGGTGCTCCGCAATCGCGCTTCGAAGCGCGCGGGCAGGCCTTCGTCGGGCTCGACGACGCCGGCGCCCCGATCGTGCGCGTGGGACCGGGAATCGACGTGCAGGTGTTCGGCGACGGCGCGGCGATTGCCGTGCAGGCGCTCTGAAGCGCGATGGCGTCGCATCCGACCGTCGCGATCACCGTCGGCGAGCCCGCAGGGATCGGGCCCGAGCTCGTGGCGAGGCTCGCGTGGCGCCACGAGCGCCAGCACTTCCCGGCGCGCCTCGTCGTCATCGGCGACCACGCGCTCCTAGACGCGCGGGCGCGACGGATCGGCGTCGACGTCCGCTATGCGCCGTATGATCCGCTCGCCTTCGCGCCTCCCGGAGGCGCGATCGAAGTGTGGGACAGGCCGCTCGCCGCGCCTGCCGTCGCCGGGCGCCCCGATCCCACCAACGCGCGAAGCGTGCTGTCCGCGCTCGAGCTCGCCTGCGACGCCTGCGCAACGGGTGCGTGCGCGGCGCTCGTCACCGGCCCGGTGCAGAAGGCGACGATGCAGGATGCCGGGCTGCCGTTCACCGGACACACCGAGTTCCTCGCCGGACGCACCCACACGCCGCGGGTGGTGATGATGCTGACCGGCGCCGCGGGCACCGGCACCGCCGCGCTGCGCGTCGCCCTCGTGACGACGCACGTCGCCCTGCGCGACGTGCCGGCCGCCGTCACGCACGACGCGATCGTCGGAACGCTTGCGATCGTCCACCACGAATTGATCGCCCGCTTCGCGATCCCGACGCCGCGCATCGCCGTGTGCGGCCTCAATCCGCACGCCGGCGAAGGCGGCCACCTCGGGAGCGAGGATCGCGAGGTCGTCGGACCGGCGATCGCCGCAGCGCGGGCGCAAGGCATGTCGGCCGACGGCCCGCTCCCGGCAGACACCGTGTTCGTGCCGGCGATCGCGGCCCGCTACGACGTGATCGTCGCCATGTACCACGACCAGGGCCTGCCGGTGATCAAGGCGGCGACCTTCGGCCGCGGCATCAACGTGACGCTCGGGCTCCCGTTCGTGCGCACGTCGGTCGACCACGGCACTGCGCTCGACCTCGCCGCCGATCCCGTGCGCGCTGCGACCGCCGACGCGGGCAGCCTGGTCGCGGCGACCGATCTCGCGATCGAGCTCGCCACACGCGCCTCCGCGTGACGCCGCGGCGGCGCTTCGGGCAGAACTTCCTCACCGACGCGCATTACGTCCGGCGCATCGTCGACGCGATCGCGCCGCAACCCGGCGACAACCTGATCGAAATCGGGCCCGGCCTCGGCGCACTCACCGCGCCGCTGATCGACCGCGCCGCGCCCATCGCCGCCGTCGAGATCGACCGCGATCTCGCCGCGCGGCTGCGCCAACGCTTCGGCCCGGACGTCCTCACGCTGCACGAGGGCGACGCGCTCGACTTCGACTTCACCCGGCAGGGTGACGCGCTTCGAGCCGTCGGCAACCTGCCCTACAACATCAGCACGCCGCTCCTCTTCCACCTGCTGCCGTCGGTCGACCGCCTGCGCGACGTGCACGTGATGCTGCAAAAGGAGGTCGTCGCGCGGATGGCCGCGAAACCGGGAAGCGCCGACTACGGCCGCCTCACGGTGATGCTGCAGGTGAGCTTTGCCATCCAGCGCCTGTTCGTCATCCCGCCCGGGGCGTTTCACCCGGCGCCGAAAGTCGATTCGGCGTTCGTGCGCCTCGTTCCGCTGCGCGAGCACGCGCCGGCGATCGCCGATCGCGGGCACTTCGCACGCGTCGTCTCCGCGGCCTTCGGGCAGCGCCGCAAGACGCTGAAGAATGCGCTCGCTGCGTTCGGCGACGAGGCTCGCCTGCGCGCCGCCGGCGTCGATCCCGCGGCGCGCGGCGAGACGCTCGCGGTCGCCGATTTCGTGCGCCTCGCCGAAGCCCTCGCGCCGCGGCGCTGACGCCAGGGAAGCTCTGCGAAACGGGAACGGACCCTGTGTGAGCGATCGGCCGCGCCGGGAAGCGGCGGGGATGCTCCGGCGCGCGAGTTCGACCGCGAAGGCCGAGGAAGCGGGGTACCGTGACGGGCTCAAACACCGGCTGCGTTTCGCAGCCGAACTCGCGCGTCACGGTACCCCGCTCCCTCGGCCTCCACGGTCGGTGTCGAGCGCGCCGGAGCATCCCCGCCGCTTCCCAGCGCGGCCGATCGCTGAAACAGGGTCCGTTCCCGTTTCGCAGAGCTTCCCTAGAGCGTGTAGAGCGGCAACGTCCAAAAGGCAAGACCTGACCCCG
>JAFEDF010000220.1 GCA_018241785.1 Pseudomonadota bacterium | reverse complement strand
CTCCAATTGCCACCACCATGGAGGCGGTCCGCGAGCCCATATTCCGCAAGCAACTCAATGGCCTCCTCGCCAGCACTCATGAACTTATGCTCGAGGTCGAGCGGCCGATCCCTGTACCCCTTGGGTACCGTCAAATACTGTTCACACATGTGCACTAATGCGAAAATCAGTTGTCTTTCGGCGCCGGTTTGCGGCTTCTTCATCTTTTTACCCGCTCCTTCCCCTTCTTCTTCGTCTTTGCTGGCGGCTTCACCACGGCCTTTAGACGAGCCTCCCATCGCTTCTCGTCTTCATCAGCTTCGGCCGCGCGAGCGGCTTCGATGAAGGCCGCGCGGTCGTTCTGACTAGATTCTGTACCCATAAAGGATATTCCCAAGATTGAGCTGAACTGATTCACTGCGATCTTGCCGGAGGTGAAGATGGCTCGGTTCGATCTCAGCGATGTCGAATGGCGGCTGATCAAGCCTTTGCTGCCGAACAAGCCGCGCGGCGTGGCGCGCGTTGATGACCGTCGGGTGCTGAACGGCATCTTCTATGTTTTGCGGACCGGTTCGCCGTGGCGGGACCTGCCAGAACGTTATGGTCCTTACACGACGGCCTACAATCGCTTCAATCGCTGGGCCCGTGCCGGAGTGTGGGTGCAGGTCTTCGAGACCTTGGCGGCCCAGTCACCCGGGTCGATGGCGCTGATCGATAGCTCCATCATCCGTGCCCACCAGCACGCCGCGGGCGGAAAAAAGGGGGCGAAGATCACGCCATCGGCCGTTCTCGTGGAGGACTGAGCACCAAGATCAACGCCGTCGTCGACGAGAATGGCCTGCCGGTGCGGCTGATGCTCACCGCCGGCCAGGCTCATGACCTACGCGCCGCCCCGCAGCTGCTGGCTGGCCTCAAATGCCGGCACGTCGTTGCCGACCGCGGCTACGACGCCGACGCCCTGCTGGCCCTGATCCGCGCCGCCGGCGCAAAGCCCCACATCCCCTCAACCAGCCACAGGCTCGTCCAACGATCGGTTGATCGACGCATCTACCGTCAGCGCAATCTGGTCGAACGCTTCTTCTGCAAGCTCAAGCACTTCCGACGCGTCGCCACTCGCTTCGACAAGCTCGCCAGGAACTTCCTCGCCAACGTCGCCCTCGCTTCAGCTCGCATCTGGTTGCGGACTTATGAGTCATCGTGTAATTTGTGGCTGCTTCCTCGGGCCGGCAGAGCGGCGCACCTTCTGGTTGTCGGACCCGAAGGAAGGAAGCAGCCATGAAGCACTATGCCGGAATCGACCTATCGATGGAAACGTCGCACGTCTGCGTCGTCGACGCAGCGGGGAGGAAGATCGGGACGCAATGCGTAGACAGCACGCCGGAAGCGATCGCCGCGGTGTTGGGACGCTATGGTTCCGTCGAACGCGCGGTGATCGAAACGGGTCGAATGAGCCCATCGGTAGCGCTCGGCCTGCGCGAGCTTGGAATCGCGATCGTCTGCATCGACGCGCGTCAGGCGCATCAGAGCCTGAAGGCGATGAAGGCCAACAAGACCGATCCGCACGATGCGGCCGGGCTTGCCCAGCTGGCACGGACCGGCTTCTACAAGGAGGTGCACGTCAAGTCACCGGCGGCGCATGGCGTGCGTTCGGTCATCACGGCCCGTGGGCATCTGGTCGAAGCGCGTGTCCGGCTCGACAACACGATCCGCGGCCTTTGCGCCACCTTCGGGATTAGGCTCGGCGCAGGTCAGGGCGAACGGTTCCTCTCGCGGATGCAGGTGGCTGCTTCTGTCCCGGGCCTCGGCGAAGCGGTGGCGTCGCTCCTTCGTGCGCGCGAGCGCCTCGTGGAGGAGATCGGGCAAATGGATCGTCAGCTCAAGGCGATCAGTGCGGTCTCTCCTGCCTGCCAGGCCCTGATGAGCATCCCCGGTGTAGGCGTGCAGACCTCCGCTGCATTCGCCGCGGCCGTCGATGATGCGAGCCGGTTCAAGCGATCCAGGGCGGCCGGCGCCTACTTTGGCCTGGTCCCGCGCCGGCACCAGTCGGGAGAGCTTGACTGGACGGGGCGCATCACCAAGCAGGGTGACGGCACGGTCCGCAAGCTTCTCTACGAGGCGGCGAACTCGATCCTGACGCGCACCCGCCAGAGCTTCGCGCTGAAAACCTGGGCGCTCAAGATCGCAAAGCGGCGCGGCCTGCGAAAGGCCCGTGTCGCGCTTGCCCGGCGCCTCGCCGTCATCATGCACGCCATGCTGCGCGACGGTACCTTGTTCGAGGCCTGAGATGCGGTAAGCTCCCCTTCGCCAGCGGTGACGCTCTCGAGCTGACCCGACGGCGGTGTCCCGCGAGGGAACGCAGGGTCGGATGATCTGCGAAGGTCGACAGATGGGCCACGGAGCCCGCTTCGAGTCAATGCAACGGCCGGCCTTGTGAGACCCGATACAGCACCACCGATCCCCGGACCGGCGAGTGCGGACAGATCCTTGAAACCCTCAAGGGACAACCGCCAAGCGATCGCAAATTACAGAGCCACTACCTAGTTGAGGTTCGGCATCTCCGGCAGGGGGACGATGCGGATGCCGGCGGCTTCGAGGCCTTCGCGCACCGCCTTGGAGACCGGGATCGCGGTCGGGCCGTCGCCGTGCACGCAGATCGAATCGACCCGGCAGGGGATGCGCTTGCCCGAGGT
>JAFEDF010000021.1 GCA_018241785.1 Pseudomonadota bacterium | reverse complement strand
TGCGAAATGGGAACGGACCCTGTTTCAGGGATCGGCCGCGCCGGGTCGAGCGGCGGAGATGCCCCGGCGCGCTCTACACCGACCGTGGAGGCCAAGGGACCGGGGTACGGTGACGCGCGAGTTCGGCTGCGGAACGCAGCCGGTGTTTGAGCCCGTCACCGTACCCCGCTCCCTTGGCCTTCGCGGTCGAACTCGCGCATCGCGGCATCCCCGCCGCTTCCCAGCGCGGCCGATCCCTGAAACAGGGTCCGTTCCCGTTTCGCAGAGCTTCCCTGGGCCGCGCGGCCGCTGATGCCGCCGGCGGCGCGCGTCAGGCCTTCGCGAGGGCCGCGAGCGCGCCGCGATCGGTGATGCGGATGCGCTCGCGCGCGAGGTCGACCCATCCCTTGTCCTCGAAGGCGCGCAGCAGGCGGGTGACGATTTCGCGCACGCTCCCGAGCTCGTCGGCGAGCGACTGGTGGGTTGCGCGGACCGGGTCGTCCTTCGCGAGTAGCAGCGTGGCGAGACGCTGATCGAGTTTCTGGTACGCGATCGCTTCGACGAGTTCGAGCAGTGTCGCGAGGCGTTCGCCGAAGAGCTCAAGCACGTGGTTGCGAAACACTGCGTCCATCGCCATCAGCGCGTGGAAGTCGGCGGCCGGCACGACGAGGATCTCGACATCGGTCTCGGCGACGCCGCTCGCCGTATAGTCCGCATGGCCGAGCAGGCAGCTTCCCGACAGGAGACAGCTCTCGCCGGGCTTCACGCGGTAGAGTTGCAGTTCGCGCCCGTTCGGATAGCGCTGGAGCACCTTGAGCGTTCCGGCGAGGACCAGCGGAAAGCCCGCGCACGGGGTATGGGCGTCAAAGACGACGGCGCCGGCCGGAGCCCTGCGGTAGAGGCCGTGGTCGACGATCCGCGCGAGCGTCGACGGCGCCGCGTCGGCGAGCGCGGGAAAGAGTCCGCGCAGCGCGTCGACGGTCGGTGCGGGAAAGGCGCTCCTGCTCACGTTCGCTTCGGGTTCGCGCGGGGCGTCGGCAGCCGGCCGGAGATGGCGGCGCCGGACCGGCACCCGCATTGTAGCGGTGGCTGCAGCGCGATCGCAGGCTGTGTGATCCAGGTCACAGATCCGCGGCCCGCTGCGCTCTAAGCTCGTCCTCGCCATTCACGGCAAACGGGGAGGTTCGGATGAAAGCGAACGTCGGTGGCATCGATCGTGGCCTGCGGATCGTCGCGGGGCTCGCCATTCTCGCGCTCTTCTTCGTGCTCGAAGGCGCAAACCGCTGGTGGGCGCTCGTCGGGCTCGTCCCGCTCGTGACGGGGATCGTCGGCCGGTGTCCCGCCTACGGCATCTTCGGGATCCGAACGTGCCGCACAGGCTGAGGCGATGAGCGCGACCGGGGACTCGACGCGGGTTCGCATCGCCGCTGCGCTCGCCGCCGTGGCGGTCGCGGTGACGGCAGTCGCGCTCGCCGCGCTCCCTGCCGCCGGGCAGCGCTCAGCCGGGCCGTCGGCGCAGCGCGGCAGCGAGGCGCAGCGCGGCAGCGAGGCGCACGCAGCCGAGTTCGCCGCGGCGGCGTCCGAGGCGGCGGTTCCGACGGCGACCGTCGCCTACCGCGAGGTCGAGCGCCGCGCGATCGCCGAAGCCGTCGTCGAGGCCGTGCGAAGCTCGACGCTGGGCGCGCAGGTCGCGGGCCGCGTCGTCGCGCTCGACGTGATGGCGGGCGATCACGTGAAGGCGGGCGAGGTTCTCGTGCGAATCGACCCGCGAAGCGCCAGCCAGGCGGAAGCCGCGAGCCGGAGCCAGGTGCGCGAAGCGCAGGCGAATCTCGCCAACGCGCGCGCGGCGTTCGAGCGCAGCCAGAAGCTCGCGGCCGAGAAGTTCATCAGCCAGGCAGCGCTCGACCAGGCGCGCGCCCAATACCTCGCCACCGAGGCGCAGACCGCGGCAGCGGTCGCCAACGCACAGGTGTCGGCGACGTCGGCGAGCTACACGACGATCGTCGCGCCGTACGAAGGCATCGTCGCGTCGACCGACGTCCAGGTCGGCGACATGGCGACGCCGGGCAGACCCCTCGTCGCGGTGTTCGATCCGAAGGCGTTGCGCGTCACCGCGACGCTTGCGCAGGCGGTCCTCGCGCGCGCCGATCTCTCCGCACAAGCGATCTCGATCGAGATCCCGTCGCTCGCGCGCTCGCTCGCTCCGCGCGCCGTGACGGTGATTCCGGTCGCCGACGTCAACACGCACACGAGCCAGGTGCGCCTCGACCTGCCCCCGGACGCGGGCCTGATGCCCGGACAGTACGCACGCGCTGCGTTCGTGACCGGACGCGCGAGGGCGCTCGTCGTTCCCGAGGCCGCGGTGCTGCGGCGCGGTGAAGTCACCGCGGTCTACGTGATCGGCACCGACGACCGCGCGCTGCTTCGCCAGGTGCGGCTCGGCGAGCCCGCGGGCGAAGGCATGGTCGAGGTCGCGGCAGGGCTCGTGGCCGGCGAGCGCGTTTCGCTCGACCCGGTCCGCTCCGGCATCGAGGCGAGCGCACCTCGCGCACGATCCTGAGCGCTGCACGATGGGCGTCTCGGGCCGGATTGCATCGTTCTTCCTCGAGTCGCGGCTCACGCCGCTGATCGCGCTCGTCGCGCTCCTGCTCGGCGCGTTCGCGATCGCCGTCACTCCGCGCGAGGAGGAGCCGCAGATCGACGTCACGATGGCCGACGTGATGATCCCATTCCCGGGAGCGTCGGCGAAGGACGTCGAGACGCTGGTCGCAACGCCGGCCGAGCAGGTGATCTCGCAGATGCCGGGCCTCGAGCACGTCTACTCGGTGTCGAAGCCCGGCATGGCGATCGTCACTGCGCAGTTCAAGGTCGGCGTCCCGCGCATCGTCGCGCTGGTGCGCCTCTACGACACGATCCTGTCGAACGAGGACTGGCTCCCCGCCCAGCTCGGTGTGGGACCGCCGCTGATCAAGCCGAAGGGCATCGACGACGTGCCGATCGTCACGCTGACGCTGTGGACGCGCGATGGCGCCCGCGGCGGCTACGATCTCGAGCAGGTCGCGCACGCGATCGAGATCGACCTGAAGCGCGTGCCGGGCACCCGCGAGGTCGCGACGGTCGGCGGACCGGGGCGCGTCGTGCGCGTGCTCCTCGATCCCGCGCGTCTTGCCGCCTATGGCCTCGCCGCTTCCGACCTGCGGCGCGCGCTCGCGGCCGCGAACACCGTCGGGCAGTCCGGCACGATCGACGCCGACAACCGGTCGATCGTCGTGCAGACCGGCGAGTTCCTGCGCTCGGCCGAGGACGTCTCCTCGCTCGTCGTCGGCGCGTCGGGGGGCCGCCCCGTGTACCTCTCCGACGTGGCGCGCGTCGTCGACGGTCCGCCGCCGCCGGCGCGCTACGTCTGGATCGGCGCGGGTCCCGCGGCCGGCCAGGTCGGCATCGGCGCCAGCGGTGAATTCCCCGCCGTCACCGTGTCGATCACCAAGAAGCCCGGCGAGAACGCGGTCGACGTCGCCGACCGGCTGATTGCCCGCGTCCACCAGCTCGACAACACGGTGATCCCCGAGGGCGTCCATGTGACCGTGACGCGCAACTACGGCGCCACGGCGAACGACAAGGCGGTCAAGCTGATCGAGAAGCTCATCTTCGCGACGCTGTCGGTGGTGGTGCTCGTGTTCGCCACCCTGGGCCGGCGCGAGGCGGCGGTCGTCGGTACGGCGGTCATGCTGACGCTTGCCGCGACGCTGTTCGCATCGTGGGCGTGGGGCTTCACGCTGAACCGCGTGTCGCTGTTCGCGCTGATCTTCTCGATCGGAATCCTCGTCGACGACGCCATCGTCGTCGTCGAGAACATCCACCGTCACCGTGCGCTCGAGCCGCACGCTCCGCTCCGCTCGCTCATTCCGAAGGCGGTCGACGAGGTCGGCGGGCCGACGATCCTCGCCACGGCGACGGTGATCGCCGCGCTCCTGCCGATGGCGTTCGTCACCGGGCTGATGGGCCCGTACATGAGCCCGATCCCGATCAATGCGAGCATGGGCATGGTGATCTCGCTCGCGATCGCATTCGCCGTCACGCCGTGGCTCGCGGCGAGGCTCGCGCCCGCCGTGCACGCGGCGCAGCGCCCATCGCGGCTCGACGCGCGACTCGCGGCACTCTTCGCCCGCGTGCTGACCCCTCTGCTCGATCCGCAGCGGGGCCGGCGCCGCCGCCGCGTGCTGTGGATTGCGATCGTCGTCGCGATCGTTGCGTCGATGTCGCTCGCGGCGATCGAGCTCGTGATCCTCAAGATGCTGCCGTTCGACAACAAGTCCGAGTTCCAGGTCGTCGTCGACATGCCGGCCGGAACGCCGGTCGAGCGGACCGCCGCCGTGCTGCACGCGATGGGCGCCTACCTCGCGACGGTGCCCGAGGTGACCGACTACGAGGGCTACGCCGGCGTGCCTGCCCCGATGAACTTCAACGGCCTCGTGCGCCAGTACTATCTGCGCACGCTCCCCGAGGACGGCGACCTGCAGGTCAACCTCGTCGACAAGCACCGGCGCAACCGCCAGAGCCACGAGATCGCGAACGCGGTGCGGCCCGCGCTCGAGAGGATCGCCGCCGGCTTCGACGCCAAGGTGAAGGTCGTCGAGGTCCCGCCGGGACCGCCGGTGCTCTCGCCGATCGTTGCCGAGATCTACGGCCCCGACGAGGCCGGGCGCGACCGGGTCGCCGAATTCGTGCGGCACGCGTTCACGAAGGAGCCGGGAATCGTCGGCATCGACGACTCGGTCGCGGCGAGCGCTCCGAAGATCGTCGTGCGCGTCGACCGCGCGCGCGCGACCGCGCTTGGCGTCGCACAGGACGATGTCGTGGCGACGCTCGGAATGGCTCTCGACGGCGACGACGTGACGATGCTTCGCGACGGCCAGGCGAAGTACGCGGTG
The DNA here is from genome assembly GCA_018241785.1 of Pseudomonadota bacterium. GTDB lineage: Bacteria > Pseudomonadota > Gammaproteobacteria > Burkholderiales > Casimicrobiaceae > VBCG01. Next base: position 29,099 of record JAFEDF010000021.1, on the reverse strand, counting down.
CCGATCAGGGTCACGCTGCCGTCCGGCCAGCAGTCGAAGCTCGACAGCCTGCTCGCACTCAAGGTGCACGGCGCCGCCGGTGCGCTGGTGCCGCTCTCGGAGGTCGTGCACGCGACCGAGGTCGAGCGCGACCTCACGCGCTATCACAAGGACCTGCTGCCCGTGTCGTACGTGATCGGCGACGTCGCGGGGCGCATCGACAGCCCGCTCTACGGCATGTTCGGCGTGCGCAGTCATCTCGCAGGCGTGCAGCTTCCCGAGGGCGGAACGCTCCACGAGTACTTCGTGCGTCAGCCGGCGGATCCGTTTCGTGCCTATTCACTGAAGTGGGACGGCGAATGGCAGGTCACCTACGAGACCTTCCGCGACATGGGAATCGCCTACGCGGTCGGCCTCGTGCTGATCTACCTGCTCGTCGTCGCGCAGTTCGGGTCGTACCTGACGCCGCTCGTCATCATGGCGCCGATCCCGCTGACGATCATCGGCGTGATGCCGGGTCACGCGCTCCTGCACGCGCAGTTCACCGCGACGTCGATGATCGGCATGATCGCGCTCGCCGGCATCATCGTGCGCAATTCGATCCTGCTGGTCGACTTCATCAACCTGCAGGTCGAGCGCGGCGTCCCGTTCGCGGAGGCGGTCGTCAACTCCGCTGCCGCGCGCGCAAAGCCGATCGCGCTGACGGGCCTTGCGGCGATGCTCGGCGCGATGTTCATCCTCGACGACCCGATCTTCAACGGGCTCGCGATCGCGCTGATCTTCGGGATCCTGGTGTCGACGCTCTTGACGCTCGTCGTGATCCCGGTGCTCTACTACGCCGTCAACCGGAGGCGATTCGCCTGAGCGGCTTCCTTCGAAGGCGGCGGCCATGACAAACGGCCGCGGGAATTCCCGCGGCCGTTTGCCGGTCCTTGCGCGTGCCGGCCGGCAGCCGGCACGCGTGCATCAGCCGATCGTCACCGGCACGTAGATCTGCTGCCCGTTGCGTTCGATCAGGAGCGCGACGTTCTTGCCGGCCTTCGCAATCTGGCTCTTCAGCCCTTCGACGGTCGTGACCTTGGTCGAGCCGACGCTGACGATGACGTCACCCGGCTGAATGCCGGCATCGGCCGCGGGGCCGGCCACCTCCTGCACGAGCAAGCCGCCGTGTCCCACTTCCTGCCGCTCGTCGGGGGTCAGCGCGCGCACCGCCACGCCGAGCCGGTCGCCGCTGTCGACGCTGCCCGACCCGGCGCTCGCCACCTTGGCATTGTCGTTCCACGAGCCGACGGTTGCGGTCAGCGTCAGCGGCTTGTGGTCACGCCACACCTCGACGGTCGCCTTGGTGCCCGGCGCCATGCTGCCGATCCGCATCGTGACGTCGGTGCTGTCGGTCACCGCAGTGCCGTCGATCTTGCGGATGATGTCGCCGGTCTGGAAGCCTGCCTTGTCGGCGGGGCTGCCCTTCTCGACGCTGCCGACCAGCGCGCCGTTGGTGTCGGGCAGGCCGAAGCTTCGCGCGAGCGACTGGTCGAGCGCCTGGATGCCGATTCCGAGGCGGCCGTGATTGACCTTGCCGTGCGCCTTCAGCTGCTGCGCGACGTTTTCGGCCACCTTGGCGGGAATGGCGAACGAAATGCCCATGAATCCGCCGGAGCGGCTGTAGATCTGCGAATTGACTCCGACCACCTGTCCTTCGGTGTTGATCAGCGGCCCTCCCGAGTTGCCGGGGTTCACCGCGACGTCGGTCTGGATGAACGGCGTCATCTGTCCGCCGGGGAGCGAGCGATGAATGCCGCTCACGATGCCCGCGGAGACGCTGTTCTCGAAGCCGAACGGCGATCCGATCGCGATCACCCATTCGCCCGGCTTGACGCCCGGAGGATCGGAGAGGTCGAGAGCCGGAAGATTCTTCGCGTCGATCTTCAGGAGCGCGATGTCGGTGCGCTTGTCGGAGCCCACGACCTTGGCGGTGAACTCGCGCCGGTCGGTGAGCTTCACCGTGACCTGGTTTGCGCCCGCGACGACGTGCGCGTTGGTGACGATGTACCCGTCGGGGCTCACGATGAAGCCGGAGCCTTCACCGCGCATCGGGACGGTGCGCGGCTGGATCTGCATGCCCGGACCGCCGAAGCGCTTGAAGAATTCGTTGAAGGGGTTGTCGGGCCCGAGCTCGTCGCCGAACCCGGTCGTCTTGGTCGTGCCGACCGTGCTGATGTTCACCACCGAGGGTCCGACGCGCGATACGAGCGCCGTGAAGTCGGGAAGCCGCGCCGCCGCGGTAGGCGCCACCGGCGCGACGACCGCCGGAGTGGCTGCGTTGGCGACCCCCAGGATATGGGGATCGAGTCGATTGAATCCGGCACCGAGCGCCAGTCCGAAACCGGCGGCGACGAGTGCGATGGTCAACTGTTTCAGTTTCATCGAAGTTCTCCTGTAGAGCCGTGGGCCCGGTCCGGGCCGGCACCGTTCAATATAGACGCGCCAACTTAACCCCAGCTTAACGCCCGAAGCGCACCCGGACGACGAGGCCGCTCCCTTCCCGCGCGCCACCCTCCTGCGCGTCCAGCGAGATCGTTGCGCCGTGTGCGTCGGCGATGCGCTTGACGATCGAGAGTCCGAGTCCGCTCCCCGGCTCGCCGGTGTGCACGCCACGGTAGAAGCGATCGAACACGCGCTCGCGCTCGGCGGCCGGGATACCCGGCCCGGTGTCGGCGACCTCGAGGACCGGTACCCCGCCGGGGCAGGTCACCGACACGTCGATGCGTCCGTCCGCGGGCGTGTAGCGAAGCGCGTTGTCGACGAGGTTCGAGAGCAGGATCGCGAGCGCTGCCGGATCGCCATCGACGCTCGCGGCCTCCGCGCGGGCGAGGCCGAGGTCGATCGACTTGCTCTCGGCGAGCGCGGCGCGTGCGACGATCGCTTCCTTCGCGATCGCGACGAGGTCGCAGCGGCTCTTCTGCATGGCAAGCGCCTCGGGCTCGACGCGTGCGAGCGTCATCAACTGCTCGACGACGTGCGATGCGCGCGCGACTCCCGCCTCGAGATCGGCGAGCGAGGCGACGAGCTCGCCGGGCGTTCCCGAGCGACGCGCGAGGTCGAGCTGCAGCGTCAGCGCCGCGAGCGGGGTGCGCAACTCGTGGGCCGCATCGGCGGTGAAGCGGCGCTGCGCCGAGAGCGCGTCGGACAGGCGCGCGAGCAGCCCGTTGAGGCTTTCTCCCAGCGGCCGCAGTTCGCCCGGAAGGCCCGCCTCGTCGATCGGCGCCATCGCATCCGCGCGGCGCTTGCCGACGGCGCGCGACAGCGACTCGAGCGGGCGCAGTCCGGTGCCGACACCGAGCCAGATCAGCACGCCGAAGACCGGCATCAGCGCGGCGAAGGGGATCAGCGTCCGCAGCGCGGTCTGCGTGGCGAGGGCATCGCGCTCGTCCTGCGGCTGCGCGATCTGCAGCGCGTGGCTGCCGTGGACCATCGTGTAGACGCGCCACGTGCGGTCATTGCGGCTCACCGTCGAGTAACCTTCGCGCACCGGGACCGGCAGCCCGGTGCCGGGCTGCGTCCAGTAGACGAGGACGCCGTCGCGATCCCAGATCTGCGTCACGAGCTCGGTGATGCCCGTTCCGGGGAGTGCATCGGGGGTGTCGAAGCCGGGCCGCCGCCCGCGCAGGAGATCGTCGATGCGGGTCGAATAGGCGAGCTGCTTCAGCTGCAGGTCGAGCAGCGCGCCGATCTCGCGCCGTGCGGCGACGTAGGTCGCGGCACTCGCGGCGAGCGCGATCACCGCGAGCCCGGCGAGAAGCCAGACGAGAAGGGTGCGCCGGATCGAGCTCATCGCCGGGCGAGTGCGGGGATCGAGGCCGCCGTCGAGCCCGCCCGGCGGTTGCGGCGCACGGCACGCTCACGCGAGCGCATAGCCGACCCCGCGCAGCGTCCTGATCGCCTCCACGCCGAGCTTCCTGCGCAGGTTGTGCACGTGGACCTCGATCGCGTTGCTCTCGACCTCCTCGCCCCAGCCGTAGATGCGCTCCTCGAGCTGTGCCTTCGACAGCGCGGCGCCGGGGTGCTCGAGGAGCGCTGCGAGCAGCGCGAACTCGCGCGACGAGACGTCGATCGCGCGCCCGCCCTGCGTGACGATGCGCGTCGCCGTGTCGAGGGTCAGCTCGCCGTGGCGGAGCAGGTTGTCCTCGCGTCCGATGTCGCGGCGCAGAAGCGCCCGCATGCGGGCGGCGAGCTCGTCGAGGCTGAAGGGTTTCGTCAGGTAGTCGTCCGCGCCGGCGTCGAGCCCGGCGACTCGATCACTCACCGAATCGCGCGCGGTGACGATCAGCACGCGCACGCGGTTGCCGGCGCGGCGCAGGTCGCGCAGGAGCTCGAGGCCGCTCTTTCCCGGCAGTCCGAGGTCGAGCAGCACCATTGCCCAGGCGCCGGGAGTCGTGTCGAGGGCGACCTTCGCGGCTTCCGCGTCGCCGACGAGGTCGACCGCATAGCTGTCCTGCGTCAGCGCCTGCTGCAGCGTCCTGCCGATCATCGTGTCGTCTTCGACGAGGAGTATGCGCATCGTTCGCTCGGGTGGGGGGCCGTTGGCCTGCTCACGCGATCCCTTCCCTTCGCGAAATTCTAAGGGTCACGGCTTAAGCGAGGCTGAGCCCGTGCTGCGACCGGCGACGCACGCCCGGCGTGGTACGATCGTTCGCATGCCGCGCATGGACATTCGCCGCGCCGCGGCAGGGCATCGGTCACGGTGCGTCGTGCGCGACCGGCGTGGGCGGCACCGCGGCCTCATGCACCGATTGACGCATCGCCGGCCGGCGCGGCGTACGCAAGTTCCGCGGCCCGTCGACTCCTGCAACGGAGGGAACTGATGTCTCGTCCGCAACCGTGGCTCTATTCGCTCGTCGCCGTGCTCGCGCTGGCGGGCGCTCCCGCTCATGCGCGTGACTACGCGCTGGGCGCACTCCACATCGTGGAGCCCTACGCCCGCGCGACCCCGCCCGGGGCGCGAACCGCCGGCGCGTGGATGCGCATCGAGAACCGCGGCAACGGCAACGACGAGCTCGTCGGGGTCGCTTCGCCGGTTGCCGACGGCGCCGAGCTTCACGTGACGCGCATGGAGGGCAACGTCGCGCAGATGCGCCCGGTCAACGGGATCGGCATTCCCGCGGGCGCGGTCGTGGCACTCGTGCCCCAGGGTTACCACGTGATGCTCATCGGGCTGCACAGGCCGCTCGTGGCCGGCGAGAGCTTTCCGCTCACCCTCTCGTTCGCGAAGGCGGGCAAGATCGATATCGATGTGAGCGTGATCGCACTTTCCGCGGTGGGGCCCGCCGCAGCGAGTCAGCACACGCATCCGTGAGTGCTGCCGGAATGAGGAGCCACGCGGATTGCCGCGCAGGCAACGATCCGCGAATGCGCTCGCGCCGATGCCGGTTCGCGGCTGCCGCGGCGCTCGTCGCCGGGGCTGCGGTCTCGGTCTCGGCGTTCGCGCACGGATTCGCCGGTGCCCGCTTCTTTCCCGCGACGATCGCCACCGACGACCCCTTCGTCGCCGACGAGCTGTCGCTGCCGACGATCACCTGGCAGAAGAATCCGGCCGATGCTCCGGGAGCTCCGGCGCAGCGCGAGACCGATTACTCGATCGAGATGGCGCGAAGAATCACCGATCGTTTCGGCGTCGAGCTCGGCGCGACCTGGAAGACGCTGCATACGGCCGGGGCTTCCGACCTGCGCGGCTTCGACAATCTGTCGGTCGGAGCCAAGTATCAGTTTTTCGAGAACGACGCCCACGAGTCGATCGCGTCGGTCGGTGTCGACTGGGATATCGGGCACTCGGGGGCAGCGCGCGTCGGCGCCGACCCGTTCAGCACGGTGACGCCGACACTCTTCTTCGGCAAGGGCTTCGGCGACCTGCCGGAATCGATGCCGTGGCTGCGCCCGATCGCGGTCACCGGGCAGGTCGGCGTCGGCATTCCGTCGCGGACAAGCACGTCGACCCGCAACGACGACGGCAGCGTCGACGTCGAGCGCCATCCGCATACCCTCGAATGGGGACTCGCGTTCGAATACAGCATCCCCTATCTCAATGCGAACGTCCGCGGCACCGGATGGTCCGATGTGCTGAACCGGCTGACTCCCGTCGTCGAGTTCGCGATGTCGACGGCGCTCGACCGCGGCTCGAGCGGCACCACCGGAACCGTCAACCCGGGGCTTCTCTGGGATGGGCGCTACGTGCAGGTCGCGGCGGAGATGGCGATACCGGTCAATCGGGCGAGCGGGTCGTACATGGGATGGACGCTGCAGCTCCATTTCTTCCTTGATGACCTGTTCCCGAAGGCCTTCGGGCACCCGCTCGTCGGGGGGTGACGGGATGCGCCGCACCGCGTTCCTGCTCGCGACTGTCGCGCTGCTTGGCGCTGCCGGCATGGCGCACGCGCACGCGTTCCTCGACCGCGCGGCGCCTGCAGTCGGAAGCGCGGTGCACGGATCACCTCGCGCGCTCGTGCTCCACTTCAGCGAGGAGCTCGAAGCCGCGTTCAGCACCGTCCACGTCGAGGATGCGCAAGGCAAGCGCGTCGACGTGGGCGACGTGCACGTCGATCCGGCCAACGCGGCGGTCCTCGAGGTGTCGCTGCCGCCACTGCCCCCGGGACGCTACCACGTCATCTGGCGCGTCGTGTCGGTCGACACGCACGTGACCGAGGGCTCGTACGCCTTCGACATCCTTCCGTAACGCGCGATGGTGATGTCGGGAGCCGGCGGCTCAGCGCCCGGTGCGTTTGCCGCAGTGCGCGCGGTACACGAGCTTGGAGCGCTGATCGCGCTCGGCCAGCTCGTATGGGCGCAGGTGATCGACGTGCGAGTCGACAACCGCGTGTCGAGGCTCGTTCCTGCTTCGATCGCCGTCAGCCTCGTTGCTGCGGTCGGCTGGCTCGCGTTCGAGGCGATCAACATGAGCGGGCTGTCGTTCGCCGACGCGCTCGCCCCATCGATCATCGCGGTGGTTCTGGAGGAGACCCTGTTCGGGCGCGTGTGGGCGCTGCGGCTCGCGCTCGGCGCCGCGCTGTGCCTGTGGCTCGTCATGCGGCGGCGCTCGTCGGGCGGGCCCGGGCGGGGCGAGCGGCGCGCGTGGCTCGTCCTTGCCGGCATCTACGTCGCGACGCTGGCCCTCACCGGGCACGCGGTCGCCGCCGTGGGCATCGAGCGCGCGCTGCGCGTCGTCGCCGACGCGCTGCACCTCATCGCGGCCGGGGCCTGGCTTGGCGCGCTCCCGGCGCTCGCGCTGGCGGTCGCGGCAGCCCGGCGAGGCGCGACGGCGGCCGCGGTCGACTCCGTGGCGCGTGCAACGCGGCGCTTCTCGGCCGTCGGCGTCGCGTGCGTCGGGACGCTCGTTGCGACGGGCATCGTCAACGCGTGGTTTCTCGTCGGCAGTCGCCTCGCGCTGATCGGCACGCCATACGGACAGTGGCTGCTCGCGAAGCTCGCGCTCTTCGCCATCATGGTCGCGATCGCCGCGCACAATCGGCAACATCTGTCACCGCAGATCAGCGCAGGCGACCGCTCGGCGCTCGGTCGGCTCGCGCGCAACGCGACGATCGAGCTGGTCCTCGGCATCGCGATCGTCGCGATCGTCGGCCACCTCGGCATCTCGGTACCGGCAATCCATGATCGAGCCGTCATCCCCGCTTTCCTCTCGGGCGATGCCGCGCAGCCAACTTATCCGACGACCGATGCCGTCTCGCCGGTTCCAATGAGCGACGACGCGATCGCGCGCGGGCGTGCGCTCTTCGTCGCGCATTGCACGAGCTGCCATGGCGACGCCGGCCGAGGCAATGGGCCGCAAGCGGCTTTGCTTCCGGTCGCGCCCGCCGATCTCGCGCAGCACGGATCGATGCATACGCCCGGGGACCTGTGGTGGATGATCGCGCACGGCATGCCGGGATCGCCGATGCCGGCGTTCTCACCGGAGCTTTCCGATACGGACATCTGGGAGCTCGTGCAATACGTGCGCGCACTTGCCGGGACGCCGGATGCTTCGATGCACCCATAGTAAAATCGCGCGGTGGAAGTCCTCGCACATTCAGGCATTGCGCCGGCCGAGCGCCCGGCGGCGCCATCGCGCCGCGGCACGCCCGGGGCGATCGCCGCATGGCTGTTCGTCTGTTGCGCGCTGGTGTTCGCGATGGTGGTCGTCGGCGGCGTGACGCGGCTCACGCATTCGGGCCTGTCGATCGCCGAGTGGGACCCGATCGTCGGCGCGGTGCCGCCGCTCGATACCGCCGACTGGCAGAAGGCGTTCACGCTCTACCAGGCGACTCCCGAGTATCGCGACGTCAATCGCGGCATGACGCTCGACGAGTTCAAGGGCATCTTCTGGTGGGAGTATTTCCACCGCCTGCTCGGACGCGCGATCGGCGTTGTCTTCCTGCTGCCCTACCTCGCGTTCCTGCTCGCCCGGCGGATTCCGCGCGGCTACGCGCTGCCGCTCGCCGGCATCTTCGTTCTCGGAGGCCTGCAGGGCGCGCTCGGCTGGTTCATGGTGAAGAGCGGGCTCGTCGCCGACCCGCGCGTCTCGCAGTTCCGCCTCACCGCCCACCTCGGCATGGCTTTCGTCATCCTCGCCGCAATGCTGTGGACGGCGCTCTCGCTGCGGCGCCGCGGCCGCGATGCGGAGCGCGCACCCGTGCCGCGCGCGGCGCGCGCGGTCGCGCGCGCGCTTGCCGTGCTGGTGTTCGCGCAGGTGCTGCTCGGGGGGCTCGTCGCCGGGACGCACGCGGGCTTCGCGTACAACACGTTTCCGCTGATGAACGGCGCGATCGTTCCCGACGAGATCATGATGCTCTCGCCGTGGTGGAGAAACTTCTTCTGGAACCTCGCGACGGTGCAGTTCGACCACCGGCTGCTCGCGTGGCTCCTCGCCGTCATCGTGCCGTGGGCGTGGTGGCGGCTGCGGCGCCTGCCGTTGCCGCGGCGCGCGCGCATCCTCGCCGATGCCTTGCTCGCGGCGGTCGCGATCCAGATCGCGCTCGGCATCGCGACCCTCCTCATGGTCGTGCCGCTGTCGCTCGCCGCGCTGCACCAGGCCGGCGCGGTCGTGGTCTTCATGCTTGCGCTCGGCCTCGCGCATGCACTTGGGGAAACTTCGGGCCGTCCGCAATCCCACCAGCAGGAAATCACCGCGTATGGCTGAGCTTCGTGCCCTCGACGAACCGCTGCAGGACCCCGAACTCGACGAGCTCGAGACCTTTCTCGCCTCCGATGCCGTGCCGAAGGACTGCATGGATCTCGAGATGCTGGACGGCTTTCTCACCGCGATCGTCAGCGGCCCGGAGACGATCCAGCCCTCGGAGTGGCTGCCGCAGGTGTGGAGCGACGGGGGGCGCACCGCGACGCCTGCGTTTGCGAACAACGACCAGGCGCAACGGATCATGGGGCTGATGCTGCGGCACCTCGTCGGCATCCAGCGCACGCTCACTGAATCGCCGACGCGCTTTCGTCCGCTGCTCTATGTCCCCGAGGAGCGCGAAGGCGACGACAGTTCGCGCGCGCCGCTGGAGGCGACAGCGTGGTGCGAGGGCTACATGGCGGGTGTGCGGCTTCGCGACGAGGCGTGGCAGCCGCTCTACGACGCGCAGGATGGGCGTGACTGGATCTTTCCGATCGAGGCGCTCGCGTTCGGCGACCAGGACCCGGAATTCGCCGAATGGGTCGACGACAAGGAGCGCCGCGAGAGCCTCGTCGACGAGCTTCCGGTGGCGACGGTGCTCATCTACCGTTTCTGGTTCGAGCGGCGCCGCGGGGGCGAGGCGCGCCGTGGCGGAACTCGCCGCGAGCCCGTCGAATCGGCGCGCAAATCGCGCCAGCGCCTGCACTGATTGCAGCGGCCTGTCCGCTGGCCGCTTTGGCACCGCCGTCGCGCGCTTCGCCGCACTGCGCGCTGCACTGCGGCGGCGCGCGGCGCAGCGCAGAGGTCACTCGCGATAGACGCGGTTGTTGACGACCTTTACGCGGTCGCCGACGCGAAGCTCGGTTGACGCGACGTCCGAGAGCGTGAGCGTTCCACCCGAGTCGAGGCGCACGACGACACGATAGCGGTCGCTGTTCGCCTGCCGGTTGAGTTCGTTGCCGACGGCGGCGCCGCCGACCGCTCCGGCGATCGTCGCGACGGTGTTGCCGGTGCCGCTGCCGATCTGATGGCCGATCACTCCGCCGACGATGCCGCCGAGGATCGTGCCGACGTTGACCGGTGACGACGATCCGCCGCGGTACATCTGGATCGACTGCACGACCCCGTACTCGGTCCGCTGCGACACCACCGGCGCCTCCCGGTAGACGGGATACGGCTCGTAGGTCGCGCAGCCTCCGATGAGCAGCGTCGCGCCCGCGAGCGCGATTGCCCAGTAACGCATTGTTGCAGTCTTCATTCAGGACTCCGTGGCGATGGGGCCGGATCTCCGCTCCCGGCCGCAGAACGATTCGACCGCGTCGCACGACGAAAGTGCGTTGCGGACGCGCGCATTCGCGGCGCGGCGCGCGGGCAGGCCGTGAAGGCCGTCCGCAACATGCTACCGGATGAGCCGCGGCGCGGCGACCGGCACCTTATCCATTCGGCTGCAGGACTGCGCCCGGCGTCGCGCGGGTGAACAGGAACGAGTCGCGCGAGAGCGCGCCGTTCTCGAAGCCGTCGACGACCCGCTCGGGCACCGCGTCGGTTCCCGCCGCGCCCCACGCGACGAAGAGCGGCAGGAAGTGCTCCTCGGTCGGATGCGCGCGAACCGCATCGGGCGCTTCGCGGCGGTAGTCGAGCACTGCCGCTTCGTCGTGCGCGGCGAGACGCGCCTCGAGCCAATGCGCGAACGCAGCGGCGTAGGGCAGCGGCTCGTTGCCTGCGCGCCGCCCGATCCAGTCGCGCAGGTTGTGCGTCGTGTGGCCGGAGCCGATGACGAGGACGTTCGCTTCGGTGAGCGGCGCGAGCGCGCGCCCGAGGGCGAGGTGATGGAGCGTTCCGCGTGCCGGAGACACCGAGATCTCGACGATCGGGATGTCGGCGGCCGGATACATCCAGCGCAGCGGCACCCACACGCCGTGGTCGATGCCGCGGCAGCCCTCGATCCCGGCGGTGATTCCGGCATCGTGCATGAGGCCGACGATGCGTCCAGCGAGCGCGGGGTCGCCGCGTGCCGGGTACTCGATCGCGTAGAACGGCTCGGGGAAGCCTCCGAAGTCGTGGAGGGTCTCGGGGCGGGCGCTGCCCGTGATCATCGGAACCGAGCTTTCCCAGTGCGCCGACGCCACCACCACCGCGTCGGGGCGCGGCAAGCGCTTCCCGAGCGCGGCCCAGGCATCGCCGACTTCACCTGGCGCGATCGCGTGCATCGGCGAGCCGTGGGAGAGGAAGAGCGTCGGCAGCGGTTTCATGCGAGGGCGGCCGGTTCAGGCCGTCGCAGCGGCCGTCTTCTTCACCAGGTGCTCGGCGACGAGCGCGTCGTTGACCTTCGGCCGCGCGGCGACACGCTCCTGGAACGCCTGCAGGGCGGGCCAGCGCGCGAGGTCGAACTTGAGGAAATTGTGCCAGTTGACGATGGTGAACAGGTAGGCGTCGGCGATGGTGAACGACGATCCGGTCAGGTACGGCTGCTTCGCGAGCGTCGCCGCCACGTAGTCGAAGCGCCGCGACAGCGCGTCCATCGCCGCCTTCTTCACCGACTCGGGGATGTCCGCTTTCCACAATGGGCCCATCCCCTTGTGAATCTCGGTGGCCACGAAGTTCAGCCATTCCATCACGCGATAGCGCTCCATCGACCCGAATGCGGGTGCGAGCGTTCCAGGTTTGCGGTCCGCGATGTATTGGAGGATCACGGCGACTTCGGAGAGTCGCTCGCCGTTGTCGAGCTCGAGGAGCGGGACGTAGCCCTTTGGGTTGATCTTCGTGTAGTCGGCGCCATTGGTCAGCTTGTGCGTCCCGAGATCGACGCGAACGAGTTCGAACGGCAGCCCGGCTTCGGATAGGGCGATGTGGGGCGCCAGCGAGCACGCGCCGGTGGCGTAGTAGAGCTTCATGATGGTTCTCCGGTGATTGACGGGGCGGCGCTGTCGCTCGGCGATGGCGCCCTCTCCGCACCCCTTGATGATTACGCTTGCAGAAGTCGGTAGAAAGATGTATTTCTTCAAGAGATCATTGCGAAAACAAGAATAATGGATCGCTTTCGTGCAATCGGAGCATTCGTGCGCATCGTGGAGGCCGGCAGCCTGGCGGCAGCCGCGCGCCGCACAGATGTCTCGGTTTCGGCGCTGTCGCGCCTTCTTGCCGAGCTCGAGTCGCACCTCGGCACGCGCCTCATCCATCGCACCACGCGCAGGCTCGCGCTGACCGAGACCGGCCGCGCGTTCTACGAGCGCACCGTGCAGCTGATGGCCGATCTCGACGAGGCCGAAGAGGCCGTCGCCAGTGCGGCCGTCGTGCCGCGCGGGACGTTGCGCCTCACCTCATCGGCGCCATTCGGTACCGGCTACCTCGCCGCGGCGATCGCCGACTTCCGGCTGCGCTACCCGGATCTTCGCTTCGAGGTCGAGCTCTCCGAGCGCGCCGTCGATCTCGTCGAGGAGGGGCTCGACCTCGCCATTCGCATCGGACAGATCGGCAGCCAGGCGCTGATCGGCCGCCGTATCGCCGACACACGTCTCGTCTGCTGTGCGGCGCCCGCGTACCTCGAGCGGCGTCCGGCACCGCAGACGCCCGCCGACCTCGCCGCGCACGAGTGCCTGGTCTACGAATACGCGGCGGGCGGCGCGCAGTGGCATTTCACCGATCCGGCGGGGGTCGCGCACGCCGTCGGTGTTGCCGGTACGGTGCGGGCGAACAACGGTGCGATGCTGGCAGCGCTCGCGATCTCGGGGGCGGGAATCGCGTGTGAGCCCGACTTCATCGTCGCCGCCGCGGTGCGGTCCGGTCGACTCGTTCGACTGCTGCGCGGATTCACGCCGCCCTCGATCGGTATCCACGCAACGTATCCGAGCAGGAGGCACCTGTCCGCCAAGGTGCGGACTTTCGTCGACTTCCTCGTCGAGCGCTTCGCGGGTACGCCGCCGTGGCAACAGGATGACGCCGCGGCGTAGCGGCCGGACGACGCGGACCGTTTCGCGCCCGCGGGGTGGGACGCTGCGCTGCGGTCAGGGAAGCTGGATCTTGCCGCCGCCGCCGAGACCGCCGACCGGAGGCAGCGAGGCGCCTGCCGGCGGCAGCACGATCGACGACGACGCCTGACGCCGCATTTCCTGCAGTTCGTGCATGGCACGCTCGACGCCGGCTTTCGTCGCCTCGGCGTAACCGGCCACGGCCGCGGCGAGCGAATCGGCCTCGATCTCGAAGCTGATCGGCAGCGGCCCGACGTTGGTCATCAGCTGCGCCTCGCCCTGGTAGAGCGTCGGACGCGAGCGGTCGGCTGCGCCGCCGGCGGTCACCGGAGTGAGCACGCGCAGCGTGCCGATCCTGCGGTCGGTGTAGATCTCTTCGCGGTAGAGCGAATCAGCGTCCATCGCCGCGTCGGAGGCGCGGCCTGCGGGGTCGAGGGCCATGGGGCAATCCTGTCATTGGGTTGCGGGTAGCGTAATGCGTGCGGTGCGCAAGAGGCAAGACCTGACCCCCGGCGTGCCCCCCGGTGTGACCCCCGGCGGCGCTGATCGCCTCGATCCAAAACGACGATTGGCCGGCTCGGGCTGCGCGAAGTAGGGTATCCGGTTCGGCAGCGCCCGCAGTGCGGGCGCTGCGAACGGAGATGCCGAATGGTTGCACCGACCCAAGCCAGCCGTCGCAAGCCCGTCGGGCTCGCCCTCCAGGGCGGAGGCTCGTGGGGCGCCTACACCTGGGGCGCACTCGATGCGCTCCTCGCGAGCCGAAGCGTTGCGATCGCCCAGCTCTCGGGGACGAGCGCCGGAGCGATCAACGCAGCGATCGTCGCGAGCGCGCTCGTCACCGGCGGCACCGCGGCGGCGCGCGCGACGCTGCGCGCGTTCTGGACCGCGATCGCCGACCCGGCCGCCGATCTCGTCGCCTCGATCTGGCGCCCGGTCGACCGCGGCGTGCGCGAATCGATCGGCGCGTGGTTCATGACGGCAGGGCTCTCGCCGTACGACGCCAACCCGCTCGGCGTCAATCCTCTGCGCGCAGCGATTGCCGCACACGTCGACGTCGACGCGCTGCGCAGTCCGCGCGCGCCTGCGCTGTACGTGACGGTCACCAACGTCCGCAGCGGGCTCCCGCGCGTCATCTCGAACGACGAGATGTCGATCGACGCGCTCGTCGCGTCGGCGTGCCTGCCGCAGCTCTTCCATGCGGTCGAGATCGACGGCGAGATGTACTGGGACGGCGGCTACAGCGGCAACCCGACGCTGTGGCCGATCATTCACGACGGCAGTGCCAACGACGTGATCGTCGTGCAGCTGTCGCCCGATACCGCGGACGAGATCCCGCGCGACGCCGCCGGCATCCGCCGCCGCGTCGGCGAGATCGTGTTCAACTCGAGCCTGGTGGCCGAGATGCAGGCGATCGCCGCGATGCGAGCGATCGCCGCGCGTGCCGACGGACCGGTCAGCGTGTCGAGCCTGCGGCTGCACCGGATCGGCCCGCCGCGGCGCTCGCTGTTCGAGCGGGGCTCGGGCCTCGAGCGCTCGCGCGCCTGGCTCGAGCTCCTGTTCGACGAGGGCCGTCAGTCAGCGCGCGGATTTCTCGCCCGCCACGGAGGCGACCTCGGCGTGCGCGAAACGCTCGACATCGCGCACGTGTTCACCGACGCGCACAAGCCCAAGCTTCGCGTCGCCGCCAATGACGACTTCGCCGATGATGGCGGCGCCGCCGCGGCCGCCCTCAGCGCGGCGGCGGACTCCCGGCGAGCGCCTTCCTGATCTCGCGCAGCTTCTCCTTCACGCGAAGCTCGTTCGCGAGGCCGATCCGCACCATGATCTTCTGGCCCGCCGACATCGCCTCGAACTGCGGGTCGGCGAACGTGTAGACGACCTTCGGCTGCAGCAGCGCGACGGGTGAGGCGGGCTCGGGCGCGGCGAGGAGGTCGTCGATCGCAACGATCAGCCGGTCGTTGAAATATCCGCCGGGATAGCCGAGGTCGACGTACGCCTGCTGGAACAGCGGATAGAAGTGCACGTAGGTCGACACGAGGCGCGGTACGTTCGCGGCTTCGAGCACCTGCATGTACGGCGCGTAGCGCGCCGAGTTCGAAGGCGACAGTGCGAGCCCGCCTGCCGAAGGCTCGGTCGCGAGCGTCCCCGCTGCCGGCCGTACCGGAAGCTTGCTCACCGACGCCGTCTTGCGCGGCAGGTTGTCGATCGTTGCGACGAAGCGGCCGACGATCGCGCGAAGCTGCAGGACGTTCTCGCCGCTGGAGTTGCCGAGGACGCCGGCGATCGCATCCTTCATCGCGGCGTCGCTGTCGGCGAGCGCCGGCAGCGGCACTGTCTGCGGCGTCGCCACCGGCACCGACTCGATCGGATGCAGCGGCGTGCCCGGCGCGGGCGCCGCGGCGGCGGGGGCCGCCGCGGGGGGTGTCGCGGTCGATGCGGCGGGTACGGGTGCCGAGTGCGGATACATCAGGCGCCAGACGAGCCACGCGAGGCCGATCAGAACGACGACGATCGCGACGGCCGTCGCCGCGCTTCGCCGCGACGGCGGCTTGCCGCGTCCTGCCCGCCCCCGTGGCGCCGCAGCGAGGCGATTCAGCGACGGTTCGATGCGTTCCACGATGCTGGCTCCTTGGGAGGGGTCCGAATGGTCCGGCAAATGCCCGGCGATGCTGTCGGCAAAGAGTTGGCAGCGGTTGGCCGATGGTCGAAGGATACTCCCCGGGACGCGCGAGCGACCGGCCCGGCCGGACCAATCGGACACGGCGTGCGTACCGAGCACCGCATCCTTTGGACTGCACCGTCCGATTCGTCGACGGACCGCTGGACACCGCGGCGAGTGCGTGCTTGCCCTCGATGTCCCGCAGCAGCGCGGCGGCCTGCGTCCATCGGCGACCGGGGATCCGGCGCGTCAGGGCCGCGCGAGGCGCTCGCCGTGCTCGCGTGTCGCGTGGAAGCCGATATCGGGCCAGCGCTCCATCGTCACTTGCAGGTTGTACTTGTTGGTGGCGAGGAAGACCGGGTTGCCGTCGACGTCGGCGGCGAGCGACGCTGCCTGCTCGCGCTCGAAGCGGCGTCGCGTCGCCTCGTCGGGCCAGGTGAGCCAGCGCGCCGTCGCGATCGCCGCCGGTTCGTAGATCGCGTCGACCTTGTACTCGGTCGCGAGACGCTGCGCGACGATCTCGAACTGCAGCGGCCCCACGGCGCCGAGAAGCAGCGTGTGGGTGTGCGCGGACGTGAACACCTGGATCGCGCCCTCCTCGCCGAGCTCGCGGAGGCCCTTGGCAAGCGGCTTCGCGCGAAACGGGTCGCGCGGACGCGCCGTGCGGAAGAGCTCGGGAGCGAACCACGGGATGCCCCTGAACGCGAGCGGCTCGCCTTCGGAGAGCGTGTCGCCGATCTGCAGCTGGCCGTGGTTGTGGATGCCGATGATGTCGCCGGCGACGGCGTCCTCGCTCGCGACGCGCTCGTTGGCCATGAAGGTGAGCGCGTTGGCGAGCTTCAGCTCGCGCCCGGTGCGGACCTGCTTCGCTTTCATCGAAGGCGCATAGCGCCCCGAGCAGACGCGGAAGAAGGCAATTCGGTCGCGATGGCGCGGATCCATGTTCGCCTGGATCTTGAACACGAACCCGCTGAAGGCCGGCTCGGTGGGCGCCACGACCCGCAGCGTCGCGCCACGCGGCTGGGGCGGGGGCGCCCAGTCGATCAGCGCCTCGAGGATTTCCTGCACGCCGAAGTTGTTGATCCCCGAGCCGAAGAACACCGGCGACTGCTTGCCGGCGAGAAAGCGCGCTTGCTCGAACGGATGGCTCGCCCCGCGGATCAGCGAAACGTCGTGGCGCAGCGCCGCGATCTCGTCGGGGTAGAGTTCGTCGAGCCGCGGATTGTCGATGCCGGTGATCGTCTCGGTGTCGGTCACGACGCGCTCTTCGCCGGGAGCGAAGCGGAGCAGCCGGTCGTCGAGGAGGTGGAACACGCCGCGGAAGCGCCGCCCCATCCCCAGCGGCAGCGTGATCGGCGCACAGTCGATCGCCAGCACTGCTTCGATCTCCTCGAGCAGCGCGAGCGGCTCGCGCACCTCGCGATCGAGCTTGTTGACGAAGGTGATGATCGGCGTCGAGCGCAGCCGGCACACTTCGAGCAGCTTGATCGTCTGTGCCTCGACACCCTTCGCCGCGTCGATCACCATCACCGCGGCGTCGACCGCGGTCAGCACGCGATAGGTGTCCTCCGAGAAATCCTCGTGGCCCGGCGTGTCGAGAAGGTTGATCACGTGGCCGGAGTATTCGAACTGCATCACCGAGCTCGTGACCGAGATGCCGCGCTGCCTCTCGACTTCCATCCAGTCGGACGTGGCGAAGCGCGAGCTCTTCCGCGCCTTGACGGTGCCTGCCATCTGGATCGCGCCGCCGTAGAGGAGGAGCTTCTCGGTGAGCGTCGTCTTGCCGGCGTCGGGGTGCGAGATGATCGCGAACGTGCGCCGGCGCGCGACGTCGCGCGCGAGGCCCTCCGCGGCGTCGCGCGTCTCCGGAGAGGACGCCGCGCCCGCGTGCGTCTCGCGCGCGGGAGCCGATCCTGGGGTCAAACGGGTCATTCGACGTCTTGCTGTTCCATTGCGGATGGGGTGCCGATGGTACCGGATGACCGCGTCGCGCACAGCTGCGCCGCGCTTGCGGCGCGCTCGGTCGCTGCGCGCTCGCGTCGAGTGGCGCGGCGGTCAGATTTCGATGCGGGTGCCGAGCTCGACGGTGCGGTTTGCCGGGATGTTGAAGAAGTCCGCCGTGCTGCCGGCGTTGCGCGCAAGGGTGGCGAAGACGATGTCGCGCCAGCGCCCGAATCCGCGCCGGCGCGTCGCCGGCACGATCTTCTCTCGCGAAAGGAAGTAGCTCACCTGCATCGGTTCGATCGACAGTCCTGACGGCGCACAGCGCTCGAGGGCCTCGGAGACGTCCGGACGCTGCATGAACCCGTAGCTCGCCTCGACCCTCCAGCAGTCGTGGCCGAGGCTCTCGCTCGCGACGCGCTGCTCGGCGGGCACCCAGGGGACGGTGCGGAAGGCGACGGTCAGGAATACGTTCTGCTCGTGAAGCACCTTGTAGTGCTTGAGGCTGTGCAGCAGCGCGTTGGGGGTCATGCCGGAGCTCGCAGTCAGGAACACCGCCGTACCCGGTACGCGTGGCGGCGGGTCCCTGAACAGCGCGTCGAGGAAGCCGGCGAGCGGCGGCGAGCCGCCGGCAAGGCTCTCGGCGAGCTGCACGCGGCCGTGTCGCCACGTCATCATCACGACGAACACGATCGTTCCCAGCGCGAGCGGAAACCAGCCGCCGTCGAGCACCTTGTGGAGGGCGGCCGCGAAGAACGCGGAGTCGATGACGAGGAAGACGCCGGTACTCGCGATGCAGAGCCACAGCGGATAGTGCCAGCGGTAGCGAAGCACGAACCAGGTCAGCACCGTGGTGACCAGCATCGTCCCCATTACCGCAATGCCGTAGGCGGAAGCGAGCCTCGTCGAGCTGCCGAAGCCGATCACCGCCGCGGCGACCACGACGAGCAGGACCCAGTTCACCGCCGGAACGTAGATCTGCCCGATCGTGCGCGCCGATGTGTGCCGGATCGTCATCCGCGGCAGGAAGCCGAGCTGGACCGCCTGCCGGGTGAGCGAGAACGCGCCCGAGATCGTCGCCTGCGAGGCGATGACCGTCGCGCCGGTAGCGAGCGCCACCATCGGATACAGCGCCCACGTTGGAAAGGCGAGATAGAACGGATTTGCGACAGCGCCGGGATGCGCGATCAGGAGCGCGCCCTGGCCGAAGTAGTTCAGCACCAGGGCGGGCGCGGCGATGCCGAACCAGGTGAGGCGAATTGCACGGCGGCCGAAGTGCCCCATGTCGGCGTAGAGCGCCTCGGCGCCGGTCACCGCGAGCAGAACCGAGCCCAGCACGACGAACGACGCGTAACCGTGACCGGTGACAAAGCCGATCGCGTGGCGCGGATCGAGCGCGGCGAGGATTGCGGGTGCCGCAGCGATTTGGCGGATACCGGCGATGCCGAGCGTCACGAACCAGGCGAGACAGACCGGCCCGAAGGCCACCCCGACGACGCCAGTGCCGAAGCGCTGGATCGCGAACAGTGCCACCAGGATGGCTGTTGCGACCGGCACCACCCAAGGCTCGAACACGGGCGTGCGGACCGCGAGGCCCTCGACGGCCGACAGCACGGAGATCGCCGGCGTCAGGACGGCATCGCCGTAGAAGAGCGATGCTCCGACGACCCCGGCGATGAGCAGCCGTGCACGAAGCTTCGGTCTCGCACCCACCGCCGCCGTCGCGAGCGCGAGGAGCGCCATGATCCCGCCCTCGCCGCGATTGTCCGCGCGCAGCACGAGGACGACGTACTTGAGCGAGACGATCGCCATCAGTGTCCAGAAGATCGTCGACACGCCGCCGATCACGTTGGCCGCCGACAGCGCGATACCGCGAGCAGGGTCGAAGGTCTCCTTCGCCGCGTAGAGCGGGCTCGTGCCGATGTCGCCGTAGACGACGCCGAGCGCGAGCAGCGCGAGGGCGGGCGTCGCCATCCGCCGGGAGGGCGGGGATGCTCCGGCATGGCGTATCGGGGCGCTTGCGAGGACCATGCGGCAAAGGGTACCGGCATGCTGCCTTCCAGCCGGACCTGCGGCCATCTTTTTACGGAAAACTAACGCGCCGCGTGCGTTAAAGTCCGGCGATGCGATGGCTTGCGCGATTCGCCGGTTACGTCTGGGCAGCCGGTGCGGTGGCGGGGTGCACGTTCGCCGGGTGGCTGATGGCGCGCCGCTTCGACCTCGTCAACATCGCGATGGTCTACCTGCTCGCCGTCGTCGTCATCGCGGTGCGCTTCTCGCTGGGTGCGGCGGTGACCGCGGCGCTGCTCGCAGTCCTCGCCTTCGACGTCGCGTTCGTACCTCCGCGCGGCGCGGTCACCGTCGACGACGCCCAGTACCTGCTGACCTTCGCCATCATGGTCGTCGTCGCGATCGTGATCTCGCGCCTCGTCGCCGATTCGCGACGGCAGGCCGAGCGCCGCGCAGCGCTCGCGCTCGAGGCCGAGAAGGAGCGCATCAGGAGCACGCTGCTCGCGTCGATCTCGCACGACCTGCGCACGCCGCTCGCCGTCATGGCCGGTGCGTCGTCGAGCCTCGCCGAGGAAAGCGAGCGGATGGATCCCGGCGAGCGCAAGGCGCTCGCGCAGAGCGTCTTCGAGCAGGCGCGACGGCTCTCCGATCACGTCGCGAAGATCCTGCAGATGACGAGGATCGAGGCGGGGGCGATTCGCGTCGAGCGCGACTGGGTGGCGCTGGACGAGCTCGTCGGAACGGTTCTCGCCCGGCTGCGTCCTGCCCTCGCGACGCGCCGGGTCATCGTCGACCTGCCGGCAGATCTTCCGCTCGTTCGAGTCGATGCGACGCTGATCGAGCAGGCGCTCGCCAACCTGCTCGAGAACGCCGCCCAGCATACGCCGCCGGGGACCATCGTCCGCGTGCGCGGCCAGCGCGAGGCGGGCGAAGTCGTGCTCACCGTCGAGGATTACGGAGGAGGTCCCGAGGGAGACGATCTCGAGCGTGTGTTCGCGCGCTTCCACGAGGGGCTTCCCGAGGGGACCGGAGCCGGAGTCGGGTTGGGTCTCGCGATCTGCCGCGCGCTCGTGAAGCTTCACGGCGGAAGGACCTGGGCCGAGCGTATCCCGGGCGGAGCGATCGCCTTCCGCTTCAGCCTGCCGGTCGAGGACGTTCCTCCGATCCCGGCCGAGCCGGTCAGCGACTGACATGACCGCCCCTCCGGCCACGGCGTCGATCCTCATCGTCGAGGACGAGGCGGGCATTCGCAGGTTCCTGCGCGCCGCGTTCGCCGCGGAAGGCTATCGCGTCGTCGAATCGACGACCGCACACCGGGCGGCCATCGACGCCGCCTCGCACAAGCCCGATCTCGCGCTCGTCGACCTCGGCCTGCCCGACCTCGACGGCGTCGAGGTCGTGCGCAGCATTCGCGCGTGGTCGCCAATGCCGATCATCGTGCTGTCGGCGAGGATCCAGGAGCGCGCGAAGATCGAGGCGCTCGACGCGGGCGCCGACGATTACGTGACGAAGCCGTTCGCGATCGGCGAACTCCTCGCCCGCGTCCGCGCGGGATTGCGCCACGTGATTCGCGGCCCCTCGGGCGCGCAGGTGCTGCGCTTCGGAAACGTGCGGGTCGATCTCGGCGCGCGCACCGCGCAGCGCGGTGACGTCGAGCTGCACCTGACGCGCATCGAGTACCGGCTGCTCGGCGTGCTCGCGCGCCACGCCGGGATGGTCGTCACGCACCGGCAGCTCTTGACCGACGTCTGGGGCCCGGCGCACGCGGGCGACACCCACTACCTTCGCGTCTACATGAAGCAGTTGCGCGGCAAGCTCGAGGAGGATCCCGTGCGCCCGGTGCACCTCGTCACCGAGACGGGTGTCGGCTACCGGCTGCTCGACGACGACTGACCCGGCACACCGTGGATCCGCGCCGCGAGCGTTCGCGCGATGCTCTCGGCGCGCAGCACGATCGCCGCGGCAGTCGGCGCGGCGGCCGGCGCGGGTCGCGCGGCGCGTGCCGACTTCGCGACCTGCGGCGCGAGCGTGCCGATCGAGCGCAGGCCCGACGCGTAGACGTCGGTTGCGTCATCGCCGGCGGGATCGAGCGACGCCGGGTTGGCGAGGACGTAGAACGGCGCGAAATCGCCGGGCACGCTCGCGACACCCTGGTAGTCGCCGATGAAGAGGCCGCCTTCGACGCTCGGCGCGGCATTGAAGTCGAAAGGTCCGGCGACGTGGGTCTCGGTCCAGTGCACGCCATCCTGCGAGGCGGTGAACCAGGCGTCGACGAGCAGCGTGGACGGGTCGGAGGTGTCGTTGCGCATGTCGTAGTAGAAGACGCCGATCGTTCCGTCGCTTCGTACCGTCACCGCGGGGAGCAGCGCCTGCGTCGCCGGAACCGCATTGATCCCGACCGGCGCGCTCCACGTGATACCGCCGTCAACCGAGCGCGACAGCGCGATGCCGTCGCGCAGTCCTCCGGAGAATCGTGCGTCCTGCCACACGGCGACGAGCTCGCCGTTGGGGCCGGCTGCGAACGAGCCCAGGTTCGCGCCGTCGCGCAGCTTGCGCGCCGGGTTCTCGGGATCGTAGGTCCCGATCGCCTCGATCGCCGCGATCGGGATTGCGCCGGACCAGCTGGCGCCCCCGTCCGTGGATCGGACGAGCGCGAGGCGGGCGCTCTGGCTTCCGTTCACGGCGGTGTCGAACTCGGTGAAGAAGTCGTATGCGACCGGTGCGGCACCCGCTGCGCGCGCGACGACGATCTGGTTGTTGAGCGTCTGGTTGCGCGGGCCCGGATCGTAGATCGGTCGCGCCGGCTCCCACGTGATCCCGCCATCGGTGGTCCGCGCGAGATACGAAGGCCCGTGTCCATCCGCCGACAGACGATCCCACGTCACGTAGACGAGGCCGGGCCTGAACGGGTCGGAGGTGATCGAGTCCTTGTCGTTGAGAAAGCCGCTGCCGTCGGCGATCAGGGTCGCAGGCGCGCTCCACGTGCGCCCGCCGTCGATCGAGCGCGCGGCGAGGATGGCGCTGCTCGAGCCGGCGGCGAAGGTGTTGCCGGTGAAGGCGATGGCCGACTGCCAGACGACGCCGTCTGCGCCGATGCTCACCCACGGGTCGCTCGCCCGCGCATAGTCGCCGCCATTGGCGGCGTTCCCGCCGGTACACCGCGAGAAGGCCGCCTGGGCAAACGACCAGGTGAGCCCGCCGTCGAACGAGTAGCCGGTGCGCAGTCCGCGCGCGCCGCCGTCGCTCCAGCGGTCCTGCTGGAACACGCCGACGAGGTTTGCCGGGTTCGCCGGTGCCGCGGCGATCATCGGCTCGACCTCGGTGCCGGCGTAGAGGATGCCCGTTGCCGGCTCGGCATCGCAGCCTTCGCTGAAAGGCGACGTCGACGTCACGCGCACGCGCGAATCCGAGATACCGGCGCCCGGCGTGCACATGGCGACGCCGAGCGGGCCGTAGCCTTCGGCAATGTAACCGTCGGCGAGCATCGCGGCGCGCGTCGCGAGGTCGGTCGTGTAGCGATGGTTCGAGTCTGCGCGGCCATTCCACAGCCGGTAGACGGGGAGCGTCCCCGGCGCGCAGGCGCCGGTCGCCGTGCCGGGGAGCGCGATGTAGAACTCGGCCGGGGTCTCCTCGATGTATCCGCTGTAGTCGGGGTCAGTGCCGATCTTCGCCGCGACGGCCGCGCATTCGGCGGGCGACGCCGAGAAGAAGTGCGAGTCGCCGTGCTGGGGCGGGATGTAGAACCGGCACACCGGGTCCACCGCGGACGGCGCCGCCTGCGCGGAAGCGTAGCCGTCGAAGTAGCGCCCGGTGCGATTCCAGCCAACGAGCTTGCCGGCATCGAGCACCGCGATCTCGCCAGGAAGCGGGGTCATGAAGTAGTGATCGAGCCACGGGTTGTAGTACTCGATCACCGCCTCGGTGGCGGCACCTGCAGGAAGGGCAAGGACGGCGACCGCGGCGGCGATCCCCCAGCGCGTCGCCGCAGCGGCTCGCGCCCGGCGCGTCATCCCTCGTACTTGAACGACAGCTGCAGCCGCGTCCGGTAGGCGAGGACCTTGCCGTTCTCGATCTTGACGTCGAGCTTGATCACTTCGGCGATGCGCAGGTCGCGCAGCGACTTGCCCGCCGTCTCGACGGCGTTGCGTGCTGCATCCTCCCACGAGTTCTCGCTGCTGCCGACGACGTCGATGACGCGGTAGACCCCTTCCGCGGAAGTTTTCTTCGCCATGTTGTGCTCCTTGCAGGGTACGGTGGACGGGACGCCCGGCGTTCCCGCCGGACGCCTTTGTCACGATACCGGTTCGGATGCGCGCCGACAACGTCCCGTCCCGGCGCTGTCATCGGGCGAGCTGTCTCGGCCGTTGATCGAATAGCCGGGATGCGCCGGGGTGAGCGCCGCGCAGCCAGGCATTACAATCGTCCGATGGATCCCTTGGTCCTTGCCGTCGACATGGCCGGCCTGCCGCAGGCGTGGGTCGGGCTCGAGGAGGCGATCACCTACCACGCGAAGATGATGGTCGCGTGGTCGCTCGGAGCGATCGTTCGCGAATTTCGCGGCGGCTGGCAGCGCGACGGTACGCGCTCGCGGATCGCGACCAAGTCGATCCTCGCGATCAAGGGGAGCGCCGGCCGGCCGCTCGCCCACGTGCCGAGCCTCACCAACGCGATGCTGTTCGCGCGCGATAGGCAAGTCTGTGCGTACTGTGGCGGCCGCTACCATCACCGCGACCTGTCGCGCGATCACATCGTCCCGGCGTCGCGCGGCGGGCGGGATACGTGGATGAATTCGGTCACCGCGTGCAGAAGTTGCAATACGCGCAAGGGTAACCGTGCGCCCGAGCAGGCGCAGATGCCCCTCCTGTACGTGCCGTACGTGCCGAACCGGCACGAGCACTTCATCCTGCGCAACCGGCGCATCCTCGCCGACCAGATGGAGTACCTGCTCGCCGGCGTGCCGCGCTCGAGCCGCCTGTACGCGATGTCCACGCTGGATTGAGCGGCCGCGCGTCGGGGAGGCGCCGCGATGGACGGCACCAAACGGCGCCGAAGCTGTCCCTTTCATCCATGCAACCACCCGGAAGACGTCCATGAAGATCATCGCTTCGGCAGCCCTCGCCTGCACCCTCGCGGTCGCCTCCGCATTGGCGGCCATTGCAGCCGCCGCGGGCATTCCGGCCTACGCCGGTCCCGCGGCACCGGTATCGTCTCCCCGCGCGACGGCGGTGTTCGCCGGCGGCTGTTTCTGGGGCGTCGACGCGGTGTTCAAGCACGTGAAGGGGGTCGTCGACGTGGTGTCGGGCTATTCGGGCGGAAGCGCGGCGACGGCCAGGTACCCGATCGTCGGGACCGGGGTGACCGGGCACGCAGAATCGGTCGAGGTGACCTACGATCCCTCGAAGATCACCTATGCCGACCTCCTGCAGGTGTTCTTCGGCGTCGCGCACGACCCGACCGAACTCGACCGCCAGGGTCCCGATTACGGCACGCAGTACCGGTCGGTGGTGTTCTATGCGGACGACGGACAGAAGGTCGTCGCCGAGCGCTACATCGCCCAACTCGATCGCGCGAAGGCGTTCGCGAAGCCGATCGTCACCGAAGTGTCCGCGCTGAAGGGCTTCTACCCGGCCGAGGCGTATCACCAGAACTTCCTCGAGCGGCACCCCGACAATCCGTACATCGTCTACAACGACCTGCCGAAGCTCGCCAGGCTGAAGCAGGACTTCCCCGACCGGTATCGCCCGCTTTGAAGCTCGCGCAAGCGGGGCCGCGCGGCATCCCCGCCGCCGGCTGGGTGGCCGGCATCGTCTGCGCATGGGTGCTGTTCGGCCTCGTCGGCCACGACCCGTGGAAGCCCGACGAGGCACACTACTTCGGCGTCGTCGTCGATCTCCTGCACAGTCACGACTGGGTCGTGCCCACGCTCGCCGGCGAGCCGTGGATGGAGAAGCCGCCACTGCTCTACATCGTCGCCGGCATGTTCGCGCACCTCGCCGGGCCGATGCTGCATCTCTACGACGCGGCGCGCCTCGCGACCGGATTCTTCGTCGGCGTCGCGCTCGTGTTCCTCGCGCTGACGGCGCGCGAACTGTATGGACGCGGCTATGGTTCCGCCGCGATGCTGGTCACGATCGGGTGCATCGGCCCGATCGCGCGCATGCACCAGCTCATCACCGACGTGCCGCTCCTGACCGGCATCTCGATCGGGATGTACGGACTCGCGCTGGCACGCCGGACGGCGTGGCCGGCGGGTCTCGCGCTGGGCGTCGGGGCCGCCTGCGCCTTTCTCGCGAAAGGGCTGATCGGCCCCGGCTGGCTCGGCGTCACCGCGTTGGCCCTGCCCGTATTCGCGCCGTGGCGCACGCGCCGCTACGCGGCAACGCTGGCGATCGCCGGCGTCGTCGGCGCGATCCCCGCGGTGATCTGGATGGGCGATCTCTACGCGCGCTCGCCCGAGCTCTTCCGGACCTGGCTCATCGCCAACAACTTCGGGCGCTTCTTCGGCTTCGTCCGCCTCGGAACGCGCAATCCCGACGGGTTCTACGAGCTGACGCTCCTGTGGTATGCGCTCCCTGCACTTCCGCTCGCCGCGTGGACGCTGTGGCAGGCATGGCGCGCGCGGACGGCGGCAGGCGCGTGGGACGGGCTCGTGCTGCCGGTCGTCTTCGCGGTGGTGATCCTCGGCGTGCTGGCGCTCGCCAGCGATTCGCGCGACGTCTACATGATGCCGATCGTGCTCCCGCTCTCGCTCCTCGCCGCGCGCGCGCTCGCCGACCTGCCGGCGGCGGGCACGCGTGCGCTGTCGCTGTCGGCGCGCTATGCCCTCGGGGGTGTCGCGCTGATCCTGTGGCTCGCGTGGTTCGCGCTCGTCACCGACTTCCCGTCGGCGCTTCACTCCGCGCTCGTCGGCTATCAACCCGGATTCCACGCGCACGTCCATCCGCTGCGGCTTGCGCTCGCGCTCGCAGCCACCGCGTTCGCGCTGCGCATCGTCGCACGCCCGGCGCACGAAGGCGGGTCGGCGCTCACCCAGTGGGCGGTTGCCGTGACGCTGTGCTGGGCGCTGATCTCGACCCTGTGGACGCCATTCCTCAACGCCGGCAAGAGCTACCGCTGGATGATCGATTCGCTCGCGCGCGAACTCCCGCGCTCGGGGTGCGTCGCGAGCCGCCATCTCGGCGAGCCGCAGCGCGCGCTCCTCGAGTACTTCGCGAACGTGCGCACGGTGCGCCTCGAGGTGCACCCCGATGCGTCGTGTCCTGCGCTCCTCGTCCAGGGCTGGCAGCGCGATCCGCCGCAGGCGCCCGGAACGGGCTGGACGCTGGCGTGGGAGGGAGCGCGGGCGGGCGATCGCGCCGAGATCTATCGGCTCTTCCGCCGGGATCTCCCGCCGGATACCGTGCCCGTACGCTTCCCGAAGGCGTACTTCGCTCGCTGACGCAGCACTGCCCCACCTGCGAGCGGGGCGACGCGATACCATCGCCGCGTGAGAGTCTCGGTGCTCGACCAGTCGACCTCGGCGTGGGCCGGGCTCCTGGCCCGGATCTGCTCACCGCGCACGCGCTCAATGCGCATTCCGATGCGGCGGCCGGGTTTCCGCGCCAGGTGCGCGATCTCGAGGCATGGGTGGGTGGGCGCGAGCTCGACGACGGCCATCCGTTCGCCGCCATCCGCGCCCATCCGACGGGCCCGACCGAGCGCGACGCCATCCTGCGGCTTCGCGCGAAGGCGATCGCCGGAACCGCCGGAGCAGTGGCGCAACGGCTTCGCGTACTCGCCGCGTCACTCGATCTCGACGAGCTCGTGATCGTTACGTGGACCCACGATCCGGCGGCGAGGCTCGCATCGTACGAGCTCATCGCGCGCGAATTCGACCTCTGGGCCCAGACCCCGTGACACGCCGGCACGCGGAAGAGTTTCCCGCCGAAGTCCTGAAGCTCTTCGACGCCTACATCCACGGCGGGCTGTCGAGGCGCGGCTTCCTCGAGCGTGCTGCACGGCACGCCGCGGGTGCCGCCGGCGCGGCGGCGATGCTCGCAGCGCTGACGCCCGACTACACGCTCGCGGCGGAGGTCGCGAAGGACGACGCGCGAATCGCGGCGGCCTACGTCGACTACAGCGTCGTCGGGACGGGGGACACGATCCGCGGCTACCTCGTGCATCCGGCTCCCGGAAAGGGTCCCTGGCCGGCCATCGTCGTCGTGCACGAGAATCGCGGACTCAATCCGTACATCGAGGACGTCGCGCGCCGCCTCGCCGTCGCGGGCTACGTCGCGTTCGCACCCGATGCGCTCTCTCCGCTCGGCGGATATCCCGGCAACGAAGACGAGGCGATGCGTCGCTTCGCGGCGCTCGATCCGGTGAAGCGGACCGCCGACCTGCTCGCCGCGGTGCCCTTCCTGAAGGCGCGGCCGGAATGCGACGGTCGCGTCGGCGCGCTGGGTTTCTGCTACGGGGGCGGCATCGTCAACCTGATGGCCGTGACGTTTCCCGATCTCGCCGCAGTGGTGTCGTTCTACGGCATGCAGCCGTCCGCCGCCGACACCGCAAAGATCAGGGCGCCGCTCCTCATCCATTACGCGGGCCTCGACGAGCGTGTCGACAGCGGCTGGCCCGCATGGAAGGAGGCACTCGACGCGAACCACGTCCGCTATCGGATGTACCTGTACGCGGGCGCCAGCCACGGCTTCCACAACGACGCGACGCCGCGCTATGACGCTGCGGCGGCGAAGCTCGCGTGGTCGCGCACGCTCGATTTCCTGGCGCAGTACCTGAAGGGCGGGCCGGCGAAGGACTGACCCGCGGCGCGCGGCGGTCAGGCGCCGTTCACGCGCTCGTCGAGCGCGATGTCGACCATCATCTCGTCGGCGAGCGCCTGCAGCGACGTGCGCAGCGCGTCGTTCGAAAGCTCGTCGGGCACGACGAGCAGCGCCTTGACCTTGAAGAGGTGCTGGTGCGGGGCGGCTGCGCTCGACAGCCCGGTGTCGAGGTCCTCGATGCTGACGCCTTGCGCGGCGAGGTGCTTCGACAGGTCGCGCACGATCCCCGGGCGATCGGGGGCCGCGAGCTCGAGGCCGACGATGCGCCGGCCCGGAGGCGCCGACGGCGCGTCGTTGCGCGCAATCACCACGCGCAGCCCCTCGGCCTCGAGGCCGCGCAATGCGGCAACCAGCGCGCTCGCGTTGGCGGTCGCAACCTCGAGGTGCACCATCCCCGCGAACTGGCCGGCGATGCTCGTCATGCGGCTGCCGGCCCAGTTGGCGCCGAAGCCCTGTGCACGCTCGGAGAGCAGGCTCACGATCCCCGGGCGGTCGCGCCCGATTGCGGTGACGACGAGCGAGGTGCTGCGCGGTGCAGGCTCGTCGGTCAGCGCGACCGAGCG
>JAFEDF010000219.1 GCA_018241785.1 Pseudomonadota bacterium | reverse complement strand
CGTCGCCGATTTCGACTGAACGGTGGGGTCAGGTCTTGCCTTTTGCCTACCGCGTCGTCGCGGTAGGCAAAAGGCAAGACCTGACCCCACCGTTCAGTCGCGGAAGTTCTGAAACTGCAGCGGGAAGTCGGTGATCAATTTGCGCACCTGTGCGATCGCCGCCTGCAGCTCGTCCTTCTTTGCTCCGGAGACGCGCACGGCGTCCCCCTGGATCGAGCCCTGGACCTTGAGCTTCGCGTCCTTCAGGATCCGCACGATCTTCTTCGCGAGCTCCTGCTCGACGCCGGTGCGCACGGTCACCGCCTGCTTCACCTTGTTGCCCGAGATCTTCTCCGGGTCGGCGTACTTGAGCGAGCGGACGTCGACCTGACGCTTGGCGAGCTTCGCCGTGAGGATGTCGGTCACCTGCTTCAGCTTGAAATCGTCGTCGGCGTAGAGCGTCAGCGTCTTGTCCGCGATCTCGACGCGGGAATCCGACCCCTTGAAGTCGAACCGCGTCGAGACCTCCTTGTTGGTCTGGTCGACCGCGTTGCGGACCTCGACCTGGTTCACTTCGGAAACGATGTCGAACGACGGCATGGAGGCTCCTTGCAGGATCCGGAGGCGCAGCCCGGCCGGCTATTGTAGGCCGCTCACCGACACGCAGCGGACCGCCGACCTGCGGCGCCCGTCGCCCGCGGATCGCCGTGGGATCTTCGCGCAGCAGGAAGCGGTCATATCGGATGTCTGGCAATTCAACGGAGGCATCATGCGCAGAGCGATTCATGGACGATGGGTGGCCGCGGCAGCCGCGGCCGTCATGCTGGCCGCTGCGGGCGCCGCGCAGGCGATCCCGGCGCCGAAGGCGGTGACGCACGGCGACGCGACGTGGGTGAACGGCGGAGTCGGAAAGCTCGAAGCCGAGGCGATGCGCCACATGGCCTCGCGCTATCCGGTCTCGATGACGTTCGCGAAGCACAACCAGGGCGCGAACGAGTTCGTCGCCGGAGTCAAGCTTCGCATCACCGACGGGAGCGGCAAGCAGGTGATGGATCTCGGCGACAGCGGACCGATGCTCCTCTTGAAGGTCCCGGACGGCAAGTACACGGTGCGCGCCGAGTACGAGGGCCACGTCAAGACGCAGTCTCTCGACGTGACGGCCGGCCACCACGAGAAGCTCGGTTTCCTCTGGTCGTAGCGTGGGCTAAACTGCGGGGCTTTCCGGCGTAGCGCCGCTTGAAAGCCCCCATGTCCCGCATCCTGCAGAGTCTGCCCGCCGGCAAGAAGGTCGGCATCGCGTTCTCGGGCGGCC
Source organism: Pseudomonadota bacterium (assembly GCA_018241785.1). Classification (GTDB taxonomy): domain Bacteria; phylum Pseudomonadota; class Gammaproteobacteria; order Burkholderiales; family Casimicrobiaceae; genus VBCG01. The sequence goes on along the minus strand of JAFEDF010000219.1, from coordinate 29,810 downwards.
TCGACACCAGCGCCGCGCTGCACTGGATGCGCGCGAACGGCGCCGTTCCATACGCCTACACCGCGCATCTCGCGCAGCCGGACGAGGACGACTACGACGACATCCCGCGGCGAGCGCTTCGTTACGGCGCGGAGGCCGCACGCCTCGTCGACTGCCGTGCGGCGCTGGTCGGCGAAGGCATCGCCGCGCTGCAGGCCGGCGCGTTCCACGTGTCGACGGCCGGCGCCACCTACTTCAACACGACGCCGCTCGGGCGCGCGGTGACGGGGACGATGCTCGTCGTCGCGATGCTCGAGGACGACGTGCACATCTGGGGCGACGGCAGCACCTACAAGGGCAACGACATCGAGCGCTTCTATCGCTACGGACTGCTCGCGAATCCCAATCTCAGCGTCTACAAGCCGTGGCTCGACCAGCGCTTCATCGACGAGCTCGGCGGGCGCCGCGAGATGTCGGAGTACATGCGCCGCGCCGGCCTCGACTACCGGATGAGCGCGGAGAAGGCCTATTCGACCGACTCGAACCTGCTCGGCGCGACGCACGAGGCGAAGGACCTCGAATACCTCGACAAGGGCATCGACATCGTGTCGCCGATCATGGGAGTCGCGTTCTGGCGCGATGACGTCGCGATCGCCCGCGAGCGCGTGACGGTCGCCTTCGATGCCGGACGCCCGGTCGCGCTGAACGGCCGGCGCTACGCCGACCCCGTCCTGCTCGTGGCGGAGGCGAACGCGATCGGCGGCCGGCACGGGCTCGGCATGAGCGACCAGATCGAGAACCGGATCATCGAGGCGAAGAGCCGCGGCATCTACGAGGCTCCGGGCCTCGCGCTGCTGCACGTGGCCTACGAGCGGCTCGTCACCGGCATCCACAACGAGGACACGATCGAGCAGTACCGGAACAACGGCCGCAGGCTCGGGCGGCTGCTCTACCAGGGGCGCTGGTTCGACCCGCAGGCGATGATGCTTCGCGAGACCGCACAGCGCTGGATCGCGAGTGCGATCACCGGCGAGGTGACGCTCGAATTGCGTCGCGGCAACGACTACTCGATAGTTTCGACGGCGAGCCCGAACCTCACCTACCGGCCCGAGCGGCTGTCGATGGAGAAGGTCGCGTCGGCGTTCTCGCCGCAGGACCGCATCGGCCAGCTCACGATGAGGAACCTCGACATCGAGGATACGCGCGGCAAGCTCGCGATCTACGCGGGGAGCGGCCTGCTGCAGGCCGGCGGCGATTCGCCGCTTCCGCGGATCGGCGAGCCGGAACCCGGCGACCCGGCGAAGTGACGGAGCCCTAGACGGCGACGCGGCCGCAGACGAGATATTCGAGCAGGGCCTTCTGCGCGTGCAGGCGGTTCTCCGCCTCGTCCCAGACCACGCTTTGCGGGCCGTCGATCACGTCGGCGGTGACCTCCTCGCCGCGGTGCGCCGGCAGGCAGTGCATGAAGAGCGCATCGGGTTGCGCGACGCGCATCAGGTCGGCGCTCACCTGGAACGGAGCGAAGGCGCGCATCCGCACCTCGTTCTCGGCCTCGAAGCCCATGCTCGTCCACACGTCGGTCGTCACGACATCGGCGCCGCGGCAGGCGTCGATCGGCTTGGCGAAGCGCGTGTAGTGGCCTTCGGCGGCTGGCCCGGCGATCGCCGGGTCGATCGCGTAGCCCGGCGGCGACGCGACGTTGACGTGGAAGCCGAAGATGCGCGCGGCCTGCACCCACGTGTAGAACATGTTGTTGGCGTCGCCGATCCACGCGATCGTGCGCCCGGCGACCGCTCCGCGGTGCTCGATCCACGTGTAGACGTCGGCGAGGATCTGGCACGGATGGTACTCGTTGGTGAGGCCGTTGATGACCGGCACGCGCGAGTGCGCGGCGAAGCGCTCGATCAGCGTCTGGCCGAACGTGCGGATCATGATGACGTCGACCATCCGCGACACCACGCGCGCGACGTCCTCGATCGGCTCGCCGCGGCCGAGCTGGGTGTCGCCGCGGGTCAGGTTGATCGCGATCCCGCCGAGCTGGTTCATCCCGGCCTCGAACGACACGCGCGTTCGCGTCGAGGCCTTCTCGAAGACCATCGCGAGCGTGCGGTCGCGCAGCGGCTGGTAGAGCTCGTAGCGCTTGAAGCGCTGCTTGATCCAGCGCGTGCGCTCGAACAGGTAGTCGAACTCCTCGCGGGAGAAGTCGCCGAACTGGAGGAAGTGGCGTGGCGCCGGGACCGTCACCGCTTCAGGGCATCGTCCTGATCGCTTGCGCGAGCCTGGACTTGGTGCGGGACGCGAGGTTCCGGTGGACGATCTTCTTGTCGGCGATGCGGTCGATCACCGCCTGCGATTCGCGCAACTGCGTTGTCGCCGCCGCCTTGTCGCCGGCGGCGATCGACTTCCTGACCTTCTTGACCGCCGTGCGCAGCTCGGATTTCAGGCTCGCGTTGCGCTTGCGCGTCGCTTCAGCCTGGCGGGCTCGCTTGCGGGCCTGTGCCGTGTTGGCCATGAACTTCGATCCTTGCTCGAGTGTCGCGGCGCCGGGTTGCGCCGGACTCCGGCGCGCCGGCCCGAAGGCGGTCGCGGGAAGTCGTGAGAAAGACCGCGCATAATACACAGCTTTTGCTTCCTCGGCAAGGCGCGGGAGGCAGCCATCGACCACCCGTGAACCTCCTGCGAACCGTGACGACGATCAGCGGCATGACGCTGCTGTCGCGCGTGACCGGCCTCCTGCGCGAGGCGCTGAAAGCGACGCTGTTCGGAGCCGGCGTGCAGATGGACGCGTTCGAGGCCGCGTTCAGGCTTCCGAACCTGTTGCGTCGCCTCTTCGCCGAGGGGGCGTTCTCGCAGGCGTTCGTGCCGATCCTCGCCGAATACCGGCAGCGGCAGGGCAGCGCCGCGACGCGCAAGCTGGTGGGCGACGTCGGCACGCTGCTCACCGTCGTGCTGCTGCTCGTCTCGGTTGCCGGCGCGCTCGCCGCGCCCTGGCTCGTCTACCTGCTCGCCGGCGGCTTCGCGCGCACCCCCGGCAAGGTCGAGCTCACCGCCGCGATGATCCGCATCGTGTTCCCGTACATCGGCTTCGTCTCGCTGGTGTCGCTCGCGGCCGGAGTGCTGAACGTCCACCGGCGCTTCGCGATTCCCGCCTTCACGCCGGTGCTGCTCAACGTCTCGATCATCGGTGCGGCGATCCTGCTCGCCCGCTTCGTCGACCCGCCGATCAAGGCCCTCGCGTGGGGGGTCGCGATCGGCGGCGTCGCGCAGCTCGCGCTGCAGATCCGCCCGCTGATGAAGCTCGGCATGCTGCCTCGCATCGGGTTCGACTGGACGGACCCCGGCGTGCGCCGCGTGCTGAGGGCGATGGGCCCGGCGGTGATCGGCGTCTCCGCCGCACAGATTTCCGCGCTGATCAACACGCAGTTCGCGGCGCTCCTCGGCGACGGCCGGATCTCGTGGATCACCTACGCCGACCGGCTGATGGAGTTCCCGAGCGCGCTTCTCGGCGTCGCACTCGGCACGGTGCTGCTGCCGTCGCTCGCGCGCCACTACAGCGACGCCGACCATGCCGAGTACTCGTCGCTGCTCGACTGGGGCCTGCGCCTCGCGGTGCTGCTCGCGCTCCCGGCGGCGGTCGCGCTGGCGCTCCTCGCGCTGCCGCTGGTGTCGACGCTCTACCAGTACGGGCGCTTCACCATCGCCGACGCGCTGCAGACGCGCCTCGCGCTCCTCGGCTACTGCGTCGGCCTGCCCGGACTCATCCTGGTCAAGATCCTCGCTCCAGGCTTCTACGCCCGGCAGGAGATGAAGACCCCGGTGAAGATCTCGTTCTTCACCGTGCTCGTCACGCAGACGCTCGCCGTCGTTCTCGCCTGGCCGCTCGGTCTCGACCAGGCGGGGCTCACGCTCGCGACGAGCCTCGGCGCGTGCTGCAACGCCGCGCTGCTGCTGTGGACACTGCTCAGGAAGGGCTACTACCGCCCGCAGCCCGGATGGACCGCCTTTCTCGCGCGCGCGGGCCTCGCGACCGTTGCGCTCGCCGCCGCGCTCGCATGGCTCGCCGGCAGCGACACCGTCTGGCTGCACGCCGGGTTCGTGCACAAGACGGCGCGCCTCGCTCTCGTCGTCGGTGCCGGCGCAGTCGTCTACTTCGGCGTGCTGTGGATGCTGGGCTTTCGCGTCGCCGACTTCAGCCGCAGCGAGGCGCCGCTCCCCGACGAGCCTGCCGCCGACGCCGACGGCAGCGCGTGAACGTCAGCCGCCGTCCGCCTTGCGGTGCGGGCAGTGCGGCTTCGTGCACTCGACGTAGAGATAGAGCGCGTGTTCGCGGATCTCGAAGCCGCGCTCGCGGGCGATGCGGATCTGCCGCTTCTCGATCTCGGCGTCGTAGAACTCCTCGACGCGGCCGCACTGCAGGCAGACGAGATGGTCGTGATGCTTCCCTTCGTTCAGCTCGTAGACCGCCTTGCCCGATTCGAAGTGGTGGCGCACGAGCAGGCCCGCCTGCTCGAACTGGGTGAGCACGCGGTAGACCGTCGCGAGGCCGATGTCGATGCCGTCGGCGAGCAGCAGCTTGTAGACGTCCTCCGCCGACAGGTGGCGGACCTTCGACCCCTCGAAGAGGTTGATGATCCGCAGGCGCGGAAGCGTGGCTTTGAGTCCGGCGCTCTTCAGGTCCTGCGATGTGCTCATGGCATGGCTGCGCTGGCCGCGGACTGCGGCGTGTCGCAGCTATAATAAACATTTGCTCCGACGCTGCCCATGCCGCTCCCCACCGCGATCCCTGCCTCGAAGCGCGCCGCGCCCGCGGGACGCCGGCTGAGGGCCGCCGTGGCGATCGCCGTCGCGGCGGCGATCGCCGCCGGGTGCGCGAGCATCGAGAAGTACGCGCCTTCGTGGCGCTCGTTTGGCGTCTACAAGATCGACATCAACCAGGGCAATTATCTCGCCCAGGAGCAGGTCGACCGGCTGAAGGTCGGCATGACCCCGCAGCAGGTCCGCCTCACGCTCGGCACGCCGCTGATCGAGTACCCCTTCACCCCCAACCGCTGGGACTACGTCTACGAGTACGCGCGCCAGGGGGTGGTGCGCGAGCATCGCAAGTTCACCGTCTGGTTCGACGACGGCAAGCTCGCGCGCTGGGAGGGCGACCGGATGCCGCAGACGGTGGTCGAACTCAACCAGTCGGCGAGCGCCAAGGCGCTGCCGATGAGCGAGGGCAAGAGCTGGTGGCAGAAGCTCCTCGACAAGAAATCCGCCCCGGGCTCGGGCCAGTGAGCCCGCGTCCATCGATTCGCCGGTAGCGCGCAGCGTGGCCGAGCAAGCGGCGCCGCAAGCGATGGTACGCGTCGCCATTGCCGGAGCCGGCGGGCGCATGGGGCAGGCGCTGACCGCCGCAGTGCTCGCGGCGCCGGACCTGCGCCTCGTGGCCGCGATCGACGTCGCCGGCAGCCCCGCGCTCGATCGCGACCCCGGCGCGGCACTCGGGCACGCGACCGGCGTGACGGTCAGCGCCGACGTCGACGCCGCGATCGGCGCAGCCGACGTGCTGATCGACTTCACGCGTCCCGCCGGGACGCTCGTCCACCTCGCCGCATGCGCGCGCCGGCACGTCGCCGCGGTCGTCGGCACCACCGGCTTCGACGCAGCGGGAATCGCCGAGATCACTGCGCATGCCGCGGCGATTCCGATCGTGCTCGCCCCCAACATGAGCGTCGGCGTGAACGTGCTGATCGGGCTCGTCGAGCGCGCCGCGGCCCAGCTCGGGCCCGCCTTCGACATCGAGGTCCTCGAAATGCACCATCGCCACAAGGTCGATGCACCGTCGGGTACGGCGCTCCGCCTTGGCGAAGCCGCAGCGAAAGGCGCCGGAGTCGCACTGGCCGCGAACGCGGTCTACGCGCGCGAAGGAGTCACCGGCGAGCGGGTGCCGGGAACCATCGGCTTCGCGACGCTGCGCGGCGGCGACGTCGTCGGCGAGCACACGGTGCTCTTTGCCGGGAGCGGCGAGCGTTTGGAGCTCACCCATCGCGCGACGTCGCGCGCGAACTTCGCTGCCGGGGCGCTGCGCGCGGCGGTGTTCGTGGCGGCGCGCCGTGCGCGGCAGCAATCCGGGCTCTACGACATGGCGGACGTGCTCGGTATCGGCTGACCGGGCCGGCCGGCGACGGCGCTTCGCGCATCGATGAGCGGACCTTTCGACCTCGCCGGGCATGTCGCCGTTGTCACCGGGGCGTCGACCGGGCTCGGCCTCGCGATCGCGCGGGGGCTCGCGAGCGCCGGGGCGACGGTCACGATCAACGGCCGCAGCGAGGCGCGCCTTGCCGCCGCCGTCGATGCCCTCGCGCACGAGGGGCTCGCCGTCTCGGCGCGTGCGTTCGACGTCACCGATCCCGCCGGGGTACGCGAAGGGATCGACGCGGTGGCCCGCGAGCACGGCGCGATCGACGTGCTCGTCAACAACGCCGCGATCAACCTGCGGCGTCCGTTCGACGCCTGCACGCTGGACGAGTGGCGCAGCGTGATGGCGACCAACGTCGACGGGGCGTTCCTCGCGATCCAGGCGGTGCTGCCGTCGATGAAGGCGCGCCGGCGCGGCAAGATCGTCAACCTGTGCTCACTCGCTTCCGACCTCGGCCGGCCGGGCGTGGCTGCCTACGCGACCTCCAAGGGTGCGATGCGGATGCTGACGCGCGCCCTCGCGGTCGAACTCGCGCCGTTCAACGTGCAGGTGAACGGCATTTCTCCGGGCTTCTTCCGCACCGAGATGAACGCCCCGCTCGCAGCCGACCCGGTGTTCTCGGCCTGGGTCGAGCGGCGCACTCCGGCGGGCCGCTGGGGCGAGCCGCGCGACGTCGCCGGGGCGGCGGTGTTCCTCGCTTCTTCGGCAGCCGACTACGTCACCGGGCACCTGCTGCACGTCGACGGCGGGTTCGCGGCCTCGTATTGACGCCTCAGCCGGACGATTGCAGGGTGGAACGTCCGCGTGAATGTGCCGGTGCAGCGATCCGCTCGCGCCGATTTGAGCGCGCCGGCCGATCCGTGTAGAATCTCGAAGCTTCAGAGCGGGGAAGGGACTCCTTCCCCGTTTGCACGTCCAGAGTGCAGGTCCGGAGCGCGCGCAACGCGCGCCTCGGAGCGCCGAAGCGCTTCCGCCACCGCACGATGAACGCTCCGGACACCGCCGCCGCGACGACCCCAGCGCAGACGCCGATGGATGCCTCTGTGCCGCCGCCGCAATCCGCGGGCAGGGGCGAGGAGCAAGGGCCCCTGTTCGCGCCGCGGCCCGAAGCCGCGCTCGTGCTCGCCGACGGCACCGTGCTGCGCGGCCGCGCATTCGGCGCCCTGGGGAATGCGGTGGGCGAGGTCGTCTTCAACACGGCGATGACCGGCTACCAGGAGATCCTCACCGATCCGTCGTATGCCGGCCAGATCGTGACGCTCACCTACCCGCACATCGGCAACGTCGGCGTCAACGCCGAGGACGCCGAATCGCGGCGGATCTTTGCCACCGGGCTCGTCGTGCGCGACGTTCCCGAGCAGGCGTCGAGCTGGCGGCGTGAGCGCGACCTCGGGGACTACCTGCGCGAAGCGGGAATCGTCGGCATCAGCGACGTCGACACCCGCCGGTTGACGCGAATCCTGCGCGAGCGAGGCACGCAGAACGCCTGTATCACCGCGGCGGCGCATCTCTCCGACGCCGATCTCTGCGATGCGCTCTCGCGTGCGCGCAGCGCACCGTCGATGATCGGCCTCGATCTCGCGAAAGAGGTTTCCTGCACCGAGCCTTACCCGTGGACTGCGGGCGCGTGGGAGCTCGGTGCGGTCCACCGCGACGTCGCACAGCCGAGGTTCCACGTCGTCGCCTACGACTACGGCGTCAAGCACAACATCCTGCGCCTGCTCGCCGCGCGCGGCTGCCGGCTCACCGTGGTGCCGGCACAGACCGCGGCGAAGGACGCGCTGGCGCTCGCGCCCGACGGCGTTTTTCTCTCCAACGGCCCCGGCGACCCGATCGCCTGCACCTATGCGATCAAGGCGATCGCCGAGTTCGTCGAGTGCGGCGTGCCGCTCTTCGGCATCTGCCTCGGGCATCAGCTCCTGGCGCTCGCATCGGGCGCGCGCACGCTGAAGATGAAGTTCGGCCACCACGGCGCGAACCACCCGGTGCTCGACAAGGATACCGGCCGCGTCGTCATCACGAGCCAGAACCACGGCTTCGCGGTCGACGCGTCGACGCTGCCATCGTGGCTTCGCGTCACCCACGTGTCGCTCTTCGACGGCAGCCTGCAGGGGATGATGCACACCGGCCGGCCCGCATTCAGCTTCCAGGGCCATCCTGAAGCGAGCCCGGGGCCGCACGACATCGGCTATCTCTTCGACCGCTTCGTGCGCATGATGGAGAGGAAGTAGCGTGCCCAGACGCACCGACCTCCAGAGCATCCTCATCATCGGCGCCGGCCCGATCATCATCGGCCAGGCCTGCGAGTTCGATTACTCCGGAGCGCAGGCGTGCAAGGCGCTGAAGGAGGAGGGCTACCGGGTGATCCTGGTGAACTCCAATCCGGCGACGATCATGACCGACCCGGAGATGGCCGACGTCACCTACATCGAGCCGATCACCTGGCAGATGGTCGCGTCGATCATCGAGCGCGAGCGGCCCGACGCCCTCCTGCCGACGATGGGCGGGCAGACGGCGTTGAACTGCGCGCTCGATCTCGCGCGCGAGGGCGTGCTGACGAAGTTCGACGTCGAGCTGATCGGCGCGTCGAAGAAGGCGATCGACAAGGCCGAGGACCGCGAGAAGTTCAAGGCGGCGATGACGCGCATCGGCCTCGGCTCGGCGCGCTCGGGGATCGCCCACGACCTCGAGCAGGCGCTCGAAGTGCAGGCGACGATCGGCTTCCCCGCGGTGATCCGCCCTTCGTTCACCCTCGGCGGCACCGGCGGCGGCATCGCCTACAACAAGGACGAGTTCGTCGACATGTGCAAGCGCGGCCTTGCGCTGTCACCGACCCACGAGCTCCTGATCGAGGAATCGCTCCTCGGCTGGAAGGAGTTCGAGATGGAGGTGGTGCGCGACCGCAAGGACAACTGCATCATCGTGTGCTCGATCGAGAATGTCGACCCGATGGGCGTGCACACCGGCGATTCGATCACCGTGGCGCCCGCGCAGACGCTGACCGACAAGGAATACCAGATCATGCGCGACGCGTCGATCGCGGTGCTGCGCGAGATCGGCGTCGACACCGGCGGATCGAACGTGCAGTTCGCGATCAACCCGGCGGACGGGCGGATGATGGTGATCGAGATGAACCCGCGCGTGTCGCGGAGCTCGGCGCTGGCCTCGAAGGCGACCGGCTTCCCGATCGCCAAGATCGCCGCCAAGCTCGCCGTCGGCTATACGCTGGACGAGCTCGCGAACGACATTACCGGCACGCACGGCGAGCACTTCATGCCGGCGTCGTTCGAGCCGACGATCGACTACGTCGTGACCAAGGTGCCGCGCTTCGCCTTCGAGAAGTTCAGGCAGGCCGACGACCGCTTGACCACGCAGATGAAGTCGGTGGGCGAGGTGATGGCGATCGGGCGCACGTTCAAGGAGTCGCTGCAGAAGGCGCTGCGCGGCCTCGAGGTCGGCGTCGACGGCTTCAACCTGAAGACCGTCGATCCCGACACCATCGCCGACGAGCTCGCCTATCCGCGCGCCGAGCGCCTGTGGTATGTCGCCGATGCCTTCGGCATCGGCATGAGCGTCGCCGAGCTCCACATGCACACGAAGATCGATCCGTGGTTCCTCGCGCAGATCAAGGAGATCGTCGACGTCGAGCTCGCGCTCGAGCGGCGCAGCCTCGAGTCGCTGTCCCCGGACGAGCTTCGCACGCTCAAGCGGATGGGCTTCGCCGACCGCCGCATCGCCCATCTTTGCAAGGTGAACGAGGCTGCGGTCCGCGCCCGCCGGCACGCCCTCGGCATCCACCCCGTCTACAAGCGCGTCGACACCTGCGCCGCCGAGTTCGCGACGCGCACCGCCTACATGTACTCGACCTACGAGGACGAGTGCGAGGCGCAGCCTACCGGCCGGCGCAAGATCATCGTGCTCGGGGGCGGCCCCAACCGCATCGGCCAGGGCATCGAGTTCGACTACTGCTGCGTGCATGCCGCGATGGCGCTCTCCGAGGACGGCTACGAGACCATCATGGTCAACTGCAACCCGGAGACCGTCTCGACCGACTACGACACGTCGGACCGCCTCTACTTCGAGCCGCTGACGCTCGAGGACGTGCTCGAGATCGTGCGCGTGGAGAAGCCGGCGGGGGTGATCGTCCAGTACGGCGGCCAGACGCCGCTGAAGCTCGCGCGCGACCTCGCGGCGAACGGCGTGCCGATCGTCGGCACCACGCCCGACATGATCGACGTCGCCGAGGATCGCGAGCGGTTCAAGGAGATGCTGCAACGCGCGGGGTTGCGGCAGCCGCCCAACCGTACGGCGCGCACCGAGGCTGCAGCGCTCGCCGCAGCCGAGGAGATCGGCTACCCGCTCGTCGTGCGCCCGTCGTACGTGCTCGGCGGTCGCGCGATGGAGATCGTGCACGAGGCGCGCGACCTCGAACGCTACATGAACGAGGCGGTGAAGGTATCGAACGACAGCCCGGTGCTCCTCGACCGCTTCCTGAACGATGCGATCGAAATCGACGTCGACGCCGTCTCCGACGGCACCGACGTCGTCATCGGCGGGATCATGGAGCACATCGAGCAGGCGGGAGTCCACTCGGGCGACTCGGCGTGCTCGCTGCCGCCCTACTCGCTGTCCGCGGCATTGCAGGACGAGTTGAGGCGCCAGACGCGCGTGATGGCGAAGGAACTCGCCGTGGTCGGGCTGATGAACGTCCAGTTCGCAATCCAGAACGACCGCGACGGAGGTCCGCTCGTGTACGTCCTCGAAGTCAATCCGCGCGCGTCACGGACGGTCCCCTTCGTGTCGAAGGCGACCGGCAGGCCGCTCGCGAAAATCGCGGCGCGCTGCATGGCCGGAACGACGCTGCGCGAGCAGGGCATCACCGGCGAGGTAATTCCGCGCTACTTCGCCGTCAAGGAGGCGGTGTTCCCGTTCATCAAGTTCCAGGGCGTCGACACGATCCTCGGCCCCGAGATGAAGTCGACCGGGGAGGTGATGGGCATCGGCGAGACGTTCGCCGAAGCGTTCCTGAAGAGTCAGCTCGGCGCGGGGGTGAAGCTCCCGCAGGAGGGCAACGTGTTCATCAGTCTCAGGAACAGCGACAAGCTGCGCGCGATCGAGATCGCGCGCCAGCTCGTGGCGCTCGGATTCAGCCTCGTCGCGACGCGCGGCACCGCCGCGGCGCTCAGCGCGGCCGGCGTTCCCGTGGTGGTGGTCAACAAGGTCGCCGAGGGGCGCCCGCACATCGTCGACATGCTGAAGAACGACGAGATCGCACTCGTCATCAACACCGTCGAGGAGAAGAGGAGCGCGATCCACGACAGCTACGCGATTCGCCGCGTGGCGCTGACCGACCAGGTGCCGACCTTCACGACGCTCGCCGGGGCGCGTGCCGCGGCAACCGGAATGGCGCACTTGAGGGACCTCGTCCCCTCTTCGATCCAGGCGCTGCACGCCGCACTCTGATCCCGCCGGGACATGCATGCGCGAGGCGCATGCATGTCATGCAAATTCGTGGTTTGTCCGAGTGGGCTGGCATGGTGGATGATCTGCACGAGTCGCCAATGCCACGGAGCCATTCATGAATTCCACGAATACGTACATCAGGGGTGCCGGGATGCTCGCATTCACCGCCCTCGCGTGGGGCGCGATGTTCACGGTCGCCAAGAGCGCGCTCGGAAGCATCGACGCCTATCATCTGTCGGCGTTTCGCTACGCGCCGGCCGCAACGGTGATGCTCGCGATCCTCGGCCTCGTCGAGGGAAAGCGTGCGCTGCGCCTCGACGGGCACGGCTGGCGCCTTGCAATCTACGGCACGCTGGGTTTCGCCGGGTTCACGATCCTCGGCTTTCTCGGCATCGCCGGCTCGACGCCTGAGCACGCGGCAATCATCGTTGCGCTGATGCCGCTTGTCACGGCGCTGATGAACTGGGTGCTGCGCCGGCGCAGGCCGTCACCCGGCACCCTCGCCGCGATGGTCGTCGCCCTGGGCGGGGTCGTGCTGGTGGTCACGCGCGGACATCTGAGGCTCGAAGGTGGCGCGTCGTGGCACGCCGATGCGATGGTCCTCGCCGGTGTCGTCTGCTGGGTCGTCTACACGATGGGTGCGGCCGACGTGCCGCAGTTCTCCGCGCTGCGCTACACCGCGCTTAGCATGATGTTCGGTGCGGCGAGCATCGTGGCGATCGCGCTGGTCGCGACCGTGGCGGGCGCCGCGAGCATGCCCACGGGCGCCGCCGTTGCCGCGACCTGGGAGGAAATTGCCTACCTCGCGCTGGTCGCCGGAGTTGCAGCGGTGCTTGCGTGGAACGCGGGGATCGGCGCGCTGGGACCCGTGAACGGCGTGTTGTTCATCAATCTGGTGCCGATCACGGCGTTCGCGATCGGAGTTGCGCAAGGCCATCGCTTCGGGACCGCCGAACTGGCCGGCGCGGCGATGACGCTGGCCGCCCTCGTCGCGAGCAACCTGGTGACGCGCCGCGGTGTCGTTCCTGCGCGCAGCGCAGCCATCGCACCGGCCGCTGCTTCGGGCGACCCCCAGCATCGTTCCGGGCACGCGCGGCGGCCGATCTCGCCGTCGCCGCACGCCATCACCTGCCGCATTTAGGGTACAATCCCTGCTCCGGCCGGATGCGGTTCCCGCTTCCGGTCGTTCGCTTTTTGGCGAGGCGAACGTGGCCAAGGTACCGATGACCGTTGCGGGCGCCGAGCGCCTGAAATCCGAACTGCACCGGTTGAAGACCGTCGAGCGGCCGGCGGTCGTGCAGGCGCTCGCCGACGCGCGCTCGCATGGCGACCTGTCGGAGAACGCCGACTACGACGCGGCAAAGGACCGCCAGGGCTTCATCGAGGGGCGCATCGCCGAGGTCGAGTCGCGCCTTGCCAATGCGCAGATCATCGATCCGTCCGCGATCGACGCCGACGGGCGCGTCGTGTTCGGCGCGACGGTCGAGATCGAGGATCTCGAGACCGGCGAGCGCCGCTCCTACCAGATCGTCGGCGACGACGAGGCAGACATCAAGGCGGCCAAGATCTCGGTCAACTCGCCGATCGCGCGCGCGCTGATCGGCAAGACCGAGGGCGACACCGCGGAGGTCGAGGCCCCGGGCGGACTGCGCAGCTTCGAGATTCGCAGCGTCGGCTACGCCTGAGCCGCTCGCTCAGTGGTTGTCGCGCGGCACCCGCGCGCCGCTCCGGCCGACGAGGAAGTCGAGGTCGGCTCCGTCGCTCGCCTGCAGCACGTGGTCGACGTAGAGCTTCGCATATCCGCGCGCGGCGTGGGGCTCGGGCGCACGCCACGCGGCGCGTCGGCGCGCGAGTTCGGCGACGTCGACCTCGAGCTCGAGTCGCCGCGCCGGAACATCGAGCGTGATCGGATCCCCGTTCTCGACGAGCGCGAGCGGACCTCCGGCGGCGGCCTCGGGCGCCACGTGCAGCACGACGGTGCCGTAGGCGGTGCCCGACATCCGCGCATCGGAGATGCGCACGAGATCCGTGATGCCGCGCTTCAGGAGCTTCGGCGGCAGCGGCATGTTGCCGACCTCGGCCATCCCCGGATAGCCCTTCGGACCGCAGTACTTCAGCACCATCACCGAGCGCTCGTCGATGTCGAGCGAATCGTCGCTGATGCGCCGGTGCAGGTCCTCGATCGACTCGAACACCACCGCCCGCCCGGTGTGCCGCATCAGGTGCGGCGAGGCCGCCGACGGCTTGATCACCGCGCCGTCCGGGGCAAGATTGCCGCGCAGCACGGCGATGCCGGCATCGCGCTTGAAAGGCTCGTCGAACGGGTGGATCACCTCGCGCTTCCAGCAGGCGGCCTGCGCATTGTTCTCCCACAGCGTGCGCCCGTTGACGGTCATTGCGCCACGGTTCAGCAGGCCGTGCTCGGCGAATTCGCGGATCACCACGGGCAGTCCCCCGGCCTCGAAGAAATCCTCCATCAGGTACCGCCCTGAGGGCATCAGGTCGGCGAGGCATGGCAGCTCGCGACCCAAGCGGTCCCAGTCGTCGAGCGAGAGGTCGACGCCCGCGCGCCGCGCGATCGCGATCAGGTGGATGACGGCATTCGTCGAGCCGCCGATGCCGGCGTTGATGCGGATCGCGTTCTCGAACGCTTCGCGTGTCAGGATCTGCGACAGCGCGACGCCGTCTTTCACCATCTGCACGATGCGCCTGCCCGCCTCGCGCGCGAGCAGGTTGCGCCGCGCGTCGACCGCCGGTATCGCGGCGTTGCCCGGGAGGCCGACGCCGAGCGCCTCGACCATGCACGCCATCGTCGATGCCGTCCCCATCGTCATGCAGTGGCCGTGCGAGCGGTGCATGTCGGCCTCGGCCTCGTGAAACTCGGCGAGCGTGATCTGGCCGGCACGCAGCTGCTCGCTCATCGAGATCGTGTTGGTCCCCGAGCCGATCGGCTTGCCGCAGTGGATCCCGCGCAGCATCGGTCCGCCGGAGACGCCGATCGACGGCAGATCGACGCTCGCAGCGCCCATCAGGAGCGACGGCGTCGTCTTGTCGCAGCCCATCAGCAGCACGACGCCGTCGAGCGGGTTGCCGCGGATCGATTCCTCGACGTCCATCGACGCGAGGTTGCGAAAGAGCATCGCCGTCGGCCGCAGCATCGTCTCGCCGAGGCTCATCACCGGAAACTCGAGCGGGAAGCCCCCGGCGTCGAGCACGCCCCAGCGCACGTGCTCGGCCAGCGTGCGGAAGTGCGAGTTGCACGGCGTCAGCTCCGACCACGTGTTGCAGATGCCGATCACCGGGCGGCCTTCGAACTGATCCTGCGGGAAGCCGCGGTTCCTGAGCCACGACCGGTAGTAGAAGCCCATCTTGTCCTGGCGCGCGAACCAGGCTTCGCTGCGCAGGGGTTTGCGGTTTCCGGAGCCGGTGTCGCTCATTGGCATCGATTCTCTCGGGCAGCTGCGTCGCATCCGTGCAGCGCAGGGGCCGCGCGATCCTCGGCCGTGCCGCGCGCCGCCCGGCTCCGGCTGCCGAACACGGGCACAGTGTAGCTCCCGGCCACGCCGGCCAGCGCACGCGGCCGGGAAGGGTTGACCGACTCGTCCGTTAACGCCGCGACGTCGGCGAACGCGCGGCTCGGCCCGCGGCGCGGCGCCGCCGCGGCATCGCTGCCCGGGGAACTCCGCTCGGGGCGGCCGCACCCGTTTCGCGGCGCCGGCGCGCCGGCGGCGCCGGCGGTCCCGCGTCGGTTCCGGCGGTTCGCTTGCTGCGTGCAGCGACGGGCCCCGTTGTGCGGACGTTAACCGGCGCCGGCGGCTCGTCGGGCGCTCGCCAGAGGATCAGCAGCTTTCCGAGATGCTGGACCGGGGCGCATTCGAGCTCGGCGCAGATGCGCGCGAACAGCGCCTCGCGCGCGGCGCGGTCGTCGTCGAACACGCGCAGCTTGACGAGGCCGTGCGCCATCAGCGCGACGTCGATCTCGTGCAGCACGCGTGGAGTGAGACCTCGCAGCCCGATCGCCACCACCGGATGCAGGTGGTGGGCACGTGCGCGCAACTCGCGCCGCAACGCGGGGGTGAGAGCGGAGGGCGGCTTCTTCGAAGAGGGCGGGACAGTCATGAGCCGATTCTAGCCCGTCGCCGCCCGGATGCTAGGATGCCCGCCCTTCATCGCGGGATGCGTCGCGGGTGGCAGGCCCCCTCAACCCCTCGAAGAGAAAGCACCGCTTTGGCAAGGCGTGGATGCACGAGCACGTCACCGACCCGTACGTGCGCGAAGCGCAGCGTCGCGGCTATCGGTCGCGTGCGGCGTTCAAGCTGCTCGAGCTCGACCAGCGCGACCGCTTCCTGCGTCCCGGCATTGGGGCCGTCGACCTCGGGGCCGCCCCCGGAAGCTGGGCGCAGGTGCTCCGCGAGCGGCTGGGACCGAAAGGGCGCATCGTCGCCGTCGACCTGCTGCCGATGGCGCCGATCGCCGGCGTCGAGGTGGTGCAGGCGGATTTCGCAACCGACGAGGGGCTCGCGGCGGTCGAAGCGAAGCTCGGGAAGACGCGCGTCGACCTTGTGGTTTCCGACCTCTCCCCCAATCTATCGGGCATCGACGCCGTCGATCAGGCGAGGAGCGTCCACCTTGCCGAGCTTGCGCTCGAATTCGCGCGGATGCACCTGCGCGAAGGAGGGGATCTGGTGGTGAAGGTGTTCCAGGGGTCGGGGCTCGCCGAATTCCAGCGCGCAGTGGGCGCCTGTTTTGCGAAGACGTGGCTTCGCAAGCCCGGAGCGTCGCGCGACCGCAGCCGCGAGCACTACATCGTCGCGCGCGGTTTTCGCGGCGCCTGACGCGTGGCGGGGCGGTGTCCGCAAACCCCACCCGAGTGCCAGTGCTGTCGTCTCGGGGAGACACGCGCCGGGTGCACGCGAGGAGCGGGCACGGTTGCTGCATTAGGGCGCGTGTGGCGAACCGGATTCGAAGGTAAAATGCCATCCGTAGCAATGGGTAACGGAACGCACCCGGGCGGGCGGCCGCAAGTGCCGGCCGCTGCGGGCGCGGGGAGCAACGCTTGAACAATCTCTTGAAGAACATCGGTGTCTGGCTGGTCATCGGGCTCGTCGTCCTGACCGTGGTCAAGCAGTTCGACACGCGCCAGACGGCGAAGGACACCGTCGCCTACTCAGAATTCATGCAGTCGGCGCGCGAGGGGCGCGTCGAATCGGCCACCGTCGACGGGCGCACGATCAAGTGGGTGTCTTCCGACAAGAAGCACTACCTCACCTACAGTCCCGGCGACATCTGGATGGTCGGTGATCTCATCAAGGACGGCGTCAAGGTCGAGGCGAAGCCCGAGGAAGAGCAGAGCTTCCTCGCGCAGATCTTCATCTCGTGGTTCCCGATGCTGCTGCTGATCGCCGTGTGGATCTTCTTCATGCGGCAGATGCAGGGAGGCGGGCGCGGCGGTGCGTTCAGCTTCGGCAAGAGCAAGGCGCGCATGCTCGATGAATCGAACAACACCGTCACGTTCGCCGACGTCGCCGGCTGCGACGAGGCGAAGGAGGAGGTCGGCGAGCTGGTCGAGTTCCTGCGTGACCCGTCGAAGTTCCAGAAGCTCGGCGGGCGCATCCCGCGTGGCGTCCTGATGGTGGGCGCGCCCGGCACGGGCAAGACGCTCCTCGCGAAGGCCATCGCCGGCGAGGCGAAGGTGCCCTTCTTCTCGATCTCGGGCTCCGACTTCGTCGAGATGTTCGTCGGTGTCGGCGCTGCGCGTGTGCGCGACATGTTCGAGCAGGCGAAGAAGAATGCGCCGTGCATCGTGTTCATCGACGAGATCGACGCCGTCGGCCGCCAGCGCGGCGCAGGCCTTGGCGGCGGCAACGACGAGCGCGAGCAGACGCTCAATCAGCTGCTGGTCGAGATGGACGGTTTCGAAGGGAGCGCCGGGGTCATCGTGATCGCCGCCACCAACCGGCCCGACGTGCTCGACCCCGCGCTGCTGCGGCCCGGGCGCTTCGACCGCCAGGTCGTGGTGCCTCTTCCCGACATCCGCGGGCGCGAGCAGATCCTGCTCGTCCACATGCGCAAGGTTCCGGTGGGCCCGGACGTCAAGGCCGACATCATCGCGCGCGGCACGCCCGGTTTCTCCGGGGCCGACCTCGCCAATCTCGTCAACGAGGCGGCGCTGTTCGCCGCGCGCGCGAACAAGCGCCTCGTCGACATGCTCGATTTCGAGCGTGCGAAGGACAAGATCATCATGGGCGCCGAGCGGCGCTCGATCGTGATGCCCGAGGAGGAGCGCAGGAATACCGCCTATCACGAGTCGGGGCACGCGGTGGTTGCGCTGCTCCTGCCGAAGACCGATCCGGTGCACAAGGTGACGATCATCCCGCGCGGGCGCGCGCTTGGCGTGACGATGCAGCTTCCGGAGACCGATCGCTACAGCCTCGACAAGGAGCGCATGCTGAACACCATCGCGGTGCTCTTCGGCGGGCGCATCGCCGAAGAGGTGTTCATGCACCAGATGACCACCGGAGCGTCGAACGACTTCGAGCGTGCGACGCAGATCGCGCGCGACATGGTGATGCGCTACGGCATGAGCGACCTGATGGGCCCGATGGTGTACGGCGACAACGAAGGCGAGATCTTCCTCGGCCGCGCGATCACGCGCACCGTCAACATGTCCGAGGAGACGATGAAGAAGGTCGACGCCGAGGTGCGCGGGATCATCGATCGCCAGTACACGCTCGCGCGCACGCTGATCGAGGCGAACCGCGACAAGGTCGAGGCGATGGCGAAGGCGCTGCTCGAGCTCGAGACGATCGACTCGGACCAGATCGGCGACATCATGTCCGGACAGCCGCCGCGCCCGCCGAAGGCGACCTCGTCGCCGGCAGCCTCGGGTCCGGCGACCGGTGCATCGACGCCGCCGGGCGACACCGCGCCATCGACGAATCCGGCGTAGCCATTCACCGCGCGTCGCGAAGCGCGCTCGTGAGTGATGCGCCGCGGCGACCCTCGCGCGAGGCGCTCGTGAGGCACGTACCGCGGCGACCCTCGCGCGAGGCGCTCGTGAGGCACGTACCGCAAGGGGGCGCGCGCGGATGCTCGGAGTCGGCCAACGCCTGCCGGGCGGGGACCCGGCGCGCCGTCGCTCGAGAGAATCGTCGACCTGGCCCGGTGACGGGCTCGCTCGGCGCGCCACCCGCCGCGGCAGTCACCTCCACTCGCACCCGCGCGCGTCCCCTTGCGGTGCGTGCCCTCACTCGTGCCGGTGCGGTCGCCATCGCAATGCACGCATACACTGAGCGCCGCGTCGCCATGCGCGGAGGTCCGCTCGCGGCGCGTGTCCGAATCGGGTCGGCGTTCCACGGTCGCCGCGTGGATCGCTTCGGGGCGCCGGTGGGCGTCACCCGGCCCCGCCTGACCCTGCGACAGCGGTGCCCGCGCGTCGCGTGATGGTGCGTGAGAGCGGATCGATGACGACGCTGCGCTGCGGACGCCACGTGCTCGATCTGGCGACGCCGCGCGTGATGGGCATCGTCAACGTCACCGCCGATTCGTTCTCCGGCGATGGGCGCCTCGATGCCGCCGCGGCGATCGAGCAAGGTCGCCGGATGACCGCCGACGGCGCGGCGATCATCGACGTCGGCGGCGAGTCGACGCGACCCGGCGCGACACCGATCGACGTCGCGACCGAGCTCGCGCGAGTGCTTCCGGTCATCGAAGCCCTCGCCGGCGACGGTACGATTGTCTCCGTCGACACGATGAAGCCCGAGGTGATGCGCGCGGCGATCGCCGCCGGAGCATCGATGTTGAACGACGTCACCGCGCTGCGCGCACCCGGGGCACTCGAGGCCGCGGCGGCGAGCGACGCTGCGGTCTGCCTGATGCACATGCAGGGCGAGCCGCAGACGATGCAGGCCGCGCCGCATTACGACGACGTGGTGCATGAAGTGCGGGACTTTCTCGCCGCGCGCGCAGCGGCGTGCCGCGATGCCGGGATCGGTGCCGACCGGCTCGTCATCGATCCCGGATTCGGGTTCGGCAAGACGCTCGAGCACAACCTTCGGCTGCTGCACGACCTCGCCGCGCTCGCCGCACTCGGCTACCCGGTGCTCGCCGGCGTATCGAGGAAGTCGATGCTCGGCGCGATCACCGGCCGGGCCGCCGGCGAGCGCGCTGCCGCAAGCGTCGCGGCGGCGCTTTGCGCCGTCGCACGCGGCGCGTCGATCGTACGCGTGCACGACGTGCGCGATACGGTCGATGCGCTCGCGGTGTGGACGGCGGTCGGGCGCTGAGCACAGCCGCATGGGCGGCGGTGATCCGCTAGAATGGACTCATCCGATCGACGAGCACGTCATCCCCGCGGTGTGACCTCCATGAACCGCCACTATTTCGGCACCGACGGCGTACGCGGGCGCGTGGGTGATGTCCCGATCACCCCCGAGCTCGTCCTGAAGCTCGGCTGG
Source organism: Pseudomonadota bacterium (assembly GCA_018241785.1). Lineage (GTDB taxonomy): Bacteria > Pseudomonadota > Gammaproteobacteria > Burkholderiales > Casimicrobiaceae > VBCG01. The sequence continues at coordinate 9,731 of JAFEDF010000219.1, read as the reverse complement.
GCCGCCGGTCGCACGCTCGCCGGAAACGGGAGCGGCAGCCGCGGCCGCGGCGAGCGCCCTGCGGTGCTGATCGGCAAGGACACGCGCCTGTCGGGCTACCTGCTCGAGGCTGCGCTCGAGGCCGGGCTCGCGGCCGCGGGCGTCGACGTCTACCTCTGCGGTCCGTTGCCGACGCCGGGCATCGCCTACCTCACGCGTGCGCTGCGGCTGTCCGCGGGCATCGTCATCAGCGCTTCGCACAATCCCTACGCCGACAACGGCATCAAGTTCTTCTCGCATCGCGGCGCCAAGCTCCCCGATGCCGTCGAGGCGAAGATCGAGGCGCGGATGGCGGAGGAGGTCTCCTGCGCTCCCGCTGCGGAACTCGGGCGCGCCTTTCGCGTCGGCGACGCGGTCGGGCGCTACATCGAGTTCTGCAAGAGCACGTTTCCCAGCGAGCTCGACCTGCGCGGATACCGCATCGTCGTCGATTGCGCGCATGGCGCCGGATATCACGTTGCGCCACCGGTGTTCCACGAGCTCGGCGCCGACGTCGTCGCGGTCGGCGCGGACCCCAACGGAACCAACATCAATGCAGGCGTCGGTGCGACGCATCCGCAGCATCTCGCCGGGCAGGTGAAGGTGCACAACGCGCACTTCGGCGTCGCGCTCGACGGCGATGGCGACCGGCTCGTGATGGCCGACGCCGATGGAGCGCTCTACGACGGCGACCAGCTTCTCTACGTGATCGCGCGCGACTATCGCCGCCGCGCCGCGCTCTCGGGCGGCGTCGTCGGCACGCTGATGAGCAACCTCGGCTTCGAGCAGGCGCTTGCGCGCGAGGGCATCGCGCTCGCGCGTGCGCCGGTCGGCGATCGCTACGTTCTCGAGCAGCTGGTCGAGCGCGGCTGGCAGCTCGGCGGCGAGAACTCGGGGCATCTCATCTGCCTCGACAAGCACACCACCGGCGATGGCATCGTCGCGGCGCTCGCGGTGCTGCGCGCGCTGATCGAGCAGAAGACGACGCTCGCCGAGGCTGCCGCGCCGGTGACGCTCTTTCCGCAGCGGCTGATCAACGTGCCGGTTGCGCGCGGCTGGGACTGGCGGAAGAACGCGGAAGTCGGCCGCGCCGAGCGGGCCGCAGTCACGGCGCTCGGCGACTCGGGACGCGTGCTGCTGCGTCCGTCGGGAACGGAGCCGGTGCTGCGCGTGATGGTCGAGGCGCGCGAGCGCGCCCTCGCCGACCGGCACGCCGAGGCGCTCGCGCACGCGATCGCCACGGCGGCGGGGCAATCGCTGTAGCGCCTGTGCCATGGCCACGGCCACTCCGGCCGCCCCCGAGGCTGCGGCGCCGCCGGCGATCGCGGCCTGGCTCGCCGAGCTGCCGCCGGTCTACACGGATGCGGATCGAGCGCGCTTCGAAGCCGCGTACACGTTCGCACATGGGCAGCTCGGCGATGCGCGAGGGGGTGATGGCGAGCCGCTGATCGATCGCACGCTCGGCACCGCGGCGATCGTCTCCGCACAGCGCCTCGATCCCGACTCGATCACGGCGGCGCTGCTCCACGTGCTCCCCGGGCGCGCAGGCTTCGACCCGGAGGGGATCCGGGCGCGGTTTGGCGATACCGTCGCGAGCCTGATCGCCGGTGTCGCGAAGATGGACTCGGTGCGCGCAACCGCTGCCGGGGCCGACGCCGCCGAGCGCGCCGCGCAGGCCGAGAACCTGCGCAAGATGCTGCTCGCGATGGTCGAGGACATCCGCGTCGTGCTGATCAAGCTCGCGGAGCGCACGCAGGCGCTGCGTTGGCTGATGAGCGCCGACGAGCCCCGCCGGCGCGCGGTTGCCCGCGAGGTCGCCGACGTCTACGCGCCGCTCGCGAACCGCCTCGGCGTATGGCAACTGAAGTGGGAGCTCGAGGACCTTTCGCTGCGTGCGCTCGAGCCCGCGGAATACCGCAGCATCGCCGCGCTGATCGACGAGCGCAGGCGCGACCGCGAGCAATACATTGAAGCAGTCGTCGCGGAGCTCGGCCGCGAGCTCGCTGCAGCCGGCCTTCGCGCCGAGGTGAGCGGCCGGCCGAAGCACATCTACAGCATCTATCGCAAGATGCGCCGCAAGCACGTCGGCATCGAGGCGCTCTACGACATCCGCGCGGTACGCGTGCTGGTGGACTCGGTGCGCGACTGCTACAGCGCACTCGGCATCGTCCATCAGCTCTGGACGCCGCTTCCCGGCGAGTTCGACGACTACATCGCCAAGCCGAAGGCGAACGACTACCGCTCGCTTCACACCGCGGTGATCGGGCCCGAGGGCAAGGCGCTCGAAGTACAGATCCGCACCCGCGAGATGCATCGTCACTCCGAGTTCGGCGTGGCGGCGCATTGGCGCTACAAGGAGGCGGATGTCGCCGGGGCGAGGCGCGACTCGAAGTTCGACGACCGCATCGCGTGGCTGCGCCAGATCCTCGACTGGAAGGATGCGATCGTCGAAGGCGGCGAATGGCTGCCAGCATTTCGCACCAGCCTGTTCACCGAGTCGATCTACGTGCTGACCCCGCAGGGCAAGGTGATCGACCTGCCGCGCGGGTCGACGCCGATCGACTTCGCCTATGCCGTGCACACGAGCCTCGGGCATCGTTGCCGCGGCGCGCGCGTCGATGGCCAGATGGTTCCGCTCGATTACGAGCTGCGAAACGGGCAGCAGGTCGAGATCATCGCGGCGAAGCCGGGCGGCCCGGCCGCAACGCCGTCGCGCGACTGGCTGAACCCCGATCTCGGCTACGTCCGCAGCCATCGTGCGCGCGCCAAGGTGCGCCAGTGGTTCAAGGCGCAGCAGCACGATGAAACGGTCGCGCAGGGCCGCGCGATGGTCGAGCGCGAGCTCGCGCGCCTGGGCCAGATCGCGATCAAGCTCGAAGCGGTTGCGGCGCGGGCCGGATTCACGCGCGTCGAGGATTTCTTCGCGGCGTTCGCACGCGATGACATCGGCAGCCGCGAAGTGCAGACGGCGATCGGCGCGGTGGCGCTGCCGTCCGCACCGGCCGCTTCCGCGACGCCCGCCGCCGCCCAGGCAGCAGACCTCGTCACGCATCGCAGCCGTGCCGCCGGGGCGGGAAGCGGCATTCTGATCATCGGCGTCGACCGCCTGATGACGGTCCTCGCGCGCTGCTGCAAGCCGGCGCCGCCCGATCCGATCGTCGGCTTCGTAACGCGCGGTAAGGGCATCACTGTGCACCGTACGTCGTGCATCAACGTCGAGCGCATCCGCGCGCGCGAGCCCGAGCGTCTGATGGAGGCGAACTGGGGCGCGCGGGGCGACGAATTGTTCGCCGTCGACATCGTCGTCGAGGCGTCGGACCGCCAGGGACTGCTGCGCGACCTGTCGGAGCTCTTCGCGCGCGAGAAGATCAACGTCACGGCGGTGAACACGCTGACGCGTCAGCACCAGGCACGCATGTCGTTCACCCTCGAGGTTTCGGATCTTCCGCAGCTGCAGCGCGCCCTTCGCCTCGTCCGCGACATCCGCGGCGTCGACTCTGCCCAGCGGCGGTAAAGGCCTCGTCGGGCGACGGATCGTATTACGATACGTCGGGTTTTCTTACATTGTTTCGCCACGCATGTCGCCACCAGCGACCCAACCCGTTGATTGCAGACCCGTAACGGTTTGCGGTCACGGTTCTTGCTTGTCAGTACCGGTTCGATGTCAGGCCCGCGGGGTCGAAAGATCGCCCGGACTGGCCGGTCAGACGCCAGCGAAAGGACGCGACATGAAAGGGTTCCGGACTCAGGTTGGACAGCGCCAAGGCAGCGCAAGGACCGGGACGGCGGCCGGGATCCGATGGGCTGCGGCCGGGATCCGATGGACTGCAGCCGTTGCGGCGACGTTGATGGTGATGGCAGCCAGCGCGGCCGCCTATCCCGCATTCAACGGCCAGGGTGACCTCGAGACCGCCGCCTACGGCTATTACTACACGGTGTCCGGTGGCCTCTTCCCCGGCGGCCAGACCATCAATGGCGACAACGCGAGCGGTGGCACGATCCGCTTCGTGACCGACGACCCGGCATGGGGTTACCCAATCGACGCGTGGCAGAAGGACGACTGGTACGCGGGCAACTCGGGCATTGCGCTCACGCTGCGCAATGGTTCCGCGACAGTCTTCGACAACAACGGCATCGACAGCGGAACGTTCCCGACGGGCTTCTACACATACAACAGCTCGACGTTTCCGGGCAGCGGCGCGGGCGTCGTGGTCGCATACTCGATGTCGAACGTGTGGGACTGGATCTACGCCGGCTACTTCAATCTCGCGAGCGCGACCACCATCACCTCCCTCGAAGGGTATTTCGTCTTTTCGGGCGATCCCAACGACGGACTCACCGGTCCGTTCGATCCCAACGACCCCGCACTCCGGTATCACATGAACATCTGGTCGAACATCGCGGGCAACCTGCTGCCGGTCAACACCGGAGGATTTACCGGGGACGTGTTCTCGTCGCTGACCACGCCCGGAACATTCACCTGGGCCGACACCGGCTACGATCGGACGGGGAGCTCGAGCCAGCAGCACATCTATCGACTGACCTATACGCTCAACGCGCCGTTCACGTTGCAGCCGGGAACCTACTGGTTCAGCCACGACGTGTCGGTCGTGCCGGAGCCCGGGACGCTCGCGCTGCTGGGTCTGGGGGTCGCTGCTCTCGTGCTGTCGGCACGGCGCTCTTCGATGCGGCGGGCGAGTTGACCGTTCACCGCTAAGAGCCGCACCCCTGGGAGCGACGGCGCTGAGAGCGATGGCGGGAAAGCCGGAACGGCCTCGAACGCAACGGTGTGCCGAGCCGGGGGGTGGTGGGGATGCTGCGGCGCGCGAGTTCGACCGCGAAGGCCGAGGGAGCGGGGTAGCGTGACGCGCTCTACACCGGCCGCGCCGCGCGGCCGAACTCGCGCGTCACGCTACCCCGCTCCCTCGGCCTCCGCGGTCGGTGTAGAGCGCGGCGCAGCATCCCCACCGCTCCACCCGGTGCGGCGCATCCTTGATTGGGATCTGTTCCGGCTTTCCCGCCGTCGCTCCCAGGGGCGCGGCTCTTAGAGGCGCAGCGGCGCACCGTAGCCGGTGAGTTCGAGGTATCCGCGCCCCGCGTCGCGGCCGGCGAGCCGCGCGCGCACCGCGCCCTCCCAGTACACGGTGCCGACACTGGCGCGCGCGTCGAGCTCCTGGTCGTCGAAGAGGGGCTCGAGCGTCGCTTCGAGGCCGCCGGCGCGGATGTGCATGGCGATCGGGTACTCGACGCGCGTGCGCGGCGAGGTCCACCGATGGAGCGGCGTGAACGCGATGTCGGCGGGGCCGAACGTCGTTCGGCGGCCGCTCGCGTCGCGCAGCGTGCCCCCCGCCCATACCGGCGCTCCCGCGGCATCGCGGATCCGGAACGCCATCAGTGCGCCGCCGTCTTCGAAGTTGACGCCGGTCCAGTCCCAGCCCACCGCGCCGCGTGCGAGATAGTCGCTCGACCACTCGTGATCGAGCCAGGCGGCCCCTTCGACGTTGCGCGAGCGCCCGCCGACTGCCAGCGTACCGTGCACGGCGAGCTGCGGCTCGCTGTAGTAGCCGCTCGTCTCATCTGGATCGGGCCCCTTGCGGCTGACCCCCCCGTCGCCTTCGACGAGCACCGGCTGCGTGCGCGCGAGCGCGAAGTCGAAGGAAAAGTCCGGTGCACGGACGGCCGTCAGGTATTCGGCACCTTCCTGCACGAGCGACCAGCTGCCGATCCACGCGTGGGTCGGGCCTTCGTTGGCACCGGCAAGGCCGAAGCCCTCGCGGGCGGCGCGCTCGGCGACGCGAAGGCGCCCGAGCGCGGGATCGGCGAGGGCTGCGTGCGCAAAGAGAAGCTGCCGCGGCGCGAAGCGGCTGGGATTGTCCTCGGCGATCCCCGGCCTGACGCGAAAGAACGTCACCTGGAAGCCGTACGTCGGTCGGTCGATCCATCCGGTGACGTACCACCACTCGACGCGATATTGCGGATGTGCGCCGAAATCGGCCGGGAACGCGAGCGGCGCTCCGGTGCGAGCGTCTGGGTATGCGATCGCGGTGCGCGCATCGGACGGGGTGAGTGCGGCGCCCACCCGCCGCGCGAACGGCAGGCCGGCGAGCGAAGCGAGGCCGGCCGCGAGCACGCGTCGCCGCGATCGCGCATGACCGCAGGGCGCAGGCGGACGAAGAATCCCCGTTGGCGGATCGGCGCGCGGTCTCATCGCTACCAGTCGTCGCGCACGGCGCGCACGGCGTCGCTGCGCGTCGCACCGCGTGAACTCGCCCAGCCGGTGAGCGCCGACAGTGCGACGAGCGCCGCGGCGAGCAGCAGCAGCCCGCGCCACGGCAGCACGAAATCGATGGTCCAGTGGAACGACTGCGGGTTGACCACTTCGATCAGCACGACGCTGATCGCGAGGCCCACGCCGAGGCCGGTCACGGTGCCGATCGCGCCGGTCGCGCCGCCTTCGAACGCGAGCATGCGTGCGAGCTGCCGCCGGGTGAGCCCGAGGTGCCGCAGCATGCCGAACTCGCGCCGGCGCGCAACCGTCTGTGCAACGAGCGACGCGGAGAGCGCGACCAGTCCGATCGCGACCGACGCTGCCTCGAGCGCGTAGGTGACGGCGAACGTGCGGTCGAATACGCCGAGCGAGCGCCGGCGCAGGTCTCCGGCGGAGATCACCGTCGTCCCGGCGTCGGCGGGCAACTGGCGCAGAAGCTCGCGCCGGACTTCGCCGGGATCCGTGCCGCGATCGATCCATATCGCCGCCTCGTTGACGCTCGTGTCGCCGGTCAGCGCCTCGAAACGGCTGCGCTCGACGACGATGGCACCCTGCGGGCGCGCGTAGTCGCGCCACACGCCGGCGATCGTGAAGGGAACGCGCTCGCCTGCGAGCGGCACGTCGAGCACGCTCCCGACGGTGAGCCCGCGCTCGTCGGCGAGGACCTCGCTCACCCACGCGGGCGGTGGCCCGGCCGACGGATCGACGCTCGGGCCGATGAGGGCGAGACGCGCGGCGGGATGGCGCGGATCGACGTCGCGCGCGAGGAGCGCAACCGGCGGCTTCCCGGGATCGAGCAGGATCTTCGTGCTGCGGGAGAACTCGATGCGCGCGGCTCCGCCGAGCGCGCGCATTCGCTGCTGTTCGTCCGCGGTCAGCACCCCGGTCTCGGCCGGCGATGCGCGCACGTACAGGTCGGCGGGGAGCATGACGGCGAGCCACGCCTCGAACGAGTCGCGAAACGACGCAACCATGATCGCCATCGACACCATCAGCGCGACGCTCGTGACCATCGCGGCGAGGCTGACCGCCGTGCGGCCGGGAATGGCGCGAAGGTGCAGCAGCGCGAGACGCCCGGCGCCCGGTCCCGGCATCGGCAGCAGCGAGACTGCGGCTCGCGCGAGCGACGGCATCGCGGCGATCGCCGCGGCGAGGAGGAGCGCGATCGACGCGTAGCCGGCGACCGGCAACCCGCCAACCTGCGGAAGTGCAGCCGCGGCAACCGCCGCCACGACGCCGAGGACGGCGGCGAGGTTCCTGCGCCACGGCTCCCCGCGGCGGCCCCAGCGCGCGTCCGGATCCGATGCGCGCAGTGCGCTCGCCGGTGCCACCGACGCGGCCTCGAGCGCCGGCGCGAGTCCGCCCGCGATGGCTGCCGCGGTGCCGAGGAGCGCCATCGCGAGCGCAACGATGGGATCGAAGCGCAGCGGCACGGATTCGTCGCCGAAGTACCCGCCACCGAGGTCGGGTCCGAAATGCCGGACCGCAATGCCGGCGACGCCATAGCCGAGCGCGAGTCCGGCGATCGAGCCCGCGATGCCGAGCCACGCCGATTCCGCGACGATGAACGCGACGAGCCGTCTTCGCGCCAGCCCGAGCGTGCGCAAGAGCGCGAGCGATTGCCGGCGGCGCGCGAGCGACAGCGTCTGCGTGGCGAACACCAGCATCGCACCGGTGACGAGGGCAACGAGCGCGAGGACGTCCAGGTTGACGCGGTACGCGCGCGAGGCCTCGGCACTCGCGTCGCGCGCCGCTGACGGAGGCGTCGCCACGACACCCGGCGGAAGCCACCGCTGCAGCCTTCGCACGACCTCGCCGCGGTCAGCACCCTCGCGCAACCGGAGGTCGACGCGACTGATGCGCCCGAGACGGTCGAAGTCGCGCTGGACGGCAGCGATGTCCATGATGGCGTAGCGCGCTGCCCCCGCTCGCGCGCCGGCCGTCTCCCCGGCGGTCCCCGCGACGCGCAGCGCGAGCGCGCGTCCTGCCGCGCGCACCTGTACACGGTCGCCAGTCGCGACGCCGAGCCAGCGCCGCGCCGCCGGGCTCGGAAACAGCACGTCGCCGCGCAGCGCGTCCTCGCGCCGATCGGGTGCGGGGATCAGCGCCGGTGTGATGGCCGATGCGCGAAAGACGTCGACGCCGTAGATCGTGAGCGGGTCGTCGCGGCCCGCGACGGTCGCGCGCACTTCGAGCACCGGGCTCGCCGCCGCGACGTCGGGATCCTGCGCAAGGCGCGGGTAGATCCGTTCGTCGAAGCCCGCGCCCGGTCCGCGGACTTCGAGGTCGCTCGTTCCGGAGAGCACCGCGAGGCCGGAGACGAGCTCGCTCACCGCCGAGCGGTTGACGAGCTCGACGGCATAGGCGAGCGCCACGCCCGAGGCGATCGCCAGGATCGCGACGACGCTGCGTCCACGGCCGTGCGCGAAGCCGCCGCCAGCCGCGCGGGCCACCGCGCGCGTCGAGGCGAGCGGCGTCATTCGATCGATTCGCCCGCTGCGGCGGCAACCGCGTCGGCGCTTGCGACCGGCTCGAAGCCAGTCGCCGTGAGCCGTAGCGCCCGGTCGGCCGACCGTGCCGCGGCGAGTGAATGCGTCGCGATGATGCCCGTGGCTTGCTCACGGCGGATCGAAGCCCGCAAGAGCTCGATCACCTGTCGCGCATTGGCGGGATCGAGGTTGCCCGTCGGCTCGTCGGCGAGCACGAGCCGCGGGCGGTGGACGAGCGCGCGTGCGATCGCGACCCGCTGCAGTTCGCCTCCCGAGAGCTCGGCGGGCTCGCTCGCACCGCGTCCGCCGAGTCCGACCGCGTCGAGCATCTCGGCGATCCTCCGCTTCGCCTCGGGCCCGTCACGGCCGAGGAGCGAGAGCGGCAGCCCCACGTTCGCGGCGACCGAGAGCCACGGCAGGATGTGGAAGGCCTGGAACACGAATCCCATCCGCGTGCGCCGCAGCGCCGTCAGTGCGTCATCGTCGCATTGCGTGTAGTCGACCCCGTCGACGACGATGCGCCCTGAATCGGCACGCTCGAGGCCGGCGATCAGGTTGAGCAGCGTCGACTTGCCGATGCCGGACGCGCCGACGATCGCGACGTATTCTCCCGCCTCGAAGCTGACCGAGAGGCGTTCGAAGAGGCGTCTCGGCACGGCGCCTGCGTACGCCTTCGAGACTGCGGCGAGCTCGATCACGCGCCACAGTGTAGCGTTGCCTGGGGAATCTCTGCGCAACGGGAACGGGCGCCGTTTCAGCGATCGGCCGCGCCGGGAAGCGGTGGGGATGCTCCGGCGCGCGAGTTCGACCGCGAAGGCCGAGGGAGCGGGGTACCGTGGCGGGCTCAAACACCGGCTGCGTTGCGCAGCCGAACTCGCGCGTCACGGTACCCCGCTCCCTCGGCCTCCACGGTCGGTGTAGAGCGCGCCGGAGCATCCCCACCGCTTCCCGGCGCG
>JAFEDF010000218.1 GCA_018241785.1 Pseudomonadota bacterium | reverse complement strand
GTACGAGGTCAGCCGCTACGGCCTCGAGGAGCTCGACCGGGCGATCGCCGACGGGGAAGCTGCCGGGGCCGTAAAGGTTCTCACCGTTCCCGGCAAGACTCGGATCCTCGGCGTCACGATCGTAGGCGAGCACGCTGGGGACATCATCGCCGAATTCGTCGGCGCCATGAAGCATGGCATCGGTCTCGAGAAGATCCTCGGCACCATCCACATCTATCCTACGTGGGCGGAGGCGAACCAATACGTGGCAGGCGTCTGGAAGCGCGCGCATGTGTCCGAGCGGCTGCTGCGGTTCGCCGAGCGCTATCACGCTTGGCAGCGGGGATGACGCGATGCGCAAGGTGCCACTCTCTATCGTCATTCCGACGTTCGACGAGGCGGGCGTGATTCGTGAGCAGCTCGTCCGCCTGCAGGTGCTGCGCTCCCGCGGCGTGGAAGTGGTAGTCGCCGACGGCGGTAGCACGGACCGCACGCGCGAGCTCGCCGCGCCGCTCGCCGACGCCGTCGTTCTCGCTCATCGCGGTCGCGCCGCCCAGATGAATGCCGGAGCGCAACACGCACACGGCGACGTGCTTCTGTTCCTGCACGCAGACACGCGCCTCCCCGAGCGCGCGGACGAGCTCATCGTGACCGGGCTCGGGGCGGCGGACAAGTCCTGGGGACGCTTCGACGTGCAGATCGAAGGCAGCCAGGTCTTGCTGCGCATCGTGGGCATGCTCATGAATTGGCGCTCACGGCTCACCGGCATTGCCACCGGCGATCAGGCGATCTTCGTGCGGCGGGGCACGTTCGAGCGGTGCGACGGATTCCGGGATATCCCACTGATGGAAGACATCGCGCTCTCGCGCAGGCTCAAGTGGTTCGGCCGACCGCTGTGTCTTCGCGGCCGGGTCATCACTTCCGGCAGGCGCTGGCAACGTGACGGCGCGATGAGAACCATCGTCCTCATGTGGTGCCTGCGGCTCGCGTACTTCTTCGGCGCGGATCCGGCGCGCCTGGCGCTGCGCTACGACCATGCCCGAAGTGAGCGCTGATCGGGTGATGCCGCAGGCGGCGATCGCGGTCTTCGCCAGGGCGCCCGTTGCCGGCAAGGCAAAGACCCGCCTGATTCCGGTGCTGGGTGCGCGAGGCGCGGCAGGGCTGCAGCAGGCGCTCCTGCGCCGCACGCTCGCGACCGTGCTCGGTGCCGCGCTCGGTCCGGTCTCGCTGTGGTGCGCCCCGGATTGTGCCCACGCGGAGTTCAGGCGCTGCCGGGACGAATTCGGCGTGCAGTTGTTCCCGCAGCAGGGCTGCGACCTCGGCGAGCGCATGTTGCGCGCAGTCACGCAGGTTGGAGCGCACGGGAACGTTCTCGTCGTCGGCAGCGATTGTCCGGCACTGACGGTCGGCGAGCTGCGTGCCGCAGCGCGAGCCCTCGATACAGGCAACGACGTCGTGCTGATCCCGGCCGAGGACGGTGGCTATGTTCTGCTCGGACTGCGGCGGCCCGTTTTCGAGCTGTTTGCCGACGTTCCCTGGGGGACCGTGAGGGTCCTGGCGATCACACGAGAGCGCTTGCACCGTGCCGGCCTGACGTGGCATGAGCTGACTGAGTCCTGGGACGTCGATCGGCCCGAGGATCTTGCGCGCTTGCTCGCCATCGAGCCGTCGTTCAGCATGGAGCTCGCGCACGCGCTGACGAAGATGCTTGCCGTCTGCACCCCTGCGAAGCTGCACGGCCAGTCGGATGGACGCCGTTCCAGACCCGCTCACAACGGATGAGGGATCGAATCGTGCAGTCGGCAAGCGTACCCGTCGTGAAGGACCTCGTGCTCGTCGGTGGCGGGCACAGTCACGTCGCCGTACTCCGGAATTTCGGCATGCGACCGATGCCGGGAGTTCGCCTGACGCTCGTTACGCGCGACGTCCGAACGCCGTATTCGGGCATGCTGCCGGGTTTTGTTGCCGGTCACTACAGCTATGATGCGTGTCATATCGATCTCGTGCCGTTGGCGGCCTTCGCGGGCGCACGCGTCTACCATGCCGAGGCCGTGGGGATCGATCTCGGGGCCAAACGGTTGCTCTGCGCGGACCGGCCACCGGTGCCGTACGACGTTCTATCGCTCGATATCGGCTCGCGGCCGAAGCAAGCCGATGTCGCCGGCTCGACGGAGCACGCGATCCCGGTCAAACCGATCGATCGGTTCGCGGCACGCTGGAAGGTCCTGGTCTCCCGCGTGGCAACCGAATCGAGGTCGCTGCGGATCGGCGTGATCGGAGGCGGTGCAGCGGGGGTCGAACTGACGCTGGCGATGCAGCACCGACTGCGGCAGCTGTCGATCGAGAAGGGGTACGATCCTGCGCGCGTGCACTTCGTCCTCGTCACCGCGGAGGGACTGCTCCCGAATCACGCCCCGGCCGTCGGGCGGATCTTCGAGCGCGTTCTGCGCGAACGTGCGGTCGAACTGCACTTGAACAGTGAAGTCGTCGCAGTCGAAGTCGGTCGCGTGCACTGTACGAGCG
>JAFEDF010000217.1 GCA_018241785.1 Pseudomonadota bacterium | reverse complement strand
TGCTCGAGTTCCCCGACGTGGACACCGCGAAGGGCTGGTACCGCTCACCCGAGTACGCACCGCTGATCGCGATGCGCAAGCGCGCCGCGCGTGGATCGTTCTACATGGTGACCGGGGTCTGACCCCGTCCCGGCGTGTGAGCCGGCTACCGAGCGCCGCCTATTTCGCCGGAGCGGTCTGCGCTCCCGGCGGCTTCAGCGTGACGCCCTGACGGGCCATCGACGAAACGATCGCCCGCGCGGCGGCGTCGCCCTCCTGCGCGAGCCGGGCCGTTTCGCCACCGAGCGTTTCGAGCTGCTGGCGGACCTTCGCTGCCTGCGCGAGCGGCGCATCCTGCGCCGCGCGTACGCCCGCAAGCGCCATGCGGTCGCGGACGAGACCGATCGCCTGCAGCGCAAGAAGGAGCACGAGCGAAGCGACAGCGAGCGCCAACGGCAACCCGTTGCCGATCCAGCTCGCCCGTGACCGATCGTGTGCACGAACCCGCTCCGAGTGCGCGACGATTGCCTCGTCCCACGCGGCAGCCGGCCGCTCGTTGTCGCCTTCGGGCATCACGGCCTCTCGTGCGTGCGTTTCGACGCCGCTTCGGCGGTGCCTCTTGCGCTCGAGTCCTTCGTTCCCGGTTCCTTCGCTTCCGAGCCCTTCGCTTCTGAACCCTTCGCGCCAGAATCGCCCGCTCCGGTTCCCGGTGCCGCTGCAGGCGTCAGGTTGACGCTGATTCCCTGCGCAGCGAGGAGCGCTCCGAGCTTCGTGTCCTTGTCGCGGATCGACGCAACCGCGAGGTCGCGAATCAGCGCCTCGTTGACGCGGCTCAGCGTCAGACCCTGGTTGATTGCCTGCTGCCGCTGATTCACCTCGTCCTGCAAGGCGTGATTGGCCTGCGCGAGCCCGAAATCGACGATCACGAGGACGAGGCAGGCGACGGATGCCGCCAGCGCAGTGCGGTAGCGCCAGCCGACGGGCGAGGGCGAGCTCATCGATATGCCGTCCATCATGCCGCGATCGTGCGCGGTTGTGCAGCTCGGCGCGCTCCACGCCGCGAGGCGAACCCGAGCGCCGCGGCGCCGATCATGAGCAGCGCGAGGCTGCCGGGCTCGGGCGCCGCTGCCGACGAAACGACGTTGGCGGTTAGAAGGAGGCTTACCTTGCCGAGATCGCCGTTGAACCCGCCCGTATTCGTGCTGTGCGCATCGAAACTCAGCAGTTCGGAGAACGACCCCAGGTTCGACGCATCGAAGCTCACGTCGAGGCCACCGAGGCTCGTCCCGCCGGCAATGCCGCTCACCGGACCCGAGAAGAGCGAGCCGAGCGTGAAGATCCCCGACCCCGATGTGATCGAGAAGGTGCCGGCGAGATCGTCGGTAAAGAGCTGCTGCGCAAGCGGCGTGTCGTTCAGAAGATTGAGAACACCGGTGAAGCTGCCGCTCCCAACAATCAGGTTGCCGAGATCGAGCGTGTAGCTCCCGCTCTGGCTTCCGTCGTTCGGACAACTGCTGCTCCCGCTCACTCCACCGCTGCCGCTCGCAAAGCCGAATGCCGCGCAGGCGTAGTTGTTGACCTGGGCCGAGAGCGTGATCGGTGATGTCGTCAGCGCGAGGTCGGCAAGGTCCGCGTCGTGGCTCGCGAGCGCGAGGTTCGCTGCACCGCTGTAGCTGCCGGCGGTTCCCGTGGCGAGATCGACGTTGAGGTCCGTCGACGACGATTGCCCTGCGCCCAGCCCCACGCCGAGCGTGCCGCTACCCGAGAACGGTGTACCGCCGGCGCTGATGCTGCCAACCAGCACGTCGTTGAGCGCGGTCGTGGCCGCGCCGTTTCCGACCGTCACACCCTTCGACAGGGTCCCACCGCCGTCTCCGACGTGGACGATGCCGAAGTCGACGGTGGTCGTGGCGACGCTCGCCGCCGCCGGCGTGTACACCTTGCCATTCACCGTCACCTGCTGGCTGCCGACCGAGACCGGCGCACCATTGTCGATGCCGGTACCGTCCGACTGGAACGCGACCGTCACCGTCCCCGACTTCACGCCTGCGCTCGACGAATCGAGCGTGGCGCCGATCGCGCTCGCATTGGTCTGCTGCGCGCCAAGCCCGGTAACCGTTCCCGACGTCGCCGTGACGTTGCCCGTCGCCGACCCGCTCGACGCATCGAGGTTCTCCGAGGACCCGTCGTTCGCCGCGGTGTTGGTAACGGCGATCGCCCCGGAGAGCGTGCCGCCGACGCGCACCGCGCCGGCGTCGACCGGAGTCGCGGCGCTGCCCGATGCGAGCCGGAACACGTTGCCGCTCACGCTGATGTTCTGCCCGGTGAGATCGACGATGCAGTTGCTGGTGCAGCCATTGGGCGTCGAGTCCGACTGGAGGGCGATCGATGCGCTACCGGTCTGGTGGCCCGCTACGGTGGTGTTCAACCCGACGACGAGGCTCGTGCTGTTATTCGACCCAGCCGCCAGCTGGTTGATCGTGCCGGCATTCGACGTCGCCGCGCCGGTCGTGCCCGAGGCGAGCTGCGCATCGAGGCTCGCCTGCGGCGGCGTGCCGGCGATGTTGGTCACGGTGAGCGCCTTCGTCTGCGTCGTGCCGATGCGCACGTTACCGAAATCGATCGTCGTCGGCGTGATGCTCGGGGTCGCCTGGTTCACGACGGTCCCGCTGAACTGCCATGAGTAGCCGAGGTTCTGCGAGGTCAGCGATGTGATGCCGAGACCGCTCGTTCCCGCACCATTGGATGCGAGGTTCACCTGTACCGTCCCACTCAATGCACCCGCACTGACCGGGGTCAAGGTTACCGACATCGCTGTGTTGTTCGACGCACCGGCCGCAAGATTGGTGATCGTGCCGCCGTTGGTCGTGAGCTGCGAATCACTGACGGTGCCGAAGCTCGCATTGAGTCCCTCCTGATACGCTGCATTCGATGCGGTCAGCGTGTTGGCGACGGTGAGCTGATCGGTGTAGGTCTGGCCGACCTGCACGACGCCGAAGTTGAACGGCGAGGTAAGCGCCGAGGTAATCGTCGGGCTGGCGTAGGCGTAGGCCGCGCCGGTGATCGCCATCGTCTGCTCGCCGACGTTCGCGAAGTTGTTCGCGACGTGTACCGCCTGGCCCGAGAGTGCACCCGCCGCCGTCGGCGCCCAGGTGACGGTGTAGCCGCCCGTGCTCCCGCCCGTTGCGACCGGGCCGTAATTCTGCGCAGTGACGCCGGTTCCCGTAAGTGAAGCGTCGGTGATGTTGCCGCCGTTGACCGACGTCTGGATCGCTCCGCGCAACGACGGCCCGCTGGTGCCGGCATTGTTGACCTGGTAGTTCGCGTTGTTGGTCGTGTCGACGTGGACGTTGCCGAAGGCGAGCGTCGGATTGGTCGAGGTGCCGTTGGTCACCTGCGCGCCCGTGACCGACTGCGCGACGTTGCCGGCCGCGTCGATCTGCCCGCTGCCCGTCACGTTCGCGCGCGCGTCGAACGCATTGCCGGTGCCGAAGTTCGCATTGTTGTAATCGGTCGAGACGGTGATGTTCTGGGTCCCGAGTGAAAGCGACCCGTTGACGGTCAGGTTCGCCGCACTGCTGCCGGAAGTCGACTGCGACAGGTCGAGCGTCGCGCCGGTGTTCACCGTGACGTTCCCGCTCGAGCCCTGGATGCCGTTCGCCGCGACGAGCGTGCCTCCCGACGCGGTTACCTGCCCGGTGTTGGCAATCGCCGGGACGACGGTACCGTTGCCCTGCGTCGTTCCTGCGTTGGCGTAGCTCGGTGCCTGGAGCGTGCCGCCGGCGAGCGTCACCGTGCCGCCGCTCTGGTTGGTGGCGGCGCCTAGGGTCGAGAGCTGCGCGCCGCTGCCGATCGTGATGCCGCCGGTTCCGGTGTTGGTGAACGTACCGAGTCCGAGCGCGTTGGCGCCTGCGCCGAGCGTCGTCGTGCCGCCGTTGGAGAGGTTCCCGCCCACGTTCAGCTTGTCGCCGGAGGTCGGCAGCGACAGCGTGCCTCCCGTCGCGACGGTCACGTTGCCGCCGACGGTCAGCGTCTGTGCAAGCGACGCCTGGTACTGCAGCGTGTTGCCGGCGTTGATCGCGAGGGTCGAGACCGTCGCGTCCTGCCCGAGGGTCACGTCGCCGGACGCCGTCGCGCCGATCGTCACGTCGGAGTAGAAGGTCGGAACCCCCGCGCTCCACTGCGCCGCGGTACCCCACGTCCCGGTGCCGCCGTTCCAGATTTCGGCCGTCGATCCCGGCGTGTTCACCACCTGCAACTGGATGTTGCCTGCGTGGTCGTTGTAGACGACGCCGAGCGTCAATCCGCCGCCGAGATTCGTGTAGGTTCCGGCGATGGGCGTGCCGGTACCGTTCTGAACGGAACCGAATAGACCATAGAGACTGCCGCCGATGAAATTCATGACGGTGTAGGTCTGGCCGGCCGCGTAAGTGACGCCATTCGGTATGGCATGAACGGTGCCGCCGAGGAGCTGCACCTGGTGGCCGCCGGTCACGGTGATCTGCGTGTTGCCACTCGCGTTCAGCGTGCTCGCGACGACGCCGGGTGTGGTCACCGGTCCCACGCCGCTCGCACCGCCGTTGTTGAAGTTGCCGTTGACCGTCAGCGTACCCGGCTGGCCGTTGGCGATGCCGCCGGTGATCGTCGCTCCGTTGTAGACAGTTCCGTTCACCGTACCGTCGCCCTGCAGCGTGCCGCCGGCGACGATGACGTTCTGCGCGACGAGCTGGCCGCCGGTCTGGAGGGTCGTGATGCCTCCGGTCTGGTTGTAGGCGTGAAGGTTGTTTACGGTCACGATCCCGTTGGTTCCGATGTCGACCGTTCCGGAGTTGGCGAAATCGCCGCCGTTGACGATCACCTGTCCCTGCGCCGCGGGATTGCTGCTGCTGCCTATGGCACCGAGCAGCGCCCCCGACACATTGTCAAGCCCGCCCTGCACGATGAGGGCACCCGAGCTCGTCATCGCCGCGTTACCGACACTCACCCCGCCGTCGCCGAACGACCCCGTCGACGTGTTGGTGAGGTTGCCATTGACCGTCAGCGTGCTGCCCCCGGCACCACCGTAGGCGTCGACCTTGATGCGCCCCATGACGTACCCACTGCCGCCGTTCACCGTCACCGCCCCGCTCGTCGTGACACTCGCCCCGTCGCGCAGGTCGAGCAGCCCGTTGCTGGCAATCGTCGTCAATCCGGTCAGCGCGCTGTTGCTGTTGGTCGCGCCGATCTCCGCATACGCATTGGCCCCGTCGAGCGTGAGCGCCCCGGCATTGCTCCCCCCGTCGCCGATCTGCGTGATCCCGCCCGAGCCCCACTGCAGCGCCGCACCGCCCTTGTTGGCGTCCACGTCGTAGGTGCCGAGCAGCGTCGACGGTGCCGCCCCGGTGATGGTCATCTGCGCCGTCGCAGCGCCGACGTTGCCGCCGTTGAGCGTGGTCAGCCCCCCGGTGTTGCTGTAGCTGCCATTTACCGTCAGCAGGTCGGCGTTGCTCATCGCCGCGTTGCCGACACTCACCCCGCCGTCGCCGAACGACCCCGTCGACGTGTTGGTGAGGTTGCCGCCGATGGTCAGCGTGCTCCCCCCGCTGCCCCCGTAGGCGTCGACCTTGATGCGCCCGTTGCCGCCACCATCGACCGTCACCGCCCCGCTCGTCGTGACACTCG
>JAFEDF010000216.1 GCA_018241785.1 Pseudomonadota bacterium | reverse complement strand
TCGCGGGGCTCGCCGGCTGCGATCGGCTTTCGCAGAACGATCCCGTGGTGAAGGTGCTCGGCAGCGCCGAGCGCCTGAATGCGCGCGTCGCACGCCTGGTGACCGGCCACGACGCGATGGCGCAGGAATACACCGAGGCCGATCTCTCGCCGGCGTTTCGCAGCAACGGCACGGACAATCCGAACAACCCGGCCTACCAGGCGCTTTCCGCGAACGGGTTCGCCGACTACAAGCTCGCCGTCGACGGGCTGGTGGCGAAGCCGCAGAGCTTCACGCTCGCCGAACTGCATGCACTACCGTCGCGAACACAGATCACGCGCCACGACTGCGTCGAAGGCTGGAGCGCGATCGGTAAATGGCAGGGTGCGCGGCTATCGGCGCTGCTCGACGTTGTCCAGCCGCAGCCGAAGGCGCGTTTCGTCGTGTTCCACTGCGCCGATCCGATGAACGACGATGGCACCGATCCGTACTACGAGAGCATCGGCATGGACGACGCCTGGCACGTGCAGACGATCCTCGCCTATCGCCTCGACGACGAGCCGCTGCCGATCAAGAACGGCGCACCGATCCGCCTTCGCGTCGAGCGCCAGCTGGGCTACAAGCACGCCAAGTACGTGATGCGTCTCGAGTTGGTCGAGAGCTTCGCCGACATCGGTGACGGCAACGGTGGCTACTGGGAGGACCAGGGGTATCAGTGGTATGCGGGGATTTGAGCGGATTCGGCACGGACCATACTCGGCACCGGCCACACTCGGTACGGTTGCGGCTCGATTGGTTGTACGGCAAGCTTCCGTACAGGAGATGTTTCGGATGCCTGCTGTTGCCCGCTTGGATTTGCGCCTGAGTCTCGAGGACAAGGACCGTGTTACGCGTGCGGCGCAGCGTCGCGGCATGCCAGTGTCGGTTTTCGTACGCGGTGCCGTGCTGCGCGAAGCCGAGGGCGTGATTGCGGCCGCCGACACCGGTGCGCACAGCGGCTCTCTGGCCGAGCGCCTTCGGGGTCGCGCCACTTCGCGCATGAGCACCGAAGAGATCATGCGGTTGACCCGCGGCAAATGAGCCGCGTGCTCGTTGACACCAACGTCCTGATCGACGTCCTCACCGAGGATCCTGTCTGGTTCGAGTGGTCCGCGCGACATCTCGACGCGTGCGCCAAGCGAAGCGAGCTGTGCGTCAACCCGATCGTCTACGCCGAAGTGTCGATCGGCTTCCAGCGCATCGAGGAGCTCGACGAAGCACTCTCCCCGGCGAGTTTCGTCCGGGAACCGGTGCCTTGGGAAGCCGCCTTCCTTGCGGGGAAGGCATTTGTCCGCTACCGTCGCGCTCGGGGATCACGCGGCGCGCCCCTACCGGACTTCTTCATCGGGGCGCACGCTGCCGTCGAACGCATGTCGCTATTGACCCGCGACGCGTGGCGGTACCCTACTTACTTCCCGACGATCGAGCTGATCTGCCCATAAAGTCCGCGCCCCGATTGCGTCATTTTGGCGCCTGAACTGCTGACCTCGATCGTCCATTCCCGATCTGCAATCACCGATTCGCACCGCCGATGCTCACCACCGCCCTGACTCGTCTGTTCGACCTCACTCATCCGATCGTCCTCGGGCCGATGGGCGGCGTATCAGGAGGCATGCTGACGGCCGCGGTGTCGAACGCCGGGGGCCTCGGCCTCGTCGGCGGAGGCTACGGCGATCCCGAGTGGCTCGGACGCGAGCTGTCGCTCGCCCGCGAGCAGGCGAACCGTCCGTGGGGGTGCGGCCTCATCACCTGGGCAATCAAGCCCGAGGTGCTCGATCTTGCGCTCTCGTTCGAGCCGGCGGCGTTCATGCTGTCGTTCGGTGACCCGCGTGCGCATGTCGACGCGATTCGTCGGGCCGGGTGCAAGCTCATCTGTCAGGTGCAGGGACTCGACGAGGCGCGGCTCGCTGTCGAAGCCGGAGCCGATCTGATCGTCGCGCAGGGCACCGAGGCTGGCGGACACGGCGGCCAGCGCTCGACGCTGCCGCTGGTGCCTGCCGTCGTCGACCTCGTCGCGCCGATCCCGGTCGTCGCCGCCGGCGGCATCGCCGACGGACGCGGGCTCGCCGCGGCGCTGGCGCTCGGCGCCTGCGGCGCGCTCATCGGCACGCGCTTCTACGCCGCACGCGAATCGCTTGGCCACGACGCGGCGAAGGCACGTATCGTCGCCGCCGATGGCGGCGACACGCGGCGCACGCGCGTCTTCGACGTCGTGCGCGACTATTCCTGGCCGAAACCCTACACCGGGCGCGCGCTTCGCAACGACTTCATGGCGCGCTGGGACGGGCGCGAGGACGCGCTCGCCGCGTCGCTTTCCGCCGAGCGCACGGCGTTCCGAAGCGCGGCGGCGGCGGGTGATTTCGACACCGCGATGGTGTGGGCGGGGGAGGCGGTCGACCTCATCGATCGCGTCGACGACGCGGCAGCGCTGGTTGCGCGCATCGCGCGCGACGCCGAGACCTGCCTGCGTCGCGCGGCGGCGCTCGCCGACGGCGCAGCGACCGCGACGAGCTTGCCTCTCGCTCGTTGATTGCAGGATTCAGCATGCCGCAGCACTCGATCACGATCACCGGCATCGCCCACGTCGGCATCCGCGTGCACGACCTTGCGCGCTCGGTCGCGTTCTACGAGCGGCTGGGGTTTCGCAAGACCGCCGGGCCGATCGGTCCCGAGCCCGTGGCGATCCTCAAGCACCCGAGCGGCGTCGAGATCAACCTCGTCCTCAACGCACCGGAGGCGGATGAGCCGAACGTGCTGATGGACGTCGCGCAGAAGCATCCGGGCATCACCCACATCGCACTCCTTTGCCCGGACATTGCTGCCGCGAGGCGCGAGCTCGAAGCAGCGGGAATCGCGCTGAGCGGCGGACCGGTGCGCTTCGAGACCGGCGATTGGGCGATCTTCGTGCGTGATCCGGACCGCAACGTGATCGAGCTGCACCAGCGCGCGTAACGGTGGGTGCCCGTCGGCGGGCGTTGGTGGCGAGTACTGGTCGGCGGATGCCGGTCAGGCATTCACGCGAACAGCCCGTGCATGAACCACTCGCCGTCATCGGTGCCGTAGCGGTGGTCGCGATAGATCCAGACCGTTTCTCCGCGCGGTGATTCGGCGACGAAATAGTCGCGGCGCAGATCACGCCCGTCCCACCATCCCGATTCGATGCGCTCGGGCCCGTCGCGCAGCACCCACGGCTTCACCTCGATGTCCGCGCGCAGCAGGCGCGCTTCGTCGAGCAGCCACAACGGGCGCGGCGGCGCTGCCCCCGGGGGTACTGACGCGTGGGCAGGCGCGACGGGCGCTGCGCCGATCATCCGCATCGCGTACTCGGGACGATGCTCGGCGCAGGTTTCGAGCACGACGACCGCATCGTCGGACAGCCGCGAGCGCAGCCGCTCGAGCAGGGGCACGACTGCGGCATCGGATTCGTTTCGAAGCGACCGGGCGTCGCCGGGAAGCAGGCCGAGACTGCGGCCGGCGAGCGGCGCAGTCTCATCGCTGACGAGCACGAGCGCGTCGACGGCGGCAGGCAGTTCGACGCGGGCGAGCCGCTCGCGCAGCACCGTGTGGAGATGTGCAGGTGCGCGAGTGGGTGCGCCGAACGCGAAGGCCACCGAAGTCGCCGCCAGCCCGCGTTCGCGCAGATGGCGTTCGTGGCCGAGCGTCAGCGTGAAACGCGTGACGCCGAGCCCACGCGCCGCAAGCCACCCCGACAGGTCGTGCAGCAGGCGGTTGACGGCGAAGCCGAGCGCATCGACGGTCTCGACCGCAGCGGGCAGCGGCAGTCTGCGCTCGAAGCGCGGCGGCGGCCGGTAGGGCTCGCGCGGGTCGGGGACCGTGCCAAACGCGCGGCCGAGCGCGTCGACGAACGCAGTGCCGACGCGCCGCGCGAGTGCTGCGCGCGGCAGGCGGTGTGCGGCACCGAGCGTCGTCACCCCCGCAGCGTTGAGTGTGGCGAGCGCGGCCGCGTCGGGATCGAGCAGCATCAGCGGCAGTGCGTCGAGTGCTGCGGGCAGTTCCGCGACGGTCGTTACTGGCACCGGCCGTGGTGGCATCGATCCGGTCGCCGGCACCGCAGGCGCTGCACGCGCCAGCAGCCACGCCGCCGTGGGTGTGGGCGCGATCGCGCTGCGCACCCGGTAGCCGCGCGCTTCGACCTGCCGCACGAGGCGTTCGAGCAGGT
>JAFEDF010000215.1 GCA_018241785.1 Pseudomonadota bacterium | reverse complement strand
TCGCCGCGGAATTCGATCGTCCCCTTGGTCACCTCGCCGCGCTCCGCGCGCAGCAGGTTGGAGATCGCCTTCAGCGTCGTCGTCTTGCCGGCGCCGTTCGCGCCGAGCAGCGCGACGATTCCGCCTTCGGGGACTTCGAGCGACACGCCTTTCAGCACGAGGATGACGTGGTCGTAGATGACCTCGACGTTGTTCACGGTGAGCGCCGCTCGCGCCGCCGCCGGGGCGGGCGCGGCATTCGACGAGAATCGAGCAGTCTGCATGGCGCGGTGGGGTCAGGTCTTGCCTGGCAAGACCTGACCCCTACCCCGGTCAGCCTTCCTTGCTGCAGTCGCGAGGCGTGATGCCCTTCTCCTTCGCGTACTTGTTGGCCGATTCGACGATCATCGCGCGCAGCATCTGCTTGTCGGGCGAGATCCAGCCGCTGACGACCTTCCACTCGTTGCCGTCCCAGGTCTGGAACCTTGCGAGCCCCGACCCTTCGTGATCCTCGCAGGTCACGTGCGTCGGCGGCATCAGCCCGTCGGCATCGAGCTGCTTCAAGCGCGCTTCGGTCAGGTTGAGGTGATCGAGGCCCCAGCGTACCTGCTCGCCCGTCATCACCTTGCCCTTGCCGAAATGCTCCTGCGCAACGCGGATCGCCTCGACGGTGACGATCCCCGACACGATGCCGCGCACGTGGTAGACGCTGCCGATCCGCGATTTGTCTTCGAGGTTGCCCTTGCCGGCGCCGTAGACGACCTTCTTGATCGCCTGCACCAGCGGCAGGTTTGCGCCCGACCCATTGAATGCCGCGGCGGTGTAGCCCTTGGCGGCGTCGCCGGCCGGAATCACGTCCTCTTCCGAGCCCGCCCACCAGTCGCCGATGATCTGCGTGCGCGGATAGCCGACCTTGGCGGCAGCCTTGAGTGCAGTCGGGTTCATCACGCCCCAGCCCCAGAGGATCACCCAGTCGGGCTTGATCTGGCGGATCTGCAGCCATTGCGCACCCTGCTCGTTGCCAGGGTGCGCGACCGGAATCAGCGTGAGTTCGAAGCCGAGTTGCTTCGCGTAAGCCTCGAGCACCGGGATCGGCTCCTTGCCGTAGGCCGAGTCATGGTAGAGATGAACGATCTTCTTGCCGCGAAGCTTGTCCGCGCCCCCTGCCTTCGTCTCGATGTACTTGATGATGTCGGACGCCTGGCTCCAGTACGTCGTGATCATCGGGAACACCCACGGAAACACCGAGCCGTCGGCGGCATCGGTGCGTCCATAGCCGATCGTCACCAGCGGAATCTTGTCGGTGGCCACGCGATCGATGAGGCTGTAGCTGATGCCGGTCGACAGCGGCTGAACCATCGATGCACCGCCGCCGTGCTTCTTCAGCCGCTCGTAGCACTCGACGCCGCGCGAATTGTTGTACTCCGTCTCGCACTCCTCCCAGCTGAGCTTGACGCCGTTGATGCCCCCTTCCTTCATGTTGACGTAGTTCATGTAATCGATATAGCCGCCGAAGAAGCCCGAGCCGCCGGCCGCGTAGGGGCCCACTCGATAGGAGAGCAACGGAACGAACTGCTCGCCGGCAGCCAGCGCGGCGCCGGTCGCCGCCGCGAGCGCGAGGCCGAACAGGCCCGCCAGAACCTTGGTGCGTCGCAACATGATCACCTCCAGAAAACGTCCTTGTTCAAGAACCGCGGCGTTCGCCGCGACGATGCACGCAGCCGGCATGATCCGCCAGCCCCGCCGGCAACTCAATGCCTGCGTCTCAATGGGGAAACGGCCACAGTCTCAGCTTCTCCTTGCCGATCTGCCACAGCCTCGCGAGCCCGTGCGGCTCGACCGCGAGAAAGAAGATGATGAGCCCCCCGAATACCATCAGCTCGAGATTCGAGGTCAGCGATCCCGGCAGCGACCAGTGGAGCATCGATTGCAGCACGCCGTTCAGCCACTGCGTCGACACGTTGAGCCCGATCGGCACCAGCACGATGAACGCTGCGCCGAGAAACGACCCGAGGATACTGCCCATCCCGCCGATGATCACCATGAACAGGATGCGAAACGACAGGTCGAGCGTGAAGCCCTCGGGCTCGACGGTGCCGAGATAGGCGTAGGCGTAGAGCGCGCCGGCGACGCCGCAATAGAACGAGCTGATCGCGAACGCGAGAAGCTTCGTGCGCATCAGCGGAATGCCGATCACGGCCGCTGCGACGTCCATGTCGCGCACCGCCATGAACGCGCGGCCGGTCGAACTGCGCATCAGGTTCTTCGCCGCGAGCGCGAGCAGCACGACGACCGCCAGCGTGATCAGGTACTTCTGCGCAGGAGTGTCGAGCACCTTGCCGAAGAGGTGCATCTTCTGCGCAGTGATGACCCCCGAGCTCGAATCGTTCGAGAACCAGGAGAACTTGACCAGCGCCCAGACGATGAAGAACTGTGCGGCCAGTGTCGCAACCGCGAGATAGAAGCCCTTGATCCGCAGACTCGGCAGGCCGAAGACCGCACCGACGCCCGCCGCGAAGACCCCGGCGAGGGCGAGCACCACCGGGAGCGGGATACCGGGCACCCGCAGGTCGAGGTTGTAGGCGGCAAATGCGCCGACCGCCATGAACGCCGCTGTTCCGAGCGAGAGCTGCCCGGCGTACCCGGTCAGGATGTTGAGGCCGATCGTGGCGAGCGCGAAGATCAGCACCGGAATCAGCACTGCCGACAGCCAGTACTGGTCGGCGACCGCGGGGACGACGGCGAACATAAAGACGACGAGCGCGATCATCACGATCCGGTCCTGGCGGATCGGGAAGATCTGCTGGTCGGCGGCGTAGGTCGCCTTGAACTGGCCGGCTTCGCGGTAGAGCACTCAGCACCCCGCCTGGTGAAGGACGCCGCTCATACGCGGTCGATGTGCTTCTCGCCGAACAGCCCCTCGGGCCGCACGAGCAAAAACGCGAGCGCGATCACGTAGGCGAACCAGCCCTCGATCCCGCCGCCGACGTGCGGGCCGAGATAGACCTCGGCGACCTTCTCGCTCGCCCCGATGATGAGTCCGCCGACGATCGCGCCGGGGATCGATTCGAAGCCGCCGAGGATCAGCACCGGCAGAGCCTTCAGCGCGGTGAAGGTGAGGGAGAAGCCGACACCGTTGCGGGCACCCCAGAGCATGCCCGCGACGAGCGCGACGAAGCCCGCCACCGCCCAGACGATCGCCCAGATGTACTGCAGCGGGATGCCGACCGACAACGCCGCCTGGTGATCGTCGGCCACCGCGCGCAGCGCGCGCCCGATTCGCGTGCGCTGGAAGAAGAGCGCGAGCAGAACGACGAGGATCCCCGAGACGAACGCCGCGAACACGTCGAACTGGCTGATGTTGATGTTGAGCCGGTCGGACACCCACTGGAACGGCTGGTCCTCGATGCCGATCGAGAGGCCCCGCGGCGTGCTGCCCCAGAACATCTGCGACATCCCCTCGATGAAAAAGGCGAGCCCGATCGTCGCCATGAAGAGAGTGATCTGCGGCTGGTTGACGAGCGGGCGCAGCACCACGCGCTCGATCACGAGTCCCAGCACCACCATCGCGACGAGCGCCAGCGGCAGCGCGAGCCATACGCTGAGGTGATGCTCCTGCTGAAGCCCTGCGAACGTCGCGGCAGCGAAGAACACCATCGCGCCCTGCGCGAAGTTGAACACGCCCGACGCCTTGAAGATCAGCACGAAGCCGAGCGCGACCAGCGCGTACATCACGCCCGAGAGCAGTCCCGCGACGAGGACCTCGAAGAAGAACGACATCAGTGCGTAACCCCGAGATAGGCGTCGATCACCGCCTGGCTGCCGCGCACCTCGTCCGGAGTTCCGTCGCCGATCTTGCGGCCGTAGTCGAGCACGACGACGCGATCCGAGATGTCCATCACCACACCCATGTCGTGCTCGATCAGCACGATCGTCGTCCCGTACTGCTCGTTGACGTCGAGCACGAAGCGGCACATGTCCTGCTTCTCCTCGACGTTCATTCCCGCCATCGGCTCGTCGAGGAGCAGGAGCTCCGGCTCGGCGGCGAGGGCGCGGGCGAGCTCGACGCGCTTCTGCAACCCGTAGGGCAGGCGGCCGACGGGGGTCTTGCGGATGTGCTGGATCTCGAGGAAGTCGATCACCTCCTCGACCTTGCGCCGGTTGTCGAGCTCCTCGCGCCGCGCCCGGCCCCACCAGATCGCATGCTCGAGAAAATTCGTGCGGATTTTCAGGTTGCGCCCGGTCATCACATTGTCGAGCACCGTCATGCCGCGGAAGAGCGCGATGTTCTGGAATGTGCGCGCGATCCCCAGCGCCGCGGCGGCGTGCGGATCCATGCCGTGGCGCGGCGCCCCGCGGTAGGTGATCGTGCCCTGTTGCGGGCGGTAGACCCCGTTGATGACGTTCAGCATCGAGCTCTTGCCGGCGCCGTTGGGGCCGATGATCGCGCGCACCTCGTGCTCGCGGACGTCGAAGCTGATGTCGGTGAGCGCCTTGACGCCTCCGAAGGCGAGCGAGATGCGCTCGAGCGCGAGCACGACGTCTCCGATGCGGCGCTCGCCCATGTGCTCGCCCTCAGGCCGCCCGCGCGACGCGCGGCGCGAAGACCTTCGCGTCCTCGATCACGAGATCGGCGGCGACGATGCCCTGGCGCCCGTCCTCGAACTTCACCTGCGTCTCGACGTGCTGGACCTTGCGCCCCGAGTAGAGGGCGTCGATCAGCACCCTGTATTTCTCCGCGATGAACCTGCGGCGGACCTTGCGCGTGCGCGTCAGCTCGTCGTCGTCGGGGTCGAGCTCCTTGTGCAGGATGAGGAAGCGGCTCACCTGGGTGTCGGCAAGGCCGGGCTCGCTCGCGAGCCCGGCGTTCACCTTCTCGACGCAGTCGCGGATGAGCGCGTATACCTCGGGCTTCGCGGCGAGATCGGTGTAGCCCGAGTAGGCGAGGCCGCGGCGCTCGGCCCAGTCGCCGACCGAGCCGAAATCGATGTTGATGAACGCGCACACGCGGTCGCGCCCGTCGCCGAAGGCGACCGCCTCGCGGATGTGCGGGAAGAACTTGAGCTTGTTCTCGATGTAGTTGGGCGCGAAGATCGCGCCGCTCGCGAGCTTGCCGACGTCCTTCGCGCGATCGATGATCCTGAGCTCTCCGGCGGCGTCGAACACGCCGGCGTCGCCGGTGTGGAAGTAGCCCTCGCGGTCGATCGACTCGGCGGTCGCGTCGGGCCGCCTGTAGTACTCCTTCAGAAGCATCGGGCCGCGCAGCAGCACTTCGCCGCTCTCGGCGATGCGGATCTCGACCCCCGGCGCCGCGCGCCCGACGGTCTCGAGGCGCACGTCCCCGCTCGGCTGCAGGC
>JAFEDF010000214.1 GCA_018241785.1 Pseudomonadota bacterium | reverse complement strand
GACGATCTGCGCGCGAAGCGATGTTGTCGTCACTTCAGGTCCCTCTGCCGCGCTGCGTGCCGGACGCTTCGCCGCGCTCCTCGCCGCCCGATCGCCCGAAAAGCGCCGCGAGCGCGCCGGCGCCCTTCGCGATCCCGCGCTCGGTGATGTATCCCGTGACGAGCCGCGCCGGGGTCACGTCGAACGCGAAGTTGACGGCGCGCGTGCCGGCGGGAGCGATGCCGACCGTCACGGTGGCACCCGCGGTCGTGTCGTCGGACCCGCGTCCGGTTACTTCGAGCACCTCGCTCGCCGCACGCGCTTCGATCGCGATCATGTCGCCCGAGCCGAGCGACCCGTCGAACGTCGGCGACGGGAGCGCTACGTAGAACGGCACGTCGTTGTCGGCTGCGGCGAGGGCCTTGTCGTAGGTGCCGATCTTGTTGCAGACGTCGCCGTTCGCGGCGACGCGGTCGGCGCCGACCAGCACGAGGTCGACTTCGCCCCGGCGCATCAGGAGCCCGGCCGCGCTGTCGACGAACACCGCATGCGCAATACCGTGCTGCGCGAGCTCCCACGCGGTGAGGTTCGCTCCTTGCAGTCGTGGTCTTGTCTCACTCACCCACACATGGAGCGGCAATCCTTCGGACTGGGCGAGGAAGAGGGGAGCCGTCGCCGTGCCGAAGCCGCAGGTCGCGAGCGCGCCGGCATTGCAGTGGGTCATCACGTTGAGCGGTCGCGCAGGTGCCACCGCATCCACGCGCGTTGCCGCACGCCCGCGCGTCGCCGCCAGCTCGCGCGCCGCCGCAAGCTCGCGCAGGAGTCCGAGCCCGTGCACGCCGATTGCCTGGTTGATCGCGATGTCCTCGGCGACGATCGCATCGGCTTCGCGCCACGCTGCGTGGGCGCGTACGGAGACCGGCAACGCGCGCACGGCGGCGCGCACGCGGTCGAGCGCCCAACGCAGGTTCACCGCGGTCGGGCGCGTCTTGTCGAGCATCGCATGGGCCGCGGCGAGCGAGGCGTCGCCCGGGTCGTGGTCCAACGCCATTGCAAGACCGTAGGCGCCGACGGCGCCGATGAGAGGCGCTCCGCGGATCGTCATGTCGCGGATTGCCGCCGCCGCCGCGCCGGCATCGGCGAGCGTGAGCGTGACGGTCTCGTGCGGAAGCCTCCGCTGGTCGATGACCTCGACCGCATGGACGCCCGGCCGGCGGACGAGCGAGCGATAGCCCGCGTGCAGGTCCGGGCCGGTCAGATCGGGATCTTTGCTCAAGGTTTCAGCGCGACGCGCAGCGCGCGGCTTGCCGCGCGCAGCTCGCGGTCGAGCGACGCGAGAGGCAGGCGCAGCCGCTGCGCGAGTTCCAGATAGCACGCATCGTAGGGAGTCAGCCCGTGGCGCTCGGCGAGGGTCAGCGTGCTTCCCCACGCATGCCGATCGGTTTCCGCGTCGACGGCGATCGGAAAGGCGGCCAGGTCCGCGAGCGACGCATCGCGGAACGCCACGGTGATGCGCTTGCGCCGCAGCGCCGACTGAAACCCGTTCGCGATCTCGAGCCTCCACAGCGACGGCACGACGGCTCCTTCCGCCACGACCTGCTGCAGCAGCGCATCGGTCGCGTCGCTGCGTTCGTCTTCGAAGAACCAGGCGAGTGTGACCGAACTGTCGATGACGACGCTCATCGCCGGCCCTCGCTGACGAGATCCTTGATCTTGAGACCGCCGAGGGTCACACCGACTCGCCGGGCGAGGATGTCCGATACCGCGCGGGCCACCCGTTCGCGATCGATGCCGGAGCCGCTGGGGACGAGGCGGGCGACCACCTTGCCGCGCCGGGTGATGACGACTTCCTCGCCGCCCTCGACCCAGTCGAGCACCGCCCCGAACTTGTTCTTCGCCTCGAAGGCTCCGATCTCACGCATCGAGCATCCTTAACCGTCTAGCTGACAGGCTGGATTGTACTCCATCCGGGCCACCGATTGATGTACTCTGCCCCACAAGTCCATGAACGCCGACCCGCTCTTTCCCGGCTTCACGACGCACCGCGTCCGCACGTCGGAGACGGAGATCCGCTGCGTCGTCGGCGGCAACGGGCCGCCGCTCCTGATGCTGCACGGCTACCCGCAGACCCACGCGATGTGGCATCGGGTCGCTCCCGTCCTCGCGCACGACTACACGGTGGTCTGCGCCGACCTGCGCGGCTACGGGGACTCGGGCAAGCCTGAATCGGACGCGACCCACGCCGCGTACTCGAAGCGCGCGATGGCGCGCGACATGGTCGAGCTGATGCGCGATCTCGGCCATCCGAGGTTCATCCTCGTCGGGCACGATCGCGGTGCCCGCGTGTCGCACCGCCTCTGCGTCGACCATCCGGACGCGGTGTCGCGGGTGGCACTTCTCGACATTTCGCCGACGCGCACGATGTATCTCAACACCGACCTCGCGTTCGCGACGGCGTACTACCACTGGTTCTTCCTGATCCAGCCGTTCGACCTTCCCGAGCGGCTGATCGGCGCCGATCCCGTCTACTACCTGCACCGCAAGCTCGGCGGCTGGGGAACGGGGCTTTCGCACTTCGATCCGCGTGCGCTCGCCGAGTACGAGCGCTGCTTCGCCGATACCGCGACGATCCACGCGACCTGCGAGGATTACCGCGCGTCGGCGTCGATCGATCTCGAGCACGACGCCGGCAACGAGCAGCACCGCGTCGCCTGCCCGCTGCTCGTGCTGTGGGGCGAGCGCGGCGTCGTTCATCGCCTATGCAAGCCGCTCGACGACTGGCGCGCCGTCGCCGAGGACGTGCGCGGCCGCGCGCTTCCGGCCGGGCACTATCTCGCGGAGGAAGCGCCGGATGAGACGTTGCGCGAGCTCAGGGCGTTCTTCTAGGGGGTCAGGTCTTGCCTTTGGCCGGCGCGGGTCCGCGCAGGCAAAAGGCAAGACCTGCCCCCACGCCGCTAATTCAATTTCGCGAGGATCGCGCCCATCTCGGAGCTCGAGAACGCGCGCAGCGTCTCGCTGCGCACGTTGCCCTGCGCGCCGATCGCGAGACACACGGCGGTCATCGTGGCGTCGTCGGG
>JAFEDF010000213.1 GCA_018241785.1 Pseudomonadota bacterium | reverse complement strand
TCGCGCAGGTGTCGATCGGCACGTCGCTGTTCTTCGCCGAGATCTCGGGTTCGGCGGTCGCCGACGTCGCCGCACTGGGCTCGATCCTGATCCCCGGAATGAAGTCGAAGGGCTACCCGGCGCCGCTCGCCGCGGCGGTGATGTCGTCGGCGGCGACGCTCGCCGTCATCATCCCCCCGTCGATCCCGATGATTCTCTACGCCGTCATGGCGGAGACCTCGGTGGTGCAGCTCTTCGTTGCCGGCATTGTCCCGGGCGTCCTCGGCGGCCTGGGGCTGATGGGGGTTGCGCACGTCTACGCTCGCCGCTACAACCTGCCGCGCGAGGAGGCGTTTTCGTGGCAGCGCGTGCGCAGGACCGGGCGCGAGGCGATCTGGGCGTTCCTGCTGCCGATCATCATCCTCGGCGGCATCTTCGGCGGCGTGGTCACGGCGACCGAGGGCGCCTCGCTCGCCGTCGTCGCGGCGCTTTTCGTCGGGCTCGTCATCTATCGGGAGCTCGACGCCACCGAACTCCGCCGCGCGATCGTCGACGGCGCCGTGCAGACGGCAGTGGTGATGCTGCGCGTCGCGACGAGCGAGCTCCTCGGCACGTATCTCACCGAGGTGCAGGCGCCGCAGCACCTCGCGCAGTCGGTGTCGGCACTGACGCACGACAAGTGGCTGGTGCTCGCGATGCTCAATCTCCTGTTTCTGCTGCTCGGCATGTTCCTGCATTCGGCAGCGGCGATCATTCTCGTCGTACCGGTGGTGATGCCCCTCGTCCGCGCGGTCGGCATCGACCCGGTGCACTTCGGGCTCATCGTCACGGTGAACCTCGGCATCGGCCAGCAGACCCCGCCGGTCGCGAGCGTGCTGATGGTCGCGAGCTCGATCGCGAGAGCGTCGATCTGGGCGGTGACGCGGGTCAATCTCGGCTTCATCGCCGTGCTGGTCACGGTGCTGCTCCTCGTCACCTACGTCCCGGTGACGGGGATGGGGCTCGTGCGCCTCTTCTACCGATGACTGCGCCGCGCAGCACGGCTACCTTCGATCCGGGCACCGTGACGGTGACCCGGGAGGGGGCGATCGCCACCGTGGCGCTCGATCGTCCGGACAAGCTCAACGCGCTGACACGCAGCATGTGGCGCGAGCTCGGCGCCGCCGTCGACGCGCTCGGCGCTGCAGCCGATCTGCGCTGCATCGTGGTCCGCGGCGCCGGCGAGCGGGCGTTCTCGCCGGGAAACGATATCGGCGAGTTCGAGCGCGAGCGCTCGAACAGCGGGCAGGCGCGCGAATACGGCGCGGTGATGCACGCCGCGCTGCGCTCGCTCGATGCCTGTCCGCTGCCGATCGTCGCCGAGATCCACGGCATCTGCGTCGGCGGCGGGCTCGAGATCGCCGCGCTGTGCGATCTGCGCATCTGCGGCGAAGGCAGTCGCTTCGGCGCGCCGATCCGCAACCTCGGGCTCGTCATGGCGCATGCCGAGATGGCGCCGCTGCTGCGCCTCGCCGGGTACGCCGCGACGCTCGAGATCCTGCTCGAAGGACGCATCTTCGACGCGGCGGAAGCTCTGCGGAAGGGGCTTGTGACGCGCGTGGTCGCAGATGCGGACGTGGCTGCCGAAGCGCTTGCCACCGCGCAGCGGATCGCCGGCGGCGCACCGTGGGTCGCGCGCTGGCACAAGAAGTTCGCACGGCGCCTGCGCGATGCGACGCCGCTCACTGACGACGAGATCGACGAGGCCTTCGACTGCTTCGATACGGCCGATTTTCGCGAAGGCTGTGCGGCTTTCCTCGCGAGGCGCGTGCCGCGCTTCGACGGGCGCTGACGGATGTCGACTGCGGGTTCCCGCGGCCCTCTCGCCGGCATGCGCGTGCTCGAGCTTGCGCAGATCATGGCCGGCCCGACCTGCGGAATGCTGCTCGCCGACATGGGCGCCGATGTCATCAAGGTCGAGAAGCTGACCGGCGGCGACGATGCGCGCGGCTATGCCCAGCCGTCGATCAACGGCGAGTCGGCGCCGTTCCTGATGCTGAACCGCAACAAGCGCGGCATCGCGCTCGACCTCAAGCATCCGCAGGGGCGCGACGTGCTGCTGCGCCTCGCCGCGCGGGCCGACGTGCTGACCGAGAACTTCCGCGCGGGGACGATGGAGAGATTCGGCCTCGGCGCCGACGTGCTGATGGCTGCCAACCCCGCGCTCATCTACTGCGCAATATCGGGCTACGGACGCAGCGGACCCGACGCTGCGAAAGGTGGTTTCGACCTCATCGCGCAGGGCTTCGCCGGCCTGATGTCGATCACCGGCGAAGCGGGAGGTCCGCCGGTCAAGAACGGCAACCCGGTCGCCGACATCAATGCCGGGATTCTCGCCGCGCTCGGCATCGTCGCTGCATGGGCGCATCGGCTGCAAACCGGGCAGGGGCAGGTTGTCGACACCTCGCTCGCCGAGGCCGCGCTGCAGCAGACGTACTGGCAGGCGGCGATCCAGCTGGCAACCGGCGTGTCGCCGGGACCCACCGGATCGGCGCACGTGCTGACGGCGCCGTATCAGGCGTTTGCGGCGGCGGACGGCTGGATCAACATCGGCGGCGCGAACCAGGCGAACTGGGAGCGCATTGCCGAGGTGCTTGGCCATCCCGAGTGGTGCGCCGACGCGCGCTTCGCGAGCAATGCCGCGCGGATGGCGAACCGGCCGGCGCTCGTCGCGGCGATGAGCGCCGTATTGTCCACGCGCGGCCGCACCGATTGGCTCGCCGCGTTCGATGCGGCGGGCGTGCCCGCCGGGCCGGTGCACTCGATCGGCGAGGCGCTCGCGCACCCGCAGATGCGCGCACGCGGCATGGTGGTCGAGACGACGCATCCGCGAGCCGGCGTAACGCGCTCGCTCGGATGCCCGATCCATTTCTCGGCGACGCCGACCCGGGTCGGCCGCGCTGCACCGATGCTGGGCGAGCACAGCCGTGCGGTCCTGCACGAGCATGGCTACGCCGATGCCGAGATCGATGCGCTCGAAGCTGCCGGCGTCATCGCCTCGGCGGCTGGAAGCGGCGGTCGCGACGAATGAGCAAACGCGAGTGAGGAGCCGATGCTGAGACGCACGTGGCCGCTGATCGTCGCGATGGTGCTGCCGGCGAGCGCCTGCGCGGCCCCTGCACCCGTTGTGCAGCCGGCCGCTTCGCCGCCGTCGTCCTCGACGCCGCCGTCGACGCCGCCGTCGCCGTCACGCGCCGAGCTGCGAGCGGAAGCTGCGGCGGCTTTGCTGGCTCCCTCCCGGCATGACAGTGTCGGGACGGTCGACGCCGGCGGTACCCGCATCGCCTACAAGGCGGTGGCCGGAACGCTGGTCGTCCACCCGGCGAAGTGGAGCGACGCTCCGCAGGAGAAGGACAGCAAGAACCCGACCGCAGTCGCGTCGATGTCCTACGTCGCCTATTTCGCCGCCGGGGCGAACGTCGCAGCGCGCCCGATCACCTTCCTCTTCAACGGCGGTCCGGGGTCGTCGTCGATGTGGCTGCACATCGGCGCATTCGGTCCGCGGCGCGTCGTCGCCGCCGACCTGGCCGCGGGCTCGGCACCGCCCTACGCGATCGTCGACAACGGCCAGAGTCTTCTCGACGCGAGCGACCTCGTGTTCGTCGACGCGCCCGGCACCGGATTCGGGCGCATCGCCGGCAAGGACGCCGCGAAGGCCTTCTATGGCGTCGACCAGGACGTGCACGCCTTCGCGTCGTTCATCATGCAGTTCGTCACGCAATTCGGGCGCTGGCCGTCGCCCAAGTACCTGTTCGGCGAGAGCTACGGGACCCCGCGCGCGGCGGCGCTCGTCCACGTGCTGCAGGAACGCTATGGCATGAACTTCAATGGCGTGATCATGCTGTCGCAGATCCTCAACTACACGCTGTCGATCGACGGTCCCTCGTTCAATCCGGGGGTCGATCTGCCCTACGAGCTCGCGCTGCCGAGCTTTGCCGCCGCGGCGTGGTATCACCATCGGCTTCCCGGCGACCGGCCTTCGCAACTCGAACCGTTGCTGCGCGAAGTCGAGCGGTTCGCCATGACCGACTATGCGGCGGCACTGGCGCGAGGCAGCGAGCTCGACGACGCGGCTCGCCGGACGATCGCGGCTGCGCTACACCGCTACACCGGATTGCCGGAAGCCTACATTCTGAAGGCGAACCTCCGCGTCGACGGCGGCGAGTTCGAGCAGGCACTGCAGCAGGAGGCCGACGCGACGACAGGCCGCTTCGACGCGCGCTACACGGGGCCGAGCTTCGATCCGCTCGGACAGCGCGCCGAGTACGACCCTTTGGCCGCTTCACTGCGGCCGGCCTACGTCGCCGCGCTCAACGACTACGTGCGCTCGACGCTCGGCTACGGCACGGGCGAGGCCTACAAGGCCGACATCGACGTCGACCGCGACTGGGATTGGCGGCACCGGCCGCCGGGTGCCGACCAGCGGCTCGCCGGGCCGCTCAACGTGATGCCGGACCTCGCCGCAGCCATGACCGCCAATCCGCGCCTCGCGGTCATGGTCAACGGTGGCCATTTCGACCTCGCGACACCTTACTACCAGGGCTGGTACGAGATGCACCACCTGCCGATCCGCCCCGCACTCGCCGCCAACATCGAGTATCGCTACTACCCGGCAGGGCACATGGTGTACGTGAACCTGCCGTCGCTCGAAGCGCTGCACGACAGCGTCGCGCGATTCATTCGCAGGACGGCCGGCTCGCCGCGCTGATCGCACCGGCGCATCGTCCGTCGCAGCGGCCGCCGGCTGGCGGCCTCACGCGACGTGTCGCCGTTGCGCAGCGGCTCCGATCTTCGCCTGGGCGTCGCGCAGCGCCGTACGCAGCCCCTCCTCGACGACCGGGTGGTAGAACGGCAGGCGCAGCATGTCGGCGATCTTGAGGTCGAGCTGCAGCGCCCAGGCGAGCAGGTGGCCGAGATGCTCGGCGTCGGGCCCGAGCATCTCGGCGCCGAGCAGCTCGCCGCTCGCCGGATCGGCGTAGACGTGCAGCCGCCCGCGGTTGCGCAGCATGACCCGCGAGCGGCCCTGATTGTGGAACGACACCTCGCCGGTGACGAACTCGCGGCCGGCAAGCGCCGCATAACCTCCGCCGACGATCGCGATCTGCGGATCGGTGAAGACGATTGCGAGCGGCGCACGCCGCAGCCCCGCGCGAACACGCGGAAAATGCGCCGCATTGTCGCCGGCGATGCGTCCCTCGTCGGCGGCCTCGTGCAGCAGCGGCAGGTCGTCGTTGGCGTCGCCTGCGATGAACACGCCAGCGTCGCCGCATTGCAGCGTCTCGCGGTCGAACACCGGGATACCCGCGGTGTCGCGCACGAGCGTCGTGTGCTCGAGCCCCAGTCGGGAGACGTTCGGCTGCCGGCCGGTCGCCGCGAGCAGGAATTCGAAGCGCTCGCTGTTTGCGCCGCCGGCGGTGTCGTGCTCGGTGACGACGACGCCGCCGTCCTCGGCCGTCACGTCGGCCTTTGTGCGCAGGGCGAGCGGAAACTCGGCTCCGAACACGCGCGCCGCCTCGTCGATCAGCACGGGATCGCCGAGCGAACCGATGCTGCCGCTGCGGCCGAATACCTTGATCCGCACGCCGAGGCGGTGCAGCGCCTGGCCAAGCTCGAGGCCGATCACTCCGGGGCCGAACACCGCGACCGAGCGGGGCAGGTCGGTCCACTCGAACACTTCGTCGTTGGTGACGAGACGCTCGCCGAGCGCGCGCCACCCCGGCGGGAACGCCGGCGACGAGCCGGTCGCGATGACGATCGCGCGCGCATCGACCACGGCATCGTCGCCGACGACGAGCCGCGTGTCGCTCGCGAACCGCGCCGGGCCGGCGAGCTTGTCGGCGGCGGGGATCGCATCGACTCCTTCGATCACGAAGCCGACGAAGCGATCACGCTCGCGCCGTACGCGCTCCATCACGGCGCGACCGTCGACCGTGACGCGGCCTTCCAGCCGCAGGCCGAAGGCGGGAAAGCGCTCCACTGCGTGCGCAGCCTCGGCCGGCGCGATCAAGAGCTTGCTCGGCATGCAGCCGACGCGCGCGCAGGTCGTCCCGTACGCGCCGGATTCGATCAGCAGCGCGCTGCGCCCTGCTGCACGCGCCGCCCGATAGGCGGCGAGGCCGGCGGTGCCGGCGCCGATCACGGCGACATCGGTGGTGAGCTCGGGCATGGTCGTGCATCGATGCGGCGCGGTGGCCCGTGGCGCACGGACGTTTCAGCATACCGCATTCGCGTGGGGTCGCCGCGGCCCGGCGCGCCTGACAAGCCGGGTCCGCGATTTGCTTGGGTGACGGGGTGGGGTAGCAGGCGCGTGTCGCGCTCGCTGGTGAACCTCGGCATCCAGGAGAGACCGGTGCCCAAGTGCCGGATGTGCAGCCAGGAAGTTCACTCACGAGGCAGGATCTGCCAGGAGTGCGAATGGGAGCTCGAGTCGGCCCGCGCGTGGGCGGAGGCCGAAGAGGCGCGTCTGGCCGCGGCGGCGACGGCGGCCAGGGCGGCCGTGGCGCCACCCGACGCGCTCGCAGAAGGGGGTGACGCGACGCCGGCGGCAGTGCCGAATTCGGGCGAGCTCGCGACGCCGGACGTCCTGCGCGGCGCCGCCGACACATCGTACAATTTGTGGCGCACAAGGCGAGGCGCAGCGCTGCTGCTCGCCATCGCCGGATCGGTGGCCCTGGTGGGATTGGCTGCGCTCGGCCCGGTGACGCAGCCGGCGCAAGCGCATCGATCGGTGATGGAAGGGCAACCGGGTATGCTGCCGGATTGCAGCAACGCCGCCCCCAGCCCCTCATGCCTCCCGTCACGACTGCACTGATCGTCGCGAATGTCGCCATCTTCCTGCTTCAATCCGTTCTTCCCGGCCTGATCATCCCGTTCGCGCTGTGGCCGCTCGCCGCAGCGCAGGCGGGGCAGGGTGTGGGCTTCCTGCCCTGGCAGCTCGTCACCTACGCGTTCCTCCACGGAAGCCTGCTGCA
This sequence comes from Pseudomonadota bacterium, assembly GCA_018241785.1. Classification (GTDB taxonomy): domain Bacteria; phylum Pseudomonadota; class Gammaproteobacteria; order Burkholderiales; family Casimicrobiaceae; genus VBCG01. The sequence goes on along the minus strand of JAFEDF010000213.1, from coordinate 609 downwards.
CCTCGGTTTCAACATGTTCGCGCTGTACATGTTCGGCAGCCCGGTCGAGCAGGTGTTCGGGACGCGCCGATACGTTCTCTACTATTTCGTGTGCGTGCTGTCGGCGGCGGCAACGCAGCTCGTCTTCGCGGCGGTGACCGGCGGCATCTATCCGACGATCGGCGCTTCGGGTGGGATCTTCGGACTCCTGCTCGCCTATGCGAAGTTCTTCCCGCACAACCGGATCATGCTGCTGTTTCCGCCGATTCCGATGTCGGCGCGCGTGTTCGTGTTCGGCTACGCAGCACTCGAGCTCTTTCTCGGGGTCACCGGCACCGAGGAAGGCGTGGCACACTTTGCGCACCTCGGCGGGATGATCGGCGGTTACCTGCTGCTCCGCGCGTGGGGCACGGGGCGCCCGCGAAGACGCTGAACGGAGGCCACATGCGAAACGTTCCGGCTGCGCCGCAACGGCATCGATGCGGATGCCGGGCAATCGTTCCACCCGAGCTCCTGCGGCGCATCGCGCAGAATGGAACGAAGCCGCAGCGCGAGGCCGCCCTCGCGACCCTCGCCACCGACCACAGCCTGCGCTTCGCCCGCGCGACCGCACAGTTGACCGGAGGGCCG
>JAFEDF010000212.1 GCA_018241785.1 Pseudomonadota bacterium | reverse complement strand
TCCGGTCGCCGGCACCGCAGGCGCTGCACGCGCCAGCAGCCACGCCGCCGTGGGTGTGGGCGCGATCGCGCTGCGCACCCGGTAGCCGCGCGCTTCGACCTGCCGCACGAGGCGTTCGAGCAGGTGCGACACCCCGCCGAACAGACGCGCGCTCGCGCCGAGTTCGGCGACGACCGCCGCTGGGGGGGCCAGGCTCGCCTGCGGCGTGAACGCGAGTGCGAGTGTGGCGACCTCGACGAGTGCGTCGGCCTCGGCCTCGCGATTGCGCTCGCGCAGAAGCACATCGGGGGCGAGCGCGATCGCTGCGGACACCTGTTGGCCGTGGCGGATCCCCGCTTTTCGCGCTGCGGCATTCGCCGCGATCACTACAGGATGGCGGGCTCCGTCGTGGACGACGAGCGGAGGTGCTGCGGGTAGTGACTGCGCGGCTGTCGGCCGTACGAGTGGGAAATGCGCGTGCGATCGTCGCGCCGGGTCAGTGGCGGCGTTGCGCGCAAAGACATCGAGTGCGAGCGACGGCAGGAAGAGGCAGGCCCACAGCATGATGTGACAACGGTTTCAAGCGCTCGCGGCGATCGATCATGCCGCGAAACGGTCATGTCACGGGCGTGATCGCGGACGAGGCGTCGGAGCCCCGAGCGCACTACGATTGATCGCCTCGAGGCTTCGGGCAGGGAGCGCGTGCTCGACCACCGCGCCATCTTCATTGCGGACACGGTACGCGGTGGCGCCGGGTTTCCAGTGGACGACGTCAGCGATGTCCGTTCCCGAATAGAGGACCGCGGCACCGTCGTCGATGGCGATCGTCGCAGTCGCGGCGCCGGTTGTGATCTCCTCGTGCAGCCTGGGCCTGCGCTCGGGCTCGCCGCGGTAATGGACGCAGCAGCCTCCGGACAGGAAGCCGAGACCATCGAGCATCTGCAGGCCCGCACCCCAGCACGAATCGGTCAGGCCCCGCTCGAACCAGCACAGGGCGCCTGCGCTCATGCCCGACAGCAGAACACCGCGCAGCCACGCTTCCTGCAGTGCGGCATCGAGACCCCACTCGCGCCAGACTGCGAGCGCCGAGCGGGTGTTACCGCCACCGACGAAGATCGCGTCGTGCGCGAGCAATGGCTCAGCGAAATTCGCAAGCGGCAGCGATCCGGGAGATGGCTTGCGGAAGAAGGCGAGATGCGAGCAGATGCAGCCCAATGGCTCGAATGCCGCGTAGAACTTGTCGATCATCTCCGGCGGATCGCCGCTCGGCGTTCCGATCACGCATATGCGGGGGCGTTCCCGGTCGATCAATTGCACGAGGTACCGGTCGATCGGCGATGGCTGATCCTCCATCAGGAAGCCACCGCCGCCGATGGCCAGGATGCGGCGCGATGCGCGAGACTCTGAAACCATCATGGCTGGTTCGGATGTGTATGCCGCCGAGTAGCTACGAGGTCAGGCCGCAACTTCCACGACTTCGCTGGATGAGCTTGGTGGAGGGATCGGCTGACCATCCTCCTTGAGCCCCTCGAGATGAAACTCGATTGCTTCATGAATCGAAATAAGGACCTCCTCACGAGTTTCTCCCACCGCAACGCAACCCGGGAGGTCAGGCACGTACGCGCCGTACGAGGAGGGGCCTTTTTCAACCACTACGAGATATCGCATCGTCGTTACTCCGGCTTCTTGAGCCCGGCCTGTTTCAAGGCGCTGTTCAGCGTGCCAGGCGGAACGTCAAGGCTCGCTTTTCCCGCGACTGTCACGGTTCCAGGCTTGCTGTCGTGACGGAATTGCCGATGACTACCCTTGGTTCGGACATGGAACCATCCGTCGGCTTCCAGCAGCGCGATGAGTTCCCGGACCTTCACCGGATCACTGTAGCAAACATCACTATAACGTCAACATCGCGGTCTGATGCCGGCGATAATCGGCGCTGTCGTGGAAGCATGCTGCTCGGCAATAAGCGCAGGAACGTCTGCTCGCTCCCGCGCAAGATTCAGCAATACCGGGCACGGCAGTTCGGCGCCGCGGCGCTTGAGCACATGCACCGCGAGCTGTCCTTCGTGCGGCGCGAGCGCTAAGCGCAGCGGCGCCGCGCCAGCGCTCGCCCCCCGGCCGGGGCGCCGCCACACGACGCCCCAGCTCCGGCCTTCGCGCGCAGCGACCTGCAGCCGGCGCAGCGCGCGCTCGTCGTGCGTGCTCGTCCACGTGAACACTGCGCCGCACTCGGGCGCGCGCAATGCCTGCTCGCAGACCCACAATGCGTCGCGCTCGTCGACGTTACGCACGACGACGAGTTGCGACAGGTCGAGCCCGGCGGCGGCCAGCGCGGGAGCGTACGGCCGGTGCGGCGGCGCGACCCACACGACGAGGCTTCCCTCGGCCTGCAGCCGCGCGAGCGCGGGGAGCGTGAGCGAGATCTCGCCGATGCCTTCGCGCTCGAGCACGATCTCGGTCAGCGCGGCGCACGGCCATCCGCCTCCGGGCAGTACGGCGTCGAGCGCATCGAAGCCGGTGGCGACGGTGGCCGGCTCGGACGCGCAATCGCCGCCGCGCCAGATCGCCGGGTGCGCGAGCACCTCTGCGAACGCAGGATTCATCGGTCGTGGTCGGTCGCGGTCAGGCCGGAGGCCAGTTGGCTGCGAACACCGCCGCGACTTCGGGATGCGCTTCGACGCGCAGCAACGCCTGATACAGCGCCGGGCGATGCTCTTCGAGATGCTTGCGCGCCCCTGACCATTTCGAGACGACCGCGGCGAGCAGGTCGAGCGCGCCGATACGCTCGCCCGACAGCCACGGCTGCGGCGGAAACACGTCGGCGAACATCTCCCAGTGCCGGTGCAGCCTTGCGCGCGTCCCGACACGGATGCGCTGCTGCACCGCTTCGTCGCCGTCGGCGTTCTCGCACCAGCGCTCGGGAAAATCGATGATGCTGATCGCCGCATAGCAGTTGGCGGCGATGAACACGAGGCCGCGGATGACCTGCGCACGCGCGGTGGCGTCGGCCGGCAGCAACTCGCTGTCGGGATGACTGATGCCGAGGTGGATCAAGATCGCCGCGCTCTCCGACATCGCACTGCCGTCGTCGGATACGAGCGTCGGGATCTGGCCGAGCGGATTGCGCTTCAGCAATTCGGGGAAGGCCTCGTTTCGCTCCCACGACGCGGTTTCGATCATCCGGTACGGTGCATGCGCGAGCGCGAGCGCCGCTTCGACCGCGGCCGATCCCGCGCCTTTCCTGCCGTAGAGCGTGTACATGAGCGGTGTCCTCGCTGGATGTTTTCGTGATCGCGGGGTGGGGTGAGGCCGGTTGCCGGCCTGCAGTCCTCATCCCCTTCAGCCGCCCGCCGACGGGATCGCCTGCATCCGCCGCCGCACTTCCTCCATCGACACGTCCTCCCTGTGCGTGCCGATCGACCAGACGTGGCCGAACGGATCGACGAGCGTTCCCATGCGGTCGCCATAGAACTGGTCGGCGACCGGACGCTCGACGGTGGCGCCGGCGGCGACCGCCCGTGCGAACGTGCGGTCGACGTCCTCGACGTACAGCATCAGGCTCACTCCGGCGCCGCCCAGCGTCTGCGGGCTGCGGTGCATGCTGTTCTCGTCGGCGAGCATCACGTGCGAATCGCCGATTTTGATCTCGGCGTGGGCGATGCGGCCGTTCGGCTCGGCGAAGCGCATCACTTCGCTGGCACCGAACGCGTTGCGATAGAAGTCGATCGCGCGCGCGGCTTCGCGCACCATCAGGTACGGCGTCACCGCGTGATAGCCGGCGGGAATCGGTTGCACCATGAATGTCTCCTTGTGATCGAGAGGAAAGAACGGTCTTCGCCGAAACGGGGTCGGAGCGAAGTCAGAAGCTCCCGCTGCGGACGAGACCGACGGCGATGCCTTCGATGGCGAAGGCGGCGGTTTGCGCCTCGACGATGATCGGCTCGAATGCGTCGTTCTCGGGAACGAGGGCGATCTCGCGCCCGCGCCTGCGCAGGCGCTTCACCGTGACCTCGTCGCCACCGATACCGCCGATCCGCGCGACGACGATCTGGCCGCTGCGCGCGTCGGAGGTGCGATGCACGGCGAGGAGGTCGCCGTCGAGGATGCCGGCGTCGCGCATGCTCGGCCCGCGCACGCGCAGGAGGTAATCGGCGCGCGGCGTGAACAGCGCCGGATCGATGCGATAGCGCGCCTCGATGTGCTCGACGGCGAGGATCGGGTGCCCGGCGGCGACGCGGCCCACGAGCGGCAGCGTTCCCGGCAGCGCGAGCGCGGGAGGGCTCGTCAGGCGCAGGCCGCGCGACGTGCCGGGGACGATCTCGAGCGCACCCTTGCGCGCCAGCGCCTGCAAATGGTCCTCGGCCGAGCTCGCGGTGGAGAAGCCGAGCCCGGCGGCGATCTCGGCGCGGGTCGGCGGCATGCCCGAGGCTTCGACGTGCGCGCGAATCCAGTCGAGGATCTGCTGCTGGCGCGCGGTGAGCCGGGGCGCGTCGGGCTCTGCGACGCCCTGCTCACGTGAAGCGGAGCGGCGGCCGGGGCGATGGCGGGAGGGGGCGGGCACGGGGCGGTTTCCGAACGGGTGGAAGCGAATGGAGGCTCGATCGAATGCCGTATGGATATACGGTATAGATTATAGATCGCGATGGCCCGCAGTCAAGCCTCCTGCCGCTTCGCACAACCTTTCCGTGGCTTCCTTGACGGCGGCCGGGGCCGGCGTTACAAGCAGTCAGGGGACGTTCGGAAAGTCCGATCCATCTCGCGAGGAGAACGCTCATGCCGAGGAAAACCGCTGCCCCATCCGCCTCTTCGAAACCCGCCCCGAAGGCGACCGCCCGCAAAGCCGCCACCCGCAAGGCTACCGCCCGCAAGCGCTCGGCACCGCCGAAGACCGCCGCCGGAGCAGGCTCACGCGCCGCCACGCCGCGGGACACAAGCTCGAGCTTCGGCGGAATGGGCAGGATGCCGAAGATGTTGACTCCCGAGCAGGCCTTCGATCTCTACAAGACCAACGCGGCGCTCGCGCTCGAGGTCATCAACACGGCGATCGAGGGCGCAAGCGAGTTGCGCAGGAAGCAGCTCGAAGGCGAGGAAGAGGCGCGCGCGTTCCAGCAGAAGCATGCACGCTCGGCGGCCGAGGCGCGCGATGCGCAGGACCTGATGGCAGCCGGGCAGGGCGCCGCGCAGGAGGCGCTCGAGAAATCGATGTACTACTGGAGTGAAATGTTCGATCTCATCGTCGAGATCCAGAAGCGGTTGTTCGCGCTGATCGACGATCAGATGGAAGGCGTTCCGGGAGTGAGGGAGACGCGCGCGGCGATGGCGATGCTTCCCGACCTGCGCCAGATGCAGAAGGTGGTGTCGGCGATGCAGGGCGTCGTCAGCTCGGGCGGATCGGCGTTCGAGACGATGCAGCGGGTGATGGGCGATTTCGCCAAGATCGCCCAGAACTCGATGCCCGGCGCTGCGCGTTGACGAGGAACGCGTGCCCGGGGCGGGAGTCGAACCCGCACGACCTCGCGGTCCGGGGATTTTAAGTCCCCTGTGTCTACCGGTTTCACCACCCGGGCGTGGCACGCGGGATTGTATCGGGGCGCGATCGGTGGCGCTGGTTCACCGGTCACGCGGCCGAAGCTGTCGG
>JAFEDF010000211.1 GCA_018241785.1 Pseudomonadota bacterium | reverse complement strand
ATCGAGCAATGGACAACGGCCTGACCCAAGCCGAAGCCTCGGAGGTTTTCACGCAGCTCGCGTTCTACGCGGGCTGGCCCAACGTCTTCTCAGCGTTGCCTGTCGCGAAGGAAGTCTTCGAGAAGCGGCGCTGAGATGAACGTCAAGCACCTGCAAAGGCGAGCGTCCAGCCGGAGCGGTTGCTCGTCACCTCATCGAAACTGAGAGAGACTCTCCAAATGGAACTGAAACGAAACGGCTCACAGCCATCGACCAAAGGGCCGGCCGAGTACTTCACCGGCACCGTACGCATTGACCCGCTTTTCAAGGCGCCGGAACCGGCTCGCTCGAGCGGCGCCTACGTGACGTTCGAGCCGTGCGCGCGCAGCAATTGGCATACGCATCCGCTAGGTCAGACGCTGATTGTCACGTCGGGTTGCGGCTTCGTGCAGAGCTGGGGTGGTCCGATCAAGGTAATTCGGCCCGGCGATGTGGTGTCATGCCCGCCGGGCGAGAAGCATTGGCATGGCGCATCGCCGAACACCGCGATGACGCATATCGCCATCCAGGAAGAGTTGAACGGCAAGGTCGTCGACTGGATGGAGAAGGTCACCGACGAGCAGTACAACGGCCCGCGCGAGGAATGACATGAAAGGCACTGTTCTCTACGGTCCACGCGACCTGCGGTTCGAAGACCAGCCGGACCCGCAAATCGAGCAGCCGACAGATGCGATCATCACGATGTCCGCTACCTGCGTGTGCGGGTCGGATCTTTGGCCGTATCGGGGGCTGCAGCCGATCAACGGGCCGACGCCGATGGGGCACGAATACTGCGGCATCGTCGAGGAGGTCGGCAGCGCGGTGCGCTCCGTCAAACCGGGGCAGTTCGTCATCGGTTCGTTCGCCACTTCGGACAACACGTGTCCCAACTGCCACTACGGATACCAGTCATCGTGCATGCACCGCGAGTTCATGACGCGGGCGCAGGCGCCGGTGCTGCGCGTGCCGCTGGCCGACGGCACGCTGGTGCCGACGCCGGGCGTTCCGTCCGACGATCTGCTGCCGGGCCTGCTGACGGCATCGGACGTTCTGGGCACCGGTTGGTTCGCCGCCGATGCGGCGAACGTGAAGTCCGGGTCGACCGTCGTGGTCGTCGGCGACGGCGCAGTGGGCTTGCTCGGCGTCCTCTCGGCCAAGCAGATGGGCGCGGAGCGGATCATCGCGATGAGTCGGCACGACAAGCGACAGAAACTCGCTCGCGAGTTCGGCGCCACCGACATCGTGACCGAGCGTGGCGACGCGGGGGTTGACCGGATCATCGACTTGACCAACGGCGTCGGCGCCGACTCGGTGCTCGAGTGCGTCGGCACGCAGGAGTCGATGATGCAGGCCATCCATGCCGCACGGGCGGGCGGGTACGTGAGCTTCGTCGGCGTGCCGCACGGGGTCCAGCTCGACGGGCAGCAGTTGTTCTTCGAGCATGTCCACCTCCACGGCGGGCCGGCGCCGGTGCGCCGCTACCTGCCCGAATTGATCGACTTGGTGCTGAACGGGAAGATCAACCCCGGGAGGGTCTTCGATTTGACCCTGCCGGTCGAACAGGTCGCCGAGGGGTACCGCGCCATGGACGAGCGGCGTGCGATCAAGTCGCTCTTGCGCCCCTAACGCGAGGAGTCGGCGCCCATGACGACTTGGCTGAAAGACGAACAGCGTAAGATTGCTGCAACCGACGACTTGCATATCTCGCCGTTCCGGGAGGATGGGGTCACGTACGGCACGCCGACCTGGATCTGGTCCGTGGTTATGGACGATGGCCTCTACGTGCGCGCGTATAACGGGCAGAAGTCGCGCTGGTATCAGGCAGCGATGCGGCAGAAGGCGGGGCGGATCACCGTTGCTGGCATGACGAAGGCCGTGACCTTCGAGGCCATCGATGGGCCCATCAACGACAGCATCGACGACGCCTACCGGGAGAAGTACCGCGGCAGCCCGTACCTAAAGCCGATGATCGGCGCACGTGCACGCGGCGCGACGGTCAAGGTCATGCCGCGTGAGAGCAAGGCTTGATCATCGAGCGAGGATCTTAACAACCGGTAGTGGCCGATCACCGACTTCGGCAACGGACCCCATAGCAGTCGTCCGCTACGGCGGAGAGTGGCCTCGCCGTTCCATCTGAAGTCAGCCGCGCTGGTGCAATTCGATCACATTGCGATCAGGATCGCGTACGAAGATCCCCTGCGCCCCGGGGCCGAAACGGATGGGTCCGCCACTCAGGGGAATGCCGGCTGCCTCCAGCCGATCCTTCGCGGCCATGACGTCCGGGCAAAGGAGAGCGAAGTGCGTAATGCCTGGGTGCTTCTCCGGGACATCCATGAGTACGTTTGGCTCGCTCGCATTCGGCGCGTTGAGCACCAGGTTCACCTCTATACCCGACGGGTGATCGAGGATCGCCACCGGCTCCGGACCGATCGGACCCGCGGTCTTCGTGAAGCCGAGCAGCTCGTAGAAACCCACCGAGCGATCGAGGTCGTGCACGCGAATGCCAATATGGGCGAGGCCCAAGATAGGGACGGAAACTAACTCGTTCGCCTGAACTGTCATTCTGCCTCCGCGTACGAAGCATTAGGGATCGATGAACTTCGTAGGGCTTCGTCACCCACAAACGGATTGCGGCGCGGCTCGCCGCCGAACAAGGACATCGGCCCATTCATCCAACACGAACTGTACGTCGTCGCCAAGCGACCAGTTGTCCGAGTGATCGCGCGCATCAGCGTATCAAAATTGCCGCCTGGAAGATCGGTGCGACCGACGGGCCTCAACAAGTCGTTCTCAGCCGGTCGCGTTACCCCATCGCCTCTCGAATAAGCAGCCCGTTGTCGTAGTTAGGAACTTGCTGAGCGGTACGTCCTCCTGCTTCAGAAACCCCTGCTGCGGCAGCACTCTGTCGCGGACCAATTCGATGACCGCGACAGCCGATGCCGATGTCGTCCATGCGATCGCCGTTTGCATGCCGCCAACCAACTCGATCGGGCGATAAGCGCGGACAAATTCTCGGCGTTGGAGACGCTGATCGAGCATGCCCTCAGCTGACACGTGGACGTAGACAATGTCGTCGTTCACGGGCGGCTTCGCGTTCGTGAGAATTTCGCCTGCGAGTTCGCGCCGTTCTCGCATCAGAAGCTCGTGAAAGAAGAAGTTCATGAGGCGCATGTGTCCGGGATATCGCATGGTCTTGTAGTCGATGTTGGCTACCTTCCCATGAAATGTTTCGCAGATCGTCCCAAGTCCGCCGGAGGTCGTGAAAGCCTCCAGCATCACGCCTTCCACATACAGCGTCTCATGCCACTCCATGGACGATACCATCTTTCGCATGCCATCTTCGATCACTTCACAGTCGTTCAGGTACTCATTGACCACCCCTT
>JAFEDF010000210.1 GCA_018241785.1 Pseudomonadota bacterium | reverse complement strand
TCGCCGCGGCAGCCGACGCGCACCGCGCGCTCGAATCGAGACAGACCTCGGGATCGACGCTGCTGCTTCCTTAGTGCAGTCCGGGGTGGGCCGAGGTGGCGTCGCGCCGCGCGGCCGGCAGGCAATGGGCGATCCACTGCGCGGCAAGCTTCTCCTGCAGAGAGTTCTGGCGCAGGCGATCGGAGAGCGCGCGGAAATCGACGCAGTCGAGCATCTGGTCCTGGTTGGCGCAGGAGAACACGTATGAAATCCGCCCGGTCCGCGGATCGCGCTGCGGCTGCAGGCACTGCGCGCAGATCTCCTTCATCATGCACTGCATCGGCGAGTTGATCGAGCCGATCGCGAAATGGTGTGGCTTCAGGTACGGCGCGAGCACGTCGTGGCGGGCCTGCGCCACCGCCGCCATCATGCGGTCGGACCCAATCGCGACGATCCGGTCGACGTCGGACAGCGCGATCGCCCCCGCGCCGAGCCTTCCGGCCCCGTAGGCCTCCATCGCCTGCACGACGTTGCCGACGAACGCGCGGTCGTGCGCGCGCGACGGTCGGAAGCCGGGCTCTTCGTCGCAGCACCAGACGATCGCATCGGCGGCGGCCTCGATCTCGGCCACCTTGTAGCGGTCGATCTCCTTCTTGTAGCCCGCGAAGTAGAGCACATGCGACCCCGCCGCGCGCAGCGCCTGGCCGATCGAGAAGAGCACCGCGTTGCCGAGGCCGCCGCCGACCAGCGCGACGGTCTCGCCGGAGGCGATATGCGTCGGAGTTCCCGTCGGGCCCATCAGCACGACGGGCTCGCCGGGACGCAGCATCGCGCACACGTTCGACGAGCCGCCCATCTCGAGCACGATCATCGACACGACACCGCGCTCGCGGTCGACCGACGCTCCGGTCAGAGCGAGCCCTTCCATCTGCAGGCGCGTGCCGTTCGCCGTGGCGGCGTGGGCGGCGTAGTTCTGCAACCGGTAGAACTGGCCCGGCCGGAACCGCCGTGCCGCGGCCGGCGCGTGGACGACGACTTCGAGGATGGTCGGGGTGAGGCGGTTGACCTCGGCGACCGTCGCGCGGAGCTCGCGGTCGAGCCGCGCGAAGAACGCCGCGTCATTTGCCGCGCGGCGCCGCGGCCTTCTCGCCAGTACGCGTGAAACGACCGGATGGCCCTGCTTCGTCGAGCCGAGCGCCTTGACGACGTTACCGAAGTACGACGGGTGCAGGTCTCCGAAGCACGAGACGAAGCGCTCGCCGGCGAGGCGAGTCATCAGGACGTCGGGACGCGCGGGCTTG
>JAFEDF010000020.1 GCA_018241785.1 Pseudomonadota bacterium | reverse complement strand
GGGCCATGTCGCTAGAAGTGGTGTAACGAGCGGGTCCTCGTGGGCCGGGACGAAGTTCCGGCCACCGCGGGCCCCAGACTCGTCGGTTGACCCGCAAAAGTCGACTGACGAAGGAGCACCACGATGGCCGAGAGCCAGAGCATGACGAGCGCCGGGGTCGTAGCCAAGGCGTTGATCGAGGAGCACCCCGACTTCCTCCGGGAGTCGGTGGCGATGATCGCCGCCGAGATCATGGAGGCCGAGATCAGCCGCCAGATCGGTGCCGGCAAAGGCGAGATCACCGAGACCAGGAGCACCCACCGAAACGGCTACCGCCCACGGCCCTGGGCGACGAGGGTCGGCGAGATCGAGCTGGCCGTGCCGCGCAAGCGCAGTGGCCAGAGCTACTTCCCGAGCTTCCTCGAGCCGCGCAAACGAAGCGAGAAGGCGCTCCTCGGCGTGGTCATGGAGGCCTACGTCAACGGCGTCTCCACGCGCAAGGTCGACCACCTCGTCTCCGAGCTCGGCATCCACATGTCGAAGGACCAGGTCTCGCGGATCTGCGGTGAGCTCGACGGGCAGGTGGAGGCGTTCCGCACCCGGCCGCTCGAGGGCGGGTTCCCGTATCTCTGGCTCGACGCCAAGCACCTCAAGGTCCGCGACTCCGGCCACGTCCGCTCCAAGGCGCTGATGGTCGCCTTCGCCGTCCACGAGAGCGGCCGCCGTGAGGTGATCGGCATCGAGATCGCCGAGGCCGAGACCGAGGCGGGCTGGGCGGCCTTCCTGCGTGAGCTGCGCGCCCGAGGCCTCGAAGGCGTCAGGCTCTGCGTCTCCGACGACCACCTCGGCCTGAAGGCGGCCGTGGCCAAGGTGCTGGGCTGCCCCTGGCAGCGCTGCACCGTCCACTTCATCCGGAACATGCACGGCCACTGCAAGGCGGGGCAGCGCAACATGGTCTCGGCGGCACTGCGGGAGGTGTTCGCCGCCGAGGACCTGGCCGACGCCAGGGAGCGGTCCGCCTCGGTGATCGAGCGGCTCACCCCGGTGGCGCCGAAGGTGGCGGAGCTGCTGACCGGGGCCGAGGAGGATCTCCTGGCCTTCTACCGCTTCCCTTCGGCCCACTGGCCGAAGCTGCGCTCGACCAACAACCTCGAGCGGGTGAACAAGGAGATCGCCCGGCGCTCCGACGTCGTCGGGATCTTCCCGAACGATCGCGCCGTCATCCGTCTCGTCGGCGCCCTGCTGATCGAGCAGAACGACGAGTGGCTGCTGACCCGCGGCTACCTCTCCAGGGAGTCGATCGCCCTGGTCCTCGAGGACCAGGGCGATGCCCACGAAGGCGAGGTGGCGGCCCTGGAGGGATGAGAGGCGTGCCCGACGAGTCTGGTTACACCACAACTCGCGACTTGACT
>JAFEDF010000209.1 GCA_018241785.1 Pseudomonadota bacterium | reverse complement strand
TCTGCGATCTCCCGATCGATGATGGGTGGGGAAGATTCAATTCCTACCACTGGGGATTATTGCGTTCCCGCTGACAGGCGACGGCGCGCGAGCACACGCGCCGAAGCGAAGAGACCACCAAGCGGCCTTTGCAGCGGCGCATCGGCGAGCTGGTCGCCGAGCTTGCGCGCGCTGGCGAGTTGCGCGAGCGGCTCGAGTACGAGGCCCTGCAGCTCCGACACGACCTGCGCGCAGCGCGAATGAGCTGCGACAATGTGACCCGGCAACTCGCCGACGCGCGCCAGGAGCTCGCCGTCGAAGTGCGGCTGCGAGAGCGTTGCGAAGGCGCCGCCGCGGAGTCCGACCGCGAGCATGAGGCAACGCCAGTAGCCCCCTGACGACGGCTACAACCCGTCAACAGAACCACGTTCAATTCCGACGAGCCGCTACTTTCGGCTCGTCGCTGTTTCTACAGCGCCAGCGCAGCCCCTCAAGCGAGCACGAGCCGTGGCCGGATGCCGCTCTGGTCGGAAGTCTCAACGCTCATCCGAGCGCGCGCTATCGAGTCAAGCCGGTTCGCCTTCGCGAGCTACGGCGCCGCGAACAGACCCGTGGGCGTTCGGCGGTCTACCTCATCCAAGCGGCCGGGCAACAGTGCGGCAAACCGCGGCACCGGCGCGAGCGGACCAAGGCCGCAAAGACCCGCACCTACAGGGCACGATCACGATACCCGTGGTCGCCCTCATAGCGGTTGAGGCCATCGCTATACGTGGAGGGCAACATCGTCCTCGACTTGCAAGTTAGCACCATGACAACGACCACCGAAGCCACCAGCCATTCCGACCGTGGCGACATCTCTTGGGTTGGTGCGCGGCCACAGCTGCGCGCACGATTGCGGCTGAGCGACCCGAATCCCGCGCTGCGGCTCGTGCGCCGTGTCGCGAACTTCTCAATGCACGCGACCGATCCGACCTGCGTGTCCGCTCGAGCGTCCCATATCGCGCCCTTGCTGCCGTCGGGGCTCCCCGCGACAGCGAAGACCTGCATCCTTCATCTGCCGCGCCCGTGGGCAACAGAGTTGCCCGCGCTCCTCGCAAGCACGTTGGACATTTCCAACATTATCTCGGGCGATTTGCTCGAGAATGTGACGAGCGTCCTCATCGCGGGTCCCCGACGGACGATCGCCCTCAATGCGGTGCAGCTGCCAATCATGTGTGAACTCAACCATGACGGCGTCGAGCAATTTGTCATCGCGTGGGCCTGCGGCCGATTCGTACACGTCATCGAATACGAGCTCGACGAGACGTTTTGCGGAGAGCTGCAAGCCGCCTGCAGCTGCGGTGGCGAGAACTATAGGCCGTATACTCATTACTCCGACGAGGAGCTCGAGGCTGCGCGCGTTGCCGCCGCCGCCAATCCACCTTACAACAGCGGCTTCGCGGCGGCACAAATGCTCGTCTACCGCGGGCCCGACGAGAATCCGCGGGCGGGGTAACCGCGGGGACCGCTGACGCGGGGCGGCGTTGCCGCTAGCGCCGCGCCGGACCGGTTGAAACCCGGTCCGAATCCGACGACGGCAACCATCTAACCGAGAGCCGTGTCGTCGGGTGCAGCTTCGTCCTTGCGTGGTGACGTAGTTGGTGCACGCAACGCACGCGTCGGACGCGCGCTCAACGACGACCTTCCTCCACGCTGCTGGCGCGCGCCCGCAGCGCATGAACCGACGGGAGTGAGCTTTACCGCTCCCCGACCGGGCTCCCAAGGTCTTGCGGGAATCGGCCAGAACCGCACCCGCCGAAAGTAGCGCGCAACAATTTCCAGCGGCAAGTCGGAGCCGTAACCGTCCGTGACCGCGCCGTCGCCCGTTGTGTGTCCCAATAGGCGCTTCAGGTACTTAGACGGGACTTCGGCCGCTTCGAGGAAATCCTTCATCGTGTGCCGAAGCGAATACAACGACTTCGATGACGCGGTGATGCCGACCGTCCTCTTGTAGCGTCCGAAAAATTTCCCAAATGCACCCGACAGCTTGCCATGCGCATCGGGTGTCAGGTCTGGAAACAGTCGCGTTGCCTGCTGAGCTTTTAGGAATTCGACGTAGCGCAGGAACCCGAGCGCGATGAGCTCTTTCGCGACCGGAATGTTCCGTCTCGATGCGACATTCTTGAGCCGACGCGGCTGCGGTTGGTCGTGTCCGTTGGCGTCACCAGGTTCGCTGCGCGTCCGAATGTTTCCAGCAAACATGCCGCCATCCTCTGGTGAAGTGAGGTCGGTGATATGCAGGTACCACCCAACCGCCGGCGCGCGCCGCACATCGGCGACGGTAAGCCCGGCAATCTCCTCCGGTCGTGCGCCGCTGTAGTACATCATCAGCGGAATCCAATAGCTGGCTTCACCGCTCTGTCCTTGAGAGCGGCGATGCTCCGTGAACACGGGCGACGCAAATAGTGCGCGAATTTCCTCCTGCGTAAACGGTAGGCGCTTGTTCTGCCCAAGCAAGTGTTTGGGCAACTTCACGCCGAGTGTCGCTTGCGCGGGATTATCGTTCAGCACGTGCTTGCCGACCGCGATGCGGTAGATCGCGCGCACTTTGTTGAGCCGCTCGTTGACCGTTTTTGGGCTAAGACCCTTGGCGCGCATATCGTCGACCAATTGCGTCATGAGCTGCGACGTCACGTGCGCGGGCCACAGCACATCATGCTGACGCGCGAATGCTTCCAGTTGACGCCACGCGGTGCGCGCGGCGATCGTGGTCGCCTTCGGTCGCTCCACCACGTAATCGCGCCACACCACCAGAATCTCTTCCCAGGTCTTGAGCTGCGGTGGGGTGCCGGCTACCGCCGCGGTGGCGACGGCGTCGCCCGCCTGGCGTGCTGCCTGATGGCCGAGCGCGGTGACGACAGCTTCCAGGAACGCGTAGCCCGCCTGTTGCTCGTCGTCCGGCGAAAGCTTGGCCGCGATGCCACATAGATGCAGGAAGGAGTGCATCGCAGGAAGAATCGGTCGCACGTGACCCCGCGCGAGCAGCGGACCGAGCTCGGCGCGCTGCGCGGCGATGCGCGCGCCGAGGCTCGCGAACGCCTCGTCGTCAAGCCCGCGCCGGCGCGCCTCTTCATCGGTTTCGAGCACCGCATGTACCCATAGACGCGCGAGGTCGGTAAGCTGCGCCGGCGCGAGGTGAGTGACGCGCTGCAGGGCGGGCGCGCGCCGTTGCTCGTGCAGTCGCTGTGCGCGCTCGTCGAACTCATGGTCGAGCTCGACCAGCGCGCGACGCAATGCACGCTGCGCGGCGTTCGCGTCGCGCGTGTGCAGACTGCGCACGATTTCGCGCCTGCCAGGGCCATACGTGTCAAGCAGCGGCGCGGGAATGCGCCGCCGCAAATAAAACGTGCCGCACTTGCCGCGCCGGTAGAGATGAGGGGCTGCTGCGCGCATCGGTTGCTCCGGTCGGTGTAACAACCGGTGTAGCAACCGCCCTTTCATTCGGCGCGCGGAGCGCCGTTTCCTACGCGGAAACAGCAGCTTGCGAGGTGAAGGGGTGGCGGATGGGAATCGAACCCACAACAGCCGGAATCACAATCCGGGACTCTACCGTTGAGCTACCGCCACCGCTGAGTCTGCTCGACGCTGTCGCGGCGTGGAGCCGCGCACCGTGGCACGCCCGACAGGACTCGAACCTGTAACCGCCGGCTTAGAAGGCCGGTGCTCTATCCGGTTGAGCTACGGGCGCGAACCCTTGCCTGCGGGAGAGGCTATGGTAGCAGAACGATGTCCGGCTGCCGTAAAGTTGCAGCTTTGACCGTCGCCGCGGGAGCGGGCGTGCCGGGTCCTTCGCCAGTCACCACATTCCTCTTCACCGACATCGAGGGCAGCACGCGCCTGTGGGAGACCGAGCCCGAGGCGATGCGGGCCGCCCTCGCGCGCCACGACGCGATTGCGCGGGCAGCGGTGGAGACGAACCGCGGGCGCGTGGTGAAGATGACCGGCGACGGCACGCATGCAGCGTTCGACGATCCGCAGGATGCGGTGCGCGCCGCGCTGCAGATGCAGCTCGCGCTGGGCGAGCCGAGGTCGACCGGGAGCGTCACGCTGAAGCTTCGCTGCGGCGTCCACGCCGGTCCGAGCGAGCGGCGCGACAACGACTACTTCGGCACCGCCGTGAACCGCGCCGCGCGCATCATGAGCGCAGCCCACGGTGGTCAGGTGCTGCTCTCGGAGGCCGTCGTCGCGCTCGCGGGCGAGCATCCCGCGGGGACCACCCTGCGCGACCTCGGTCGCGTCCGCCTGCGCGACCTCACGAGTCCCGAGCGCGTCTACCAGGTGCTGGACGCGAGGTTGCGGGCCGACTTTCCGCCGCTGCGCTCCCTCGAGGCGACGCCGAACAATCTCCCGCAGCAGCTCACCTCGTTCGTCGGCCGCGATGCCGAGCTCGCCCGGGCGCATGACCTCCTCTCGCGAACGCGCCTTCTCACCCTGCTCGGTGTCGGCGGGCTCGGCAAGTCGCGCCTCGCGCTGCAGGTCGCTGCCGAGACGCTCGACCGGCATCCCGATGGCGTCTGGCTGGTCGAGCTCGCGGCGATCTCGGACGAGCGGCTCGTGCCGCTTGCGGTCGCGTCGGTGCTGGGCGTCCGGGAGGCAGTGGGCGAGCCGCTGGAGACCTCGCTCGCCCGTCACGTTGCCGACCGGCAGCTTCTCGTCATCCTCGACAACTGCGAGCACCTGATCCTCGCGTGCGCTCAGATCGCGAAGCTGCTGCTCCAGGCCGCAGCCGGGGTCCGGGTGCTGGCGACCAGCCGCGAAGCGCTGCGCATTCCCGGCGAAACGACGCTGCCGATGCCGACCTTGTCGCTCCCGGAAGCGACTACCGGCGCGGCAGATCTGCCCCGCTTCGATGCTGTGCGCCTGTTTCTCGATCGCGCGCAGGCGGCCAATCCGGCATTCGAACTCAGCGACCGCAATGCCCGTGCGGTCGCCGAGATCTGTCGCAGCCTCGACGGCGTCCCGCTCGCGCTCGAACTCGCCGCGGCGCGCGTGCGCGTGCTCGACGTCGAACGCATCGCCGCGCGGCTCGACGACCGCTTCCGGCTGCTGACCGGCGGCGATCGCACGGCGCTCAGACGCCAGCAGACGCTGCGCGCGCTGATCGACTGGAGCCACGACCTGCTGACGTCCGGAGAGCGGGTTCTGTTCCGGCGTCTTGCGGTGTTCGCGGGCGGCTGGACGCTCGATACGGCGGCGAACGTTGGCGCGGGCATCGACACCGCTGCCGACATCGACACCGCTGCCCGCGGCAACGGCTTCGCAGGCGGCGGCATCGTAACGGCGGATGTGCCGGACCTCCTGACGCGCCTCGTCGAGAAGTCGCTCGCCGTCGCCGATGCCGGCGGCGAGCGCTTTCATTATCTAGAGTCGATCCGTCAGTATGCCGGTGAGCAGTTGCAGAGCTCGGGCGAAAGCGAGGCAACGCAGCAGCGATTCGTGTCGAACTTCGTCGGTCTCGCGGAATCCGTTCAACCGCATGTCGCGGGTGCGCATCCCGGCGACTGGCTGCCGAAGCTCGACGCGGAGCGCGAGAACCTGCTCGCAGCCCACCGCCTTTGCGATCGACTTCCTCTCGGGGGCGAGCTCGGCCTGCGTCTCGCCAACGCGTTGCGCCGCTACTGGTTCGAGCGCGGCGCACTCGGACTCGGCTACCAGGCGACGGTGGAAGCGCTGTCGCGCCGCGATGCGAACGCGCCAACCGAGCTCCGGGCCGCGACGCTGAACGTCGCGGGTCAGCTTGCGGTGTTCGCGGGCCACTACTCCGACGCGCGCCGCCACCTCGAGGAGTGCGTCGGGATCGCCCGAAGGCTCGGTGACCGTCAGCGGATCGCGTTCGCGCTGCAACCGCTCGGTTTCGCGTGCACCGGCATGGGCGACCGCGCCGCTGCGCGCACGTATCTCACCGAGGCGCTCGATCTCGCGCGCGAATTCGGCGACCCGCGCGAGGTCGCCGCGGCGCTCAACTCGGTGGCGCAGGTCGCGCGGCTCGACGGCGACCTCACCACGGCCGAATCGCTCTACCGCGATGTACTCGACCTGAAGTGCGACCGTCCGGATGTCCCCGCGTTCGCCCGGCTCAACCTCGCGATGGTTGCCATCGCGCGCGGCGATCCTGGCCGCGCGCGCGACACCCTTGGCGACGTGTTCGCCGGCTACGATGCGTCGCCTTCGGAGCCGGTCGCACAAAGCGCGCTCGAAGTGACGGCCGGGCTCGCGGCCGCGTGCGGCGCGTGGCAGGAGGCGACACGCCTCTTCGGCGCCGCCGAAGCGCATTCCGCGCTCACCGGCTGGCATCGCGACCCGACGGACGAAGCGTTCCTCCAGCCTCTGATCGCAAGCGTGCGCGCTGCGCTGCCCGGCGAGACCTATGCTGCGCTCGAAGCCGACGGCAGGACGCTCGGCGTCGGCGCGGCGCTCGCCGAAGCGAGGCAATGGCTGTCGGGGCCCGCTGCCGGCGGCGCCTCGACCTGATCGTCCGGCCGGGTGTGGCGCCGGATCATCGGTTATATCAGTTGTTGTTCCAGATGTAGGGGTCGAGCGTCAGCCAGTTTCCGTTCGAGCGGTTGTAGACCTTGATCTGGTAGCCGTAGCCATGGCTGTCGGTATTGCGGTCGGTGAAGTGAAAATCCTCACCGCGCTCGCCGGCCTTCGGATCCTTGAACTGCTCGGTCGAGCTCGTCTCGTAGAACGCGATGCTGTCAGCGCGAAACGTGTAGTCGTGATTGGTCAGGTGCCACCGGATCGCGACACCCTTGCCGTCGGCGCCGTGATTGCCCTTGGCGATCTCGGCATCCGGCGCAACGATATAGGTCTGCGCAGCGTGGTTACCGATGACCGTGACGACGTCGACGGAAATCGTGCATGTGCCGCCGGCCTTGCATTCGATCGGCGGCGGCTGCCGCGACGGCGCACCGCCGCCGTAGCGGCCATCGCCCTGGCCAGGTCCATGAGGCGGAAGACACGCGCATCCGGCCGACACCAG
>JAFEDF010000208.1 GCA_018241785.1 Pseudomonadota bacterium | reverse complement strand
GGCGGAATCGTCGCGCTGCTCGGCGCGAACGGCGCCGGCAAGACGACGACGCTGAAGGCGATCTCCAACCTGCTGCGCGCGGAGCGCGGCGAGGTGACCAAGGGGACGATCGAATTCCGCGGCGAGCGCGTCGACCGGCTGACGCCGAACGACCTCGTGCGGCGCGGCGTGTGCCAGGTGATGGAAGGTCGGCACTGCTTCGCGCATCTCACCGTCGAGGAGAACCTCCTCACCGGCGCGTTCACGCGCCGCGATTCGCGCGCGGACATCGCGCAGTCGCTCGAGAAGGTCTATCACTACTTTCCGCGCTTGAAGCAGCGTCGCGCGAGCCAGTCGGGCTACACGTCCGGCGGCGAGCAGCAGATGACGGCGATCGGACGTGCGCTGATGGCGCGTCCGTCGATGATCCTGCTCGACGAGCCGTCGATGGGGCTCGCTCCGCAGATCGTCGACGAGATATTCGGCATCGTCGGCGACCTCAACGGCAAGGAGCGCGTGTCGTTCCTGCTCGCCGAGCAGAACACGATGGTCGCGCTGCGCTACGCACAGTACGGCTACATCCTCGAGAACGGGCGCGTGGTCATGGACGGCGCCGCGGCGGAACTCGCCGACAACGAGGACGTGAAGGAGTTCTACCTCGGGCTCTCGACGGCGGGGCGCAAGAGCTTCCGTGACGTCAAGCATTATCGCCGGCGCAAGCGCTGGCTTGCATGATCGGCAGGTGCGACACCGTCGCGCGGTCGACCGGGCCGGTACGATGACCGAACACTACGACGCCCTTGAGACGCGCGAGCCGGCCTCGCGCGAACGCGACCAGTTCGCGCAGCTTCGCCGGCAGCTCATCCACGCGATCGCGCACGCGCCTGAGCTCGCGAAGCGGCTCGCCGGCATCGATCCCGAGGCGATCGACTCGCGCGAAGCGCTCGCGCATCTGCCGGTGCTGCGCAAGAGCGACCTCGCCGCTCTGCAGAAGTCGAAGCCGCCGTTCGGCGGGCTCGACGCGCGCGCCGGCGGCGGCGTGCGGCGCATTTTTGCCTCGCCCGGGCCGATCTACGAGCCCGAGGGACCCGGCCCCGATCACTGGCGCTTCGCACGCGCGCTGTTCGCCGCGGGCTTCCGTCCGGGCGAGCTCATCCACAACTGCTTCGCCTACCACTTCACGCCCGCCGGGTCGATGCTGGAAACCGGCGCACACGCGCTCGGATGCGCGGTCTTTCCCGGGGGCACCGGCCAGACCGAGCAGCAGGTGATGGCGATCGCCGACCTCGCTCCGGCAGGCTACGTCGGAACGCCGTCGTTTCTTCGCATCATCCTCGATCGTGCAGACGAGCTCGGAGTGGCGTTGCCGAGCCTCGGCAAGGCGCTCGTTTCGGGCGAGCCGTTTCCACCCTCGCTGCGCGACGCGCTCGCGGCACGCGGCATTCACGGCTATCAGGCGTACGCGACCGCCGATGTGGGTGTGATCGCCTATGAGACGCCAGCGCGTGACGGCCTCGTCGTCGACGAGGGCGCACTGGTCGAGATCGTGAGGCCGGGGACTGGCGACCCCGTTGCTCCGGGCGAGGTCGGCGAAGTCGTCGTCACACCGCTCACCAACCCCGTCTATCCGCTGATCCGCTTCGGAACAGGCGACCTCTCCGCGGAGTTGCCCGGGCGGTCACCTTGCGGGCGCACGAACCTGCGCATTCGCGGCTGGCTCGGTCGCGCCGACCAGGCGACCAAGGTCAAGGGAATGTTCGTGCATCCCGGGCAGATCGCGGCGATCGTGAAGCGTCATCCCGAAGTGCGGCGCGCGCGGCTCGTCGTCGACAATGCCGGGGGCAGCGACCGGATGATCCTGCACGTGGAGGCAGCCGGAATGGATTCAGCGCTCGCCGACGCGATCGTCGAATCGATCCGCGAGGTGACGAAGCTGCGCGGTGAAGTGACGTTTCGCGCGAGCGACGAGTTGCCCAACGATGGCAAGGTGATCGATGATCTGCGCAAGCTCGAGTAGCGGTGCTCGAGCGGAGGCGTTCGAGTAGAAGCGTTCGAGCAGAAGCGTTCGAGCAGAAGCGTTCGAGCAGCTGCGGCTGCGTGCTACGATTGCCGGGAGCCGTCCCGCCCCTCACGCCGTGTCGAGACCCGATCCAGGTACCGACCTCTTCGCTCCGTTGCAGGACGAGACGCTGCGCCGCATCGCCGCGACGGGCGTCGTGCGAAGCTTTCCGCGCAACACGATCCTGATCAACGAGGGCGACGTCGGCGACGCCCTCTACATCGTCCTCTCCGGCCGGGTGAAGGTGTACGCGAGTAACGAGGCCGGGCGCGAGTTCGTGATCGATTTCCAGGGCCCGGGTGGATACGTCGGCGAGATGAGCCTCGACGGTGCGCCGCGCTCGGCATCGGTGATGACTGTCGAGCCGACGACCTGCGCGGTCGTGAATCGCGCGCAACTGCGCGACTTCGTCCTGGCGCACCCCGATTTCGCGATGCACCTGATCGAGAAGCTGATCCATCGCGTGCGCGTCACCACCAGCAACCTGAAGAGCCTTGCGCTGTCCGACGTGTATGGGAGGCTCGTGCGCCTCATCAACGCGCTGGCGGCCGAAGTCGACGGACGGGTGCTGGTCCCCGAGCGGTTGACGCAGCAGGAGATCGCCGATCGTGTCGGCGCATCGCGCGACATGATCGGCAAGCTGATGAAGGATCTCGTCGCCGGGGGCTATCTGTCGGTCGAGGGTCACACGATCGTCGTGCTGCGCAAGCTGCCGCCGGGCTGGTAGCGGTCCGACGGTGGGACGCCAGGTCGGGATGCAGCGGTGCGCCTTATGCTGGCCGGGTAATGGGTGGGGCGCTGGGGCGGGGACATAGCGGACGCGCTCTGCACCGGCCGCGTGCCGCGGCCGAACTCGCGCGTCGCCATGTCCCCGCCATCGCCCCATCACTTCGCGGGCGGAACGCGCGGCGTCAGATCCCGCCGTCGCCACACCTCTCCGGTGCGATCATCGGTGTGAACGCGGCGGGTTGGGAAGTTCCTGTTGCTCGCCAACCAGACCATGCACCTTGCATATCGCACACCGCTGAATGACGATTGGTCCAGGGTCGCAACAACCATTCAACGGGCGTTCGACGCCTCGGTGGCGTGTGACTGGACCGCGGGAGCCCGAGCGACGTTCTTCGCCGAAGCCTCACCCGAGAATCTCAGGAAGGCATTTACCGAGGCATTCTTTGGAGAAGTTGCGATGGCTGGCGATGTTTGTGTCGGCGTAATTCTGCTTCCGACACCGCGGCTGCTCGCGTTGTTGTTCGTCGATCCGGAGTTCCAGCGCCGGCACATTGCGTCGACATTGTTCTCTCATGCGGCCGCCGCGGTGATCGCGGCCGATCCACCGGTATCGACGATCTCGCTCAATTCCACGCGCGCAGCCATACCATTCTACGAATCGCGGGGCTTCTTTCGGATCAGCCCTGAGTTCACGAGAAGCGGAGCTTTGGCTCAGCGCATGGCCTTGTGGTTGCCTTGGTATCGAGAGCTGCATGGCCCGAGAGCCGAGGCTGGTTTGGCGTTCGGCCGGACCCGCTCAATCGGGCTCGGTGCCCAGCGGAATGTGACGTCGCGCCAGTGCGGTCGCCGAGCGCTGCGGCGAGGGCGAGGCGCGACAACGCACGAGTTCGACCACCGAGACGTTGGGCGAGGGCGGGGACATGGCGACGCGCGAGTTCGGCCGCGGCACGCGGCCGGTGCAGAGCGCGTCCGCTATGTCTCCGACCAAGCGCCCAACCTCTCGACGGCCGACAAATCGCGGCAACTTGGCGCCACTCGCGCGACAGCGCGCGCAGCGGGCCGCCCCGTGCGCGCGTCAGCGGTCGACGCCGCCCATGCAGATGTACTTCACCTCGACGAACTCGTCGATGCCGTACTTCGACCCTTCGCGCCCGAGACCCGACTGTTTCATGCCGCCGAACGGCGCGACCTCGGTCGTGATGAGCCCGGTATTGACTCCCACCATGCCGTACTCGAGCGCCTCGGCGACGCGCCAGATGCGGCCGATGTCGCGGCTGTAGAAGTAGGCGGCGAGACCGTACTCGGTGCGGTTGGCGAGCTCGGTCACCTCGGCGTCGTCGCGGAACGCGATCAGCGGCGCGACGGGACCGAAGGTCTCCTCGCGGAAGATCTGCATCTCGGGCGTGACGCGCGTGAGGATCGTCGGTTCGTAGAAGCGGCCGCCGAGCGCATGGCGCTTTCCCCCGGTTGCGACGCCGGCGCCGTGGGCCCTGGCATCGGCGACGTGCTCCTCTACTTTCGCGACAGCCTCGTCGTTGATCAGCGGACCCGAGGTCACTCCGGGCTCGGTGCCGCGACCGACCTTGATCGCGGCGACGCGCTTCGCGAGCCGCTCGGCGAAGGCGTCGTAGACCTTCTCGTGGACGAAGAAGCGGTTGGTGCAGATGCACGTCTGCCCCGAGTTGCGATACTTCGACGCCAGCGCGCCGTCTGCCGCCGCATCGAGGTCTGCATCGTCGAACACGATGAACGGCGCGTTGCCCCCGAGCTCGAGCGAGATCTTCTTGATCGTCGGTGCGACCTGGCGCATCAGGAGGCGCCCGACCTCGGTCGAGCCGGTGAACGACATCTTGCGCACCAGCGGGTTCGCGCACATCTCCGCGCCGATCGACGGCGGGTCGCCGGTGACGATGTTGACGACGCCGGGCGGGAAGCCCGCGCGGTGCGCGAGCTCGGCGAGCGCCAGCGCCGAGAACGGCGTCGCTTCGGCAGGCTTGATGACCACCGTGCAGCCCGCGGCGAGCGCCGGCGACACCTTGCGGGTGATCATCGAGCTCGGGAAGTTCCACGGTGTGATCGCTGCGCACACGCCGACCGGCTCCTTGACGACGACGATGCGGCGATCGTTCGCGATCGTCGGGATCACGTCGCCGTAGACGCGCTTCGCCTCTTCGGCGAACCATTCGGTGTAGGCCGCTCCGCTCGCGAGCTCGCCGCGCGCCTCGGCGATCGGCTTGCCCTGCTCGGTCGTCAGGATGAGCGCGAGGTCGTCCATGTTCGCGTTCATCAGGTCGAGCCACTTGCGCAGGATCGCCGAGCGCTCGCGCGCGGTCTTCGCGCGCCAGCCCGGAAACGCCCGGTTCGCGGCCTCGATCGCACGCCGCGTCTCGGCGGCGCCGCACAGCGGCACGGTGCCGATCGGCAGGCCCGATGCAGGATCGTCGACGCGCATCGTCGCGCGGTCGTCGGCGTCGATCCACTTGCCGTCGACGTAGCACTGATGATGCAGCAGCGAAGGGTCGCGCAGGGCGAGTGATGCACGTTCGATGGCGTCAGGCGGCATGGCAATTCTCCAAGGCGTTCATGCCGTCAGTATAGGCGCACGGGTCGACCCCGATACGCGGCCCGTTGATCACGAAGCGCGTGCAGGCCGGCGCGACACCATGATCACGCCGGCCAGCACCAGCGCGACGCCGACGAGCTGCGCGGCGGATATCGTCTCGCCCAGCATCACTGCGCCGAGCCCGAGCGTGAACACCGGCCCGAGCGAGCCGACGAGCGACGCGTTGCCGGCGCCCATCCGGTGGACCGCCTCCGCCATCATCCAGGTCGGAAGCACCGTGCAGAACACGGCCATGGCCGCGCACAGCGCCTGCACCCGCACCGGGGCTGCAAGGGCGGCGAGCGGCCGCGCGAGCGCGAAGTGGATGCCGAGGTAGACCGTCGACAGCAGCATCACCCAGGCGATGAAACGCGCGGAGCCGGTCCTCGCGATCACCGGTCCCGCTCCGACGAGATAGATCGAGTAGGTGATCGCACTCGCGAACACGAGGCCGCTGCCGAGCGCGATCGCGAGGGGCTCGCCCGACATGCGGATGTCGTGGCGCACGGCGAGCGCGATCCCGGCGTAGGAGAGCACGAGTGCGGCAACCGAGCGCCGCGTGATCGGGTGGCCGAGGAAGATCGCCGAGAGCACGACGACGATCGTCGGATAGAGGAACAGCACCAGGCGTTCCAGCGACGCCGTGATGTACTGCAGTCCCATGAAGTCGAGCAGGCTCGACAGGTAGTAGCCGACGAGGCCGAGCACGGCGATGCGCCGCCAGTCGCGGGGCTCGATCGGTCGTGCGCGCGGACTGCGCCCCGCCCACCACGCGAGCAGCGCGAAGAACGGCGCCGAGTAGAGCATCCGCAGTGCGAGCAGTGCGACCGGGTCGACGGGTGCCGCAGCGTAGGCGAGCTTGACGAGGATCGCCTTGAACGAGAACCCGAGCACGCCGAGGATCGCGAACGCCGGCCCGACCCACGGGCGGGTGGCACCCGATCCCACGCTTCGGTCGATGCTCAATCCCAGCCGACGGTCCCCGTCCACGCGGTGACGAGGATGACGAGACCGAACGCGATCCGATACCAGGCGAAGGGCCTGAAGTCGTGCCGGCTCACGTAGCGCAGCAGCCAGCGCACGCAGAGGAACGCCGAGATGAACGCTGCGACGAAGCCGGCGCCGAATGCCTGCAGGTCCTGCGTCGAGAGGAGCGCGCGGTTCCTGAAGAACTCGTAGCCGCAGGCGGCGAGAAGCGTCGGGATCGCGAGGAAGAACGAGAATTCGGTCGCAGCCTTGCGCGACATCCCGAACAGCATCGCACCGATGATCGTCGCCCCCGACCGCGAGGTGCCGGGGATGAGCGAGAACGCCTGCGCGATGCCGACCTTGAGCGCGTCGGTCCAGCGCATCGCATCGACGCTCGTGATCCGCACCGTCGAGGGCCGGCGCTCGTGACGCCTCTCGGCCCACAGGATCACGAACGCGCCGGCCACGAATGCCGCGGCGACGGGAACGGGCGCGAAGAGGTGTGCCTGGATCGACTTGACGAACAGGAGGCCGAGCACGGCGGCGGGAACGAACGCGATCGCGACGTTGATCGCGAAGCGCCGACCCGCGCGATTGCCGGCAAGTCCCGCGAGCGCGAAGCCGATGCGCGCACGGAATTCCCAGCACACCGCGAGGATCGCCCCCGCCTGGATCACGATCTCGAACACCTTCGCGCGCTCGCCGGTGTAGCCGAGGAGCGAGCCCGCGACGATCAGGTGCCCCGTCGACGACACCGGGAGAAATTCGGTCAGGCCTTCGACGACGCCGAGAATCAGCGCGACCAGCAGAGCGGGATGATCCAAAGGGAGCGCGGACGGAAAGCGAGCGGGTTCGCCGCGCGGATTGTCGCACGAAGGTCCCGCCACGCGAGGAGCCTGCGCTGCGCACGCCCGCCGCGTGCGCTGCGGAAGCGTCTTCAGGCCTGTGCGGATTTGCCCTTCTGCAGCAGCGCGAGCGCCTGGTTGACGAGGTCGCTGTGATTGTCGGGAACCTGTCCCTGCGGCGTCAGCTTGTCGATCACTTGCGGCAGCATCTGCGCGAGCTGCCCGGCGGTCTGGTCGTGCGAAAGACCGAGCTGCTGTGCGATCTGCCCGATCTGGCCGTTGCCGAAGATCTGCGACAGCGCACCGGCGTCGATCGGCTGGTTCTGTCCGGTGCCGACCCACGATTGCGCCTGCTGGCCGAAGCCCGCCTGCTCGAACTTGCCGAGCACGCCCTGGAGCCCGCCGTTCTGCTGCAGCATCTGCAGCGCAACCTGCATCAGCGGACTTTGCGCGCCCTGCGGCGATTGGCCCCCCAGCAGTCCACCCAGCACGTTGCCGAGTACTCCATCGAGCAGTCCCATGGTTCCTCCGAGAGGCAATTGACGTAAACGCAGTCTACGCCGGCGAGGCCCCGGTGTAAGCTTTCCCACCGTCGCGGCAACTGAAGTCAATCGAGATGAAGACGGGAAGCGGCACGGTGCACGTGCCGGGTCAGGTCGTGCTGGTGCTGCAGGGTGGCGGAGCCCTCGGCGCCTATCAGGTCGGGGTCTACCAGGCATTGCACGAGGCCGGCATCGAGCCCGACTGGGTCATCGGCACCTCGATTGGCGCGATCAACGCCGCGCTGATCGCCGGCAATCCGGTCGGCGACCGCTTCGGACGGCTGCGCGAGTTCTGGAAGCGCGTCGAGCACGACGCTGCAGGCGCGAATCCTCTCGCCGCGCTCACCGGGCTTCCCAACGTCGCGACCAATCTCGCCACCGTCGTGAAGGGGATTCCATGCTTCTTCACGCCCTATCCACCCGCGTGGTGGGGCACGCACGTGCCCCTCGGGGCCGAGGCGGCGGCGTATTACTCGACCGCGCCACTTCGTTCGACGCTCGCGGACCTGCTCGGCGGAGGCCGCGTCGCCACGCCGCGAACGCGGCTCACCATCGGCGCGGTGAGCGCGCGCAGCGGCGAGATGCGCTACTTCGACAGCCGCGACGAGGCGCTGGGGCTCGATCACGTGATCGCGTCGGGCGCGTTGCCCCCGATGTTTCCGGCCGTGCGCATCGGCGGGGAGCCCTACTGGGACGGCGGCATCTACTCGAACACGCCGATCGAGGCGGTGTTCAATGACCGGCCTCGCCGCGACTCGGTGATCTTCGCCGTTCAGATGTGGAACGCTGCGGGACCCGAGCCGCAGACGATGTGGGACGTGATCGGGCGGCAGAAGGAGATCCAGTATGCGAGCCGGAACCGGAGTCACGTCGCCCGCCAGCAGCAGATTCATCACCTGCGCCGCGTGATTCGCGCCCTCGAACAGAAGATCCCCCGGCGTCTTCGCGATACTCGCGAGGTCCGCGACCTCGCGGCTTGGGGCTGCGGCACGACGATGCACATCGTTCGCCTCGCGGCCCCCAGGCTCGAAGGCGAGGACTACCTGAAGGACATCGACTTCACCCCGGCCGGCATCCGGGCGCGCTGGCGTGCCGGTCATCGCCATGCGAGGCGTGCGCTCGCGGCAGCGCCATGGCGAAGCGCTGCCGATCCGATCGAGGGTGTCGTCGTCCACGACGGCCCGTGGACCTGACGCCGGCTTGATTTGCGACGGCGGTCAGGTCGCGAGCTTCGCGCAGAGGGCGGCCACGGTCTCGCGAAGCCGGTCGACCTCGCTTCGCAGGTCGGCCACGTCTGCGCGCAGCTCGTCGACCGCTATGTGCAAGCCGGCTGAATCTTCACGCGGGTCGCCGACGCGGCCGTGCGGCGGCTCGATGTCGCCGCCCAGGTGCGCGTGGTCGGGCCGAGCGCCGGCTGGCGTCGTGCCGGCTGCGGGCCCCGACAGCCGCTGCGTCCACCGCGTCTCGCGCGTCCCGGGTGTGCGCGGCAGTTCGGCCACGAGCGCCCCTGCGCGCCGCTGCGCGAGCTCGTGCAGGAACGCCTCGACGGCGCCGACGTCGGCGAAGCGATGCAGCCGGTCGCAGTTGACGCGCAGCTCCGCCGCAGTCTGCGGGCCGCGAAGAAGGAGCACGGCGAGGAGCGCAGCCGACTGGGCGGGGACGTCCAGCACGCGCTCGACGTTGTGCGCATAGCGCATCACGCGCCCGCCGCTCGTCTCGACGATCCACGCGTCATCCTTCAGGCGGTCGAGTGCGGCCTGCACATCGGCGTCCGCCGCCGCCATCACCGGGTGACGGCTCGTCTTCTGGTTGCACCCGGCGACGAGTGCGGCGAGCGTCAGCGGATAGGTGTCCGGCACTGCGCGCTGCTTCTCGACGAGCACGCCGACGACGCGCGCTTCGAGGGCCGAAAGGGTGGGTATGCTCATCGGGAGGTGTGAAGCGAATGCCGCGCCAGTGTAGCCGGAGGACCGGGCTGGTATTGTGACGCCATTTTCCACGACGGCGGTGCCCGCGCCGACCGATTCCCATGGCCCACTCGCCCGAAGTCACCAACATGGCGCTCTTCTGCGACTTCGAGAACATCGCGCTCGGGGTCCGCGACGCCAATTACGAGCGCTTCGACATCGGCAAGGTGCTCGAGCGCCTGCTCCTCAAGGGCAGCATCGTCGTCAAGAAGGCCTACTGCGACTGGGAGCGCTACAAGGCTTTCAAGGCGCCGATGCACGAGGCGTCGTTCGAACTGATCGAGATCCCGCACGTGCGCCAGTCGGGGAAGAACTCGGCCGACATCCGCATGGTCGTCGATGCGCTCGACCTCTGCTACACGAAGGCGCACGTCGACACCTTCGTGATCATCAGCGGCGACTCCGACTTCTCGCCGCTGGTATCGAAGCTGCGCGAGAACGCGAAATCGGTGATCGGCGTCGGCGTCAAGAACTCGACCTCGGACCTCCTGATCGCGAACTGCGACGAGTTCATCTACTACGACGACCTCGTGCGCGAGAAGAAGAAGGCGTCGGCGCGCCGCGGCGTGCCACGCGAGGGTGCCGCGGCCAAGTCGCGCGCGGGTGGGCGCAAGCCGGCGGGAGCGACGGCGGAGGCTGCGGCCGCAACGCAGCCCGCGGCGAGCGGTGCGACCGAACCGGCAAGCCCGGCAGCGGGGACCGGCGAGGCGGCGGCCCCAGGCGCGGCGGTTGCCGGTAACGGCACCGCCGAAGCCGCGCGCGACGAGGCTGCTCGCCGCGACGACGCCGTCGACCTCATCGTCGAGACCGTCGAGGCGCTGCTCTCCGAGCGCGGCGCCGAGGAGAAGATCTGGGGCTCGATGATCAAGCAGGCGCTGAAACGCGTGAAGCCGGGCTTCAACGAGGCCTACTACGGCTTTCGCTCGTTCAACGCCGTGCTCGAGGAGGCTGCCCGCCGCGGCGAGCTCGCACTCGACCGCGACGAGAAGTCCGGCGGCTACATCGTGCGGCTCGTTCCCGGCGACGACTGACCCGCCGCTGCGACGAAGTTCCATCCGCTGTCGATCGAGGCGGCGGCAAGCGTCATGAGCGACGCCAGCATCCCCGCCCAGAGGAAGTCGATCGCGCGGTCGCGGCGCGCCCAGTGCGCGCCGGGAGCCGGCGAGTACGCGTGAATCAGCGCGTGCAGCGCGTCCCGTTGCGCCGGCGTGATCGCGGTGCGCAAGTCGTCGTCGCCGGGATCGCCGTGGAGATCCGGAGACCCGCGCCGGTCGTTTGCGGCGTCGGCACAGGCGGGCCGCGCGACACCGCGCCGGACGAGACCAAATCCTTCCGAATGCGGGCTGCGGATGCCGGGACCCGTCAGCTTCAATGTGAGTACGCTTGTCATTTTTGCCTCGGTGCCTCGTTGGACGACGAGGCAAGTCTGAGGGCGTGGGGTGATCCGGACAATCGATATCGGTTCCTGTAATATGTGAGGAAGATTCACATATTTCCCGCCGTCCATGGCGAGCCCGACCTCCGCGCTGCACATCCCCCCGCTGCCGGCGCTGCGTGCTCTCGAAGCCGTTGCGCGCACCGGGAGCATCTCGCGCGCGGCCGACGCGCTGCACGTCACGCATGGCGCGATCAGCCATCAGTTGAAGGGTCTCGAGGATTCGATCGGCGTGCGTCTCGTCGAGCGCGTCGGGCGAGGTGTGCGCCTGACCGACGAAGGCGAGCGTTTCGCGAGCCGCGTCAGGGTCGCGCTGTCAGAATTGACCGAGGCGATGCGCGAGGTGACCGAGAGGCGCAATCCACGCGCGTTCCGCGTCACCGTGATGCCGTCGTTCGCTGCGCGCTGGCTGTTGCCGCGCGTTGGGCGCTTCGTCACGGCGAACCGCGACATCGACCTCGATGTCCGGGCGACTCCGGTGCTCGCCGATTTCCGCCGTGACGACGTCGATGCCGGCATCCGCTACGGCGGCGGCAGCTACCCGGGCCTCATCGCCGAGCATCTGATGGACGATGCCTTCTTCGTCGCCTGCAGTCCGCGCATCGGCGGAGGCGTTCCCGCGAGACCTGCCGATCTCGAGCGCTATACGCTCTTGCGCTCCGAGGACGAGTTCTGGGAACCGTGGTTTCGCGCGGCGGGCCTCGACTGGCCCGAGCCCGCGCGCGGGCCGAAGTACGAGGACGCGTCGCACCTGATGCAGGCTGCGGTCGAGGGGCAGGGCATCGCGCTCGCACGGACCTCGCTCGTCGGCAACGATCTCGCCAACGGCGTCCTGGTGCGCGTGTTCCCGGTCACCGTGCCGTCAGTGCGACGCTACTTCCTCGTCTACCCGCCACGCCTCGCGGGCTCGCCAAAGCTCGAGCGGTTTCGCGAGTGGCTGCACGACGAGATCGCGAAGGACGAGAACGTGCCGACCGTGCATCCGCAGCCGCCGCGCGCGAAGTGACGGCGTGTCGCTCGCTCGACGCCGCCAGCGCGTAGATCGCAGCGACTGTGGTGAGCTCGTTGGTCCGCGATCGACGTTGCCTCGCTCCCTGACGAGTCGGCCATCACGGCCATCACGCTTGCCGAGCTTGCCGCCGGTCCGCTCGCGACCCAGGATGAGCAGGAGCGGGCGCGTCGCCAGGACCGTCTGCAGTTTGCGGCAGCGACCTGGGATGCGCTACCGTTCGACGCCGAATCGGCGCGCGCTTATGCAAGGGTGTTCGCTGCGGCCAGGGCGGCGGGACGAACCCACCGCAGTCGGCTCGCCGATCTGCTGATCGCGTCGACCGCGGCTTCGAACGGCCTGGCGCTCCATACGAGCAATCCGGCGGACTTCAAAGGTCTGAAAGCGATCGTGCGTGTGATTGCGGTGTGATCGCGGTGTGATCGCGGTGTGACGCGCCGTGTGACGCGCCGTCCGCCGCGATTCGGCGTGGAGCGCCGCTGCCATCGTGCGTCCTGGCCGGTGCTACGCCTTGCGGTAGATCTCCGCTCCCGCCTCGACGAACTCGGCCGCTTTCGCCTCCATCCCTTTTGCCAATGCCTCGTCGTCCGACAGGCCCTGCTTCGCCGCGAACTCGCGCACGTCCTGGGTGATCCTCATCGAGCAGAAGTGCGGGCCGC
>JAFEDF010000207.1 GCA_018241785.1 Pseudomonadota bacterium | reverse complement strand
GATGATCCTGATCACCTGGAACATCCAGTGGTGCCGCGGAGCCGACGGGCGGGTCGATCCCGAGCGGATCGTCCGCGAGGCCAGGGCGCTCGCCGACTTCGATGTTCTATGCGTGCAGGAGGTCGCCGACAACTTCCCGCACCCGCGGCTCGCCGGCGCTGACGACAGCGATCAGTTCGCAGGCCTTGCCGCGCTGCTGCCCGGGTACACGGCGATCGCCGGCATCGCCGTCGATCGTGCGGGTGACGACGGGCGCCGGCGGCGCTTCGGAAACCTCGTCCTTTCGCGCCTGCCCGTCGGGCAGGTGTTCCGCCACCTGCTGCCGTATCCTGCCGACGCGGGTGTCCCCGCAATGCCGCGGGTTGCCGTCGAGGCGGTGGTCGATTCGCCGCAGGGTGCGATCCGAATCATCACGACGCATCTCGAATACTATTCGGCGCGCCAGCGGATGGCGCAGGTCGAGGCCTTGCGGACGATCTACGCAGAAGGAGAAGCGCATGCACGCGCCAAGCCGGCGACGATCGGCGGCGGCCCCTTCGAGGGGATCGCTCGTCCGCGCGCGACGCTGATCGCGGGCGACTTCAATTTCGAGCCCGACTCGCCCGAGTATCGGCGGCTCCTTGCGCCGTTCGACGGCGCCGGGGCGTCTGCGTGGGCAGGCGCGGTGCCCGAAGGCGTCGATGCGACCCCCGCGCTCGCCGACGCCTGGCGCGCGCGTCACCCCGGCGAGGCCCACCCGACGACCTTCAAGCTCTACGAGAAGCTTCGGCCGGACGAGCCCGAGCTCCACTGCGACTTCGTGTTCGCCGAACCGTCAGCACTCGCGCGGATCGCCTCGATCGAGGTCGATGCGGTGACGCGGGCTTCCGATCATCAGCCGATCGTGGTGAGGCTCGATTGAGCGAGGCTCGCATGAGTGGGCCGCGCACAAACGAGCCGCGCATAGGCGAATCGCGCGCGCATCAGCCACGGTACGGCATCGACCGGCTGGTGATGCGAGGCCGCCGCGTGTTCGGCTGGGGCTGGATCGCCGATCCCGCGTCTCCGATCGAGTCGCTCGCGCTCTCGCTCGAAGGAGACGGCTGGCGGGGCACGCTTCCGGTCACCTGCGGCCTCGCGCGTCCCGACGTCGAGGAGGCGTGGCCGCGGCTTCCCGGCGCAGGCTCGTCGGGCTTCGTCGTCACCGGATACGCCGACGCGTCGCCCGCACGCTCGGCCGTGCTGGAAGTCCGTTACACGGACGGCGGGGTATCCGCGATCGACGTGACCGCCGCGGTCGAGCGCGCATCGAGCGGCGGCGCGCGCAAGCTGCGGGCATTGGGCTACCTCGTGCGCGCCGTCGGGCGGCGCCTCGCGCGGGGCGACTTGCGCGGGATCGCCGAGCGCGCGGGTGCACAGAACTACGGCGCCGCGTCGCTCGACGATGCACCCGTTCGCGGCGCCCTCGTCGCGCAGCTTCGCGGCGAGCGCGCAATCGCGATCGTCTTCGACCACAACATGGGCGGCGGCGCCAACGTCTATCGGCGCGAGGTGATCGCCTCGCGCGTCGCGGCGGGGAAGGACGTTCTGCTCTGCACGTACAACTTCCCGACGCTCGACTACCGCGTCGAGCTCTTCGAGCGTTCCGGGGTGGAGGGCGGCATCTACCGCGCCGGCTCGTACCTCGCGCTCGAGCCGATCGTGGATGCGGTGACCGTCGACGAGATCTTCGTGAACAGTCCGGTGTCTTTCGACGAGCCGCTCGCATTCGCCGAATGGCTCGCGCTCCTGCGCGAAGCGAAGCGGGTGGCGCGGCTCACGATCGCGATCAACGACTACTTCGCCGTCTGCCCGTCGTTCGTGCTTTTGAACGCCGAGGGGCGCTATTGCGGCATCCCGGCGCTCTCCGAGTGCGCGCGCTGCCTCGCCGCGCACCGCGCGAGCTGGATGGCGCTCTCGCCGCCGTCGGCGATCGGTCCGTGGCGGGCGATCTGGGGACGCTGTCTCGGCGTCGCCGACGAGGTGCGCTGCTTCTCGCAGTCGTCGCGCGAGCTCGTGCTTCGCGCGTGGCCGGAACTCGCAGCGGGGAAGCTCACGGTGGTGCCGCATCGCGTCGATTACGTGCCGCAGCGCGCGCCATCGATCGACCATCAGGCTCCACTCACCGTCGCAGTCGTCGGCCAGATCAGCGTCCAGAAAGGCGCGGAGATCGTGCGCGAGCTCGTCCTGCGCGCGGACCGGGAGCGGTTGCCGGTCAAGGTCGTCGTCATCGGCGCGCTCGATCTTCGCGTCGAGTCGAAGCGGCTCACCGTGACCGGACGCTACCGGCGCGAAGAGCTTGCAGGCCTCATCGAAGCGCACGGCGTCAACATGGCGCTCTTCCCGTCGATCTGCCCCGAGACGTTCTCGTACGTCGTCGAGGAACTCGTGCGTCTGGCACTGCCGATCGTCGCGTTCGACCTCGGCGCCCCGGCCGAGCGCCTGCGGGGCTACGCGGGCGCGAGGCTCTGCAGCGAGGTGAGCGCCGGCGCCGCACTCGATACGATCGTCGAGTTCCACCGCGAGCTCGCCGATGGCCGCCCGGCGGCCGCAGCCGCGTCGGAAGCGGATCGCCTCGCCGGCACGGTCCCGTCGTAGTGACCTGCGCAGAGTCACGATGAACGGCGAGCTCCACATCTTCACCAGCGCGGCGGTCAACTACCTGCCGAAGGTGCGCATCCTGTGCCGGTCGATCCGCCGCCACCATCCCGAGGCGGTGATCCACCTGGTACTCGCCGACCTGCGTCCCGACTGGCTCGACGTCGAAGGTGAGCCCTTCGACGACGTGACCGACGTTGCCGGGCTCGGGATTACCGACTGGAAGCGCTGGGCGTTCGGACACGACATCGTCGAGCTCGCCACAGCGATCAAGCCGTTCGCGCTCGCGAAGCTCCTCGAGCTTCCCGGTTGCCGGACCGTGCTCTACTTCGACCCCGACATCGTGCTCTTCTCGCGCGTCGACGACATCGTCGCGCTCCTCGCGCGCTCGAACGTCGCGCTGACGCCGCACCAGACGAAGCCCGAGACGACGCCGGAGGCCGTGCTCGACAACGAGGTCGCGAGCCTGAAACACGGCATCTTCAACCTCGGCTTCATCGGCGTCACCCGCTCGGATGAGGGGATGCGCTTCGCACGCTGGTGGGGCGAGCGCACCTACGCGCTGTGCCGGGCCGATATTCCGAACGGGCTCTTCACCGACCAGAAGTGGGTGAACTTCGCCCCGGTGTTCTTCGACGGCGTCGCGATCGTCAAGTCGCCGCGGCACAACGTCGCGACGTGGAACCTGACCACGCGCGCGATGACCGGCAACTTCGCCGGGGGCTTCTTCATCGACGACGAGCCGCTCGGTTTCTATCACTTCACCGGTTTCGACAGCGGTGCGCATCGGATCATGGCGATCAAGAACGCGACGGCGAACAAGTCGGTCGGCGAGCTGATCGCCTGGTACGAGCGCGAGATCGAGGTCGCCGACAACGACCCGGTGAGCCGCACGCCGTGGGCGTTCGGACGCTACGCCGACGGAAGTCCGATCCAATCGTGGCAGCGCAGGCTCTATCGCGACCGTACCGACCTCCACGAAGCGTTTCCCGATCCTTTCGATCCGCGCTACCTCGACTGGTGCCGGACCGAGGGCCGCTTCCAGGTCGATCCCGGCGGAGCGCTGCGCGCTTCGCTTGGCGGCGCAGCGGCGCTGAGGCTCGCGGCGCTCGCCCTCGCGCCTCGCGCGGGACGATCGCTGCGCCAGCGGATCCTTCGCATCCTTCGCGCCGAGGGGCTGCACGGCATCGTGCGACGGGTGCGGATTCGCCGCGGAGGGCTCGCGCGGTGATCGACGTCGTCGTCCCCGTCTACCGTGGTGAAGCGGCGACGCGGCGCTGCCTCGAAAGCGTGCTTGCTTCACCCCAGCACACGCGCTTCGAGCTCGTCGTCGTCGACGACGCGAGCCCCGAGCCCACGATCTCGGCGTGGCTCGATGGGCTTTACGCCGCGCAGCGCATCACGCTCCTTCGCAACGCAGCGAACGAAGGGTTTGTCCGCTCGGTCAACCGCGCGATTGCGCTCCATCCCGGCCGGGACGTCGTCCTGCTCAACAGCGACACCGAGGTCGCCAACGACTGGCTCGACCGCCTTGCGGCCTGCGTCGGGCGTGATGCGGCGATCGCCACCGCAACGCCGTTCTCGAACCAGGCGACGATTTGCTCGTACCCGTTCAACGGCTGGAAGGGCGGCGTGCCGGGAACGCTCGGCCTCGAAGCACTCGACCGGCTGTTCGCGAAGGTCAATGCCGGGCAATCGGCTTCGATCCCGACCGGAGTGGGCTTCTGCTTCTACGTCAGGCGCCCGGCGCTGCAGGCGCTCGGCGGCTTCGATGCCGAGCGCTTCGGGCGCGGCTACGGCGAGGAGAACGACTTCTGCCTGCGCGCAGCCGAGCAGGGCTGGCGCAACGTGATCGCAGCCGACGTGTTCGTCTACCACGAAGGCGCGGTGAGCTTCTCGGACGAGCGCGACGCGCGCATGCGCAAGGCGGGCGAGCTCCTGCGCGAGCGCCACCCAGGCTACGATCGCACGATCGCCGAGTTCGTCGCGGCCGACCCGCTGCAGCCGTTTCGCGCCGCCGTCGACGATGCCCGCGACTCGCTCGGCGGGCGCGAGCGCGCCGAGCTTCGCGCCGAGGCGGCGGCGGGGCGCGCGATGCTCGCGGAGGTCGTCGCAGCGCTCGGTCAGGCGCGGCAGCTCGTCGCCGACCGCGACGCCGAGCTCGCCAAGCTCACTGCCGCGTTTCATCACGCCGAGAAGCTCGCCCTCGAGCGCGAGGCCGAGCTCGCGCGAATCAGGAGCTCACCCCTCCTGCGCGGTCTCGCCCGGATCGCGCGGTCGCGCCGCTGAGGGCGGGGTGTCGCGGCGACGGAAGACGAGGTCGCGCACTGCGTGACCGAGCTTCATGCCGCGCTCCTCGAAGCGGGTCAGCGGCCGGTGCGCCGGGCGAGCTGCGAAGCCTTCGGCGGTGTTGACCAGGAGGGGCTCGGCTTCGAGGGTGGCGAGGGCCTCGTTGGCGTAGTCGTCCCAGTCGGTCGCGACGTGGAGCACGCCGCCCGCAACCAGGCGCAGCGCGAGTTCGTGCACGAAGGCGGGCGCAAGCAGCCGCCTCTTGTGGTGACGCTTCTTCGGCCACGGATCGGGGAAGAACACGTGGATGCCGGCAAGCGATGCGGGCGCGATCATTCTCGCGACCACGTCGACGGCATCGTGGCGCATGACGCGCAGGTTGGCGAGGCCGCCAGCCTCGATCCTTCGCAGGAGCGCGCCGACTCCTGGAAGGTGGACTTCGACGGCGAGGAAATCGGTCGCGGGTTGCGCGGCGGCGATCGCCGCAGTCGTCTCGCCCATGCCCGAGCCGATTTCGAGCACGACCGGCGCCGTGCGGCCGAACATGCCGGCGAAATCGAGCGGCGCGCCGACTGAAGGTGCGACGCCGTAGCGCGGCAGGAGCAGGTCGCAGGCGCGCTGCTGCGCAGGCGACATGCGCCCCTGGCGCAGCACGTAGCTCCTGATCGGGCGGCGAGCGGGTTGAATCGCGGCGGCGGGGTCTACGAGCCGACGAGCCCGGTCGTGGGCGAGCTCGGGCTCGCGTCGTAATACCGGCGCGGCATGCGCCCGGCAAGGTACGCTTGGCGGCCCGATTCCACCGCGAGGCGCATCGCACGCGCCATCCGGATCGGATCCTTCGCCTTGGCGATCGCGGTGTTCATCAGCACGCCCGAGCAGCCGAGCTCCATCGCGATCGCCGCGTCGGAAGCCGTTCCGACGCCTGCGTCGACCAGCACCGGTACCTTCGCCTGGTCGAGGATGAGGCGCAGGTTCCACGGATTGAGGATGCCCATGCCCGAGCCGATCAGGGAAGCGAGCGGCATCACCGCGACACATCCGATCTGCTCGAGCTCGCGCGCCGCGATCGGGTCGTCGGAGGTGTAGACCATGACGTCGAAGCCGTCGGCGACGAGCCG
Organism: Pseudomonadota bacterium; assembly: GCA_018241785.1. GTDB lineage: Bacteria > Pseudomonadota > Gammaproteobacteria > Burkholderiales > Casimicrobiaceae > VBCG01. Next base: position 13,445 of record JAFEDF010000207.1, on the reverse strand, counting down.
CTCGGCGGCAACCAGCGTCTCGCGCATGTTCGGAAAGAGCGATGACGAATCGCCGAGCACCTCGAGCTTGCACAGCCGGTGCCCGTCGAGAAGCTCGCGTCCGAGGCGCAGCGTGCGCACGGCGTCGTCGGCCGTGTAGCAGCCGGCAGTGTTGGGGAGATAGACGATTTCCGACGGCGGCAGCACATCGGTGAGGCTCGGCTCGCCCGCGGTTTGCCCGATGTTCGTCCGCCGGATCGCCACCGTCATGATCTCGGCACCCGACTCGATCACGGCATCGCGGGTCTCGTCGAAGTCGCGGTACTTGCCGGTGCCGATCAGGAGACGCGAGCGGTAGCTCCTGCCCGCGATGACCAGCGGGTCGGCGAGGGTTGCAGCGGAATCGGGTGCGTTCATGCCGACTATGGTACCTCTTTGCGCCGACCGATCAGCCGCCGCCGACCGCGCCGACGATCTCGATGCGATCGCCGCGCACGAGTGGCGTCGCCGCGTGCAAGCTTCGTGGCACGACCTCGCCATTGCGCTCGATGGCGATCCGCTTGCCGCTGAGTCCGAGCGCAACGACGAGATCGGCGAGCGTGTGCGCCTCTGCGGGGATTTCAGCGGTCTTGCCGTTGATCGTGAGGGTCGACATCGGGGTCTTCGGGTTCGTCCGCACACGGGAACGAACACCGTGCAATCCAGGCAAGCGTCAATGTTAGGCGATTGCCACGCGCCCGCGGGCGCGCGCTGCAACCGGCCGCCGCAACCGCCCGCCGCAACCGGCCGCCGCAACCGCCCGCCTCCGGAAGCATGCGATGATGACGCCCTTGCCGCGGGATCGCCTTGGAAGCACACCTCCATTCCCTGATCGCCTGGCTGTCCGCGCACCCCGTCACGGCGCTCGCCGTGATCTTCGCCGCGGCGCTCCTGGAATCGCTCGCCGTCATCGGAACCGTGGTTCCGGGGAGCACGATCGTCTTCGTGGGCGGCGTGCTGGTCGGCCTGAAGGCGATCGACCCCTGGCTCGCCTTCGGCGTCGCGATCCTCGGCGCCATCGCCGGTGATGCGGCGAGCTTCGAGCTCGGGCGCCATTATCGGGAGGAAATCCGGCGCATCTGGCCGCTGAGCACGCATCCGCGCGTTCTCGTGCGTGGGCAGATGTACTTCGAGCGCAACGGCGGCAAGAGTGTGTTTCTCGGACGTTTCCTCGGGCCGGTGCGCGCGATCGTGCCGGTGATCGCCGGCATGGCGAGCATGCCACCGTGGCACTTCTTTGCGATGAACGCGCTCTCGGCAGTGGGGTGGGCGTGCGCGCACATGCTTCCCGGCGTACTGTTCGGCGCCTCGCTGCAGGTCGCGGGCGCGGTGAGCTCGCGGCTCGCGCTGGTGATTGCGCTCCTCGTGGCCGTCGTCTGGCTCGTCGCGCACCTGATCCGCCTCACGGTTCACTACGGTGAACCGATCGCCTTGGGGCTGCGCAGCGCCATCGTGCGGCGTGCGCGCGCCGGACGCGGCGCGGTCGCTCGCGCCGTGCTCGCGCTCACCGATCCGTCGCGGCGGGAATCGATGACGCTGCTGGTCTCGGCGCTGGTCCTGGTCGCGGCCGCCTGGGTGTTTCTCGCCGTCGTCCACGGCGCCGTCATCGGCGATCCGCTGATCGACCTCGACCGGCCGATCTACGAGACGCTGCAGGCGGCGCGCACACGCTACGGCGACCTCGTGATGATCGCCATTTCGGAGCTCGGCGGCGCCTATGTGATGGCGCCGGTGGTGCTGGTCGTGTCGATCTGGCTCGTCGTGACGCGGCGGCTGCAGACGCTGCGCTACTGGTTGTCGGCGGTGGCATTCGCGGCCGTGGCCGTGCTGGTGCTGCGCTACGCCCTCGGTCCGCTCAAGCTCGCGGCGGCCTACCGGGGCGTCGACACGCAGTCGCTGCCGAGCGGGGATGCGACGATCAGCATGACGGTGTTCGGCTTCCTCGCATCGCTGCTCGGCCGCGGCAAGGCACGCTGGCAGAAAGGCATGATCGCGCTGCCGGCGACGCTCGCCATCCTCGCGATCGCGTTCTCGCGCCTCTATCTCGGCGCCTACTGGTTCTCCGACATCGTCGCGAGCCTGGCGCTCGGGCTCGCGTGGGTCGCGCTGCTGACGATCGCGAGCACGACGCACGTTCGTGAGCCGCCGCTGCACGCGCTCCCTCTCGGCCTCGCAGTGATCGCAACGGTCGCGATTGCCGGAAGTGCCGGCATTGCGCGTCACCACGACGCCGACGTCGCGCGCTACGCGCGGCCCGCGGTGATGAACAGCATGACTTTCGACGCCTGGCAGGCCGGGAGCTACGCGTCGATCGCCGGTGCGCGAAGCGAGATCAACGGCGAGGGCGAGGAGCCTTTCTCGGTCCAGTGGGTGGCCCCCGAGAGCGAGGTGCTCCGCGTGCTGCTTGCCGGCGGATGGCAGTTGCCGCCGCCGTGGACGGCCAAGTCGACGCTGCTCTGGATGGTGCCCTCGACGCCGATCGACGAACTGCCGGTATTGCCCAAGTTCCATCATGGCGAGCCGCCCGCACTCACGATGGTGCGGCCGGTCGACCGCGATACGCGCGCCGTGCTGCGCTTCTGGCAGGTGGCCGAGGTCGCACGCGTGCCGCAGGCGGGTGCCCCGGGGTCGGACACGCCGATCCCGCTCTACGTCGTGATGGCGACCACCGAGACGCTCGGGAACGCGCTGCATCTCGTCCTCTATACGCGGACTGCGAGCGACTATCGTGCGCCGCTCGCGCTCCTCGAGCGTGCGCTCGCAGGTGAGCGGGTTCGCACGCTGGCGCGCGACGGCGAGCCCGAGCGGGTGCGCCTCGTGTGGTGAGCGGTCACTGCAGATCGAGCGCGTGCTCCTTCAGCGCCGCGAGCGGCACGACGGCGAGCGTCTCCTCGTGCGTCGCCGCGAGAACGACCGGCGCGGCGACCCCCGCCTCGTAGGCCTGTCGCCACGTCGCGGCGCACACGCACCAGCGGTCGCCCGGCTTCAGGCCCGGAAAGTTGTACGCCGGCACCGGTGTCACGAGATCGTTGCCCCGCTTTCGGGCGAAGGCGAGGAACTCGGCCGTCACCTGCACGCAGACGACGTGCAGCCCCACGTCCTCGGGGCCGGTGTTGCAGCAGCCGTCTCGGTAGAAGCCGGTGCGTGGCCGATCCGAGCACGTGACGAGCGCTCCGCCGAGCACGTTCTTGTCTTCCTCGGGCATCGCGTTTCTCCCTCGCAGGCGGGTCCGGCGAGGTGTGGTCGACGATCCCCTTCGCCGCTGGCCCGGCTAGTCTAGCGCCGCTGCCCGATCGGCACCACGAGGCTTCGCGCGAGCGTGACGTCGATTCGTTGTGCGGCGCACGATGCGAGCGGAAGGAAATTTGCGCAATCGGTGAAACCTCGTTTGCGCGATGAGTTCCAACGGGTCTGGACGGCCCTGGAATTTCCGATGAAGCTTCCGCTCGCATCGACCCTGCTCGCATCACTGGTGCTCGCGGCAAGCGGCGCGCTCGCCGGCGAGATCCAACCCTACGACGCAGCGACCTTCGCTTCGCTGCAGGCGGCCGGGAGGCCGGTGGTGATCGATGTCTACGCCGCCTGGTGTCCGACCTGCAGGGCGCAGGCGCCGCTCGTTTCGGCGCTCATGAAGAAGCCCGCATTCAGGGATTTCACCGTGCTCAGGGTCGACTTCGACACGCAGACCGACCTCAGGCGCGAACTCGGCGTTCCGAGGCAGAGCACGCTGATCGTCTTCCGCGGCAAGCGAGAGGTCGCGCGTTCGGTGGGCGACACCGACCTCGAATCGATCGAGCGCACGCTGGGCGAGGCCGCGTAGCGGCAATTCGCGCGGACCGCGGGCTTCAGGCTCCCCGCCAGCGCCGGCGCAGCCAGTGGTCGAGCGAGAACGTCCCGGCACCGCGGCACAGCAGCACGAGGATCATCGCCGCCCACTGGATGTGCGTCGGCCACGCCTGCGGATAGACGAAGATCTCGATCACCGACGTCATGCCGAGAAGCGCCAGCGCTGCGGGCCGAGTGAGGAGGCCGAGCACCAGAAGCACCGGTGTCGAGAGCTCGATCGACACCGCCATGTACGCGGCGACGTCGGGCGCAAGCAGCGGCACCTTGTATTCGTCGGCGAAGAGCGCAAGCGCCGTCTGCCAGTTGGCGAGCTTGGCCATCGCCGAGTTCCAGAACACCGTCGCCACCGCGAGCCGCAGCGGAATCGCGAGGAGCGAGTAGGGGACGGCGTCGAGGCGGGCGAGTACCCGCTCGAGCAGCGGGCCGTCGCGCGGCACGCGGGCCGAAGCGAGGGAGTCGGTTGCGGCAATCATCGAAGGATCTCCTGAGAAGGGTCGGTGGCGCGAAGCGGGTCGGCGGCGCGAAGTGCGTCGGTCACGCGAAACGCCGTGAAGCGCCCCGCCGCAAGGTGAGCGCCGAGCAGTGCGGCGGGATCGAATCGTTCGATCGGCAACGCGCCGCCGGTCCGATCGTCACCGACCCGCGCGAGCGCCTGCTGCAGCGATCGTCCCGCAGCGAGGTCGCATGTGAAGCGCCACGCTCGCTCGGACAGCGCGACGACCTCGATGCCGGGCGCCCCGCGTGCGACGAGGAGCCAGCGGGGCCCCGCATGCGGGTCGATCGCGGCGAGCGCTTGATCGTCGCTCGCGAGCGTCGCCCGCCAGATCGCGTCGGCCGGCGCGCGCGTACGAAGGAGGCGCAGCGAAGGGTGAGCTGTGAAGCGCACCGCCGATTGCCGGGCGGGATCGAGCGCCGCGAGCGAAGCGAGCGCGTGCGCATCGAGTGCGCAGGCGGCGGGTGCATGCAGCGCGCGGCTCACCGACCACTCGAGGCGGGCGACGTCGGCAAGGTAGTCGAGATTCGCCGCGGGGGCGAAGCTCGCCAGGAATCCGGCGAAGCCCGCTCCATAACCGTCGAGCCACGCGCTCGCCGGAGGCCGCTTTGCGACGTAGGCGCGTGCAGCCCCTTCGAAGAAGTCGTCGCCGACGAGCTTCGCGACGGCTGGATGGTTGAGCCTCAGCGCGCGCGTTGCAACGGCCCCGAAGGTGCTGCGATGGATGCCGAGGCGAACGGCGGGGGCGATGCCGTCTTCGACGATCAACGCGGCTATGGCCGCGTCGCCGAGGAGCAGGCTTCTCCGCATCCCGCGCTGGAGGTCAGCGAGCGAAGGCATGCGCTGGCCCCGCCGCGCGTGCGTGCGGCGGGCGTTGCGTGGCGAACTGCGGCCGATCCGCACGATCGCGCAGACCTTCGATCGCGCGATCGATGGCTTGCTGCGCGGTCGCGGCCTCGTCGAGCAGCACCTCGAGCGCCGGCACGCCGGTGTCCCATTCGATCAGCGTCGGGCGCGGTCCGAAGCGTTCGAGCGCCTGCCCGTAGAGCGCCCAGACGGCCTCGCAGACGCGCGAGCCGTGGTCGTCGATGCGCAGCGTCCGGTCACCCGGCAGCTCGCGCGTCGCGTGTCCGGCAAGGTGGAACTCGCCGATCGCCGCTTTGGGCAGTGCGGCGAGGTAGCGATCGGCATCGAAGCCGTGGTTGCACGCACTGACGTAGAGGTTGTTGACGTCGCAGAGGATCCCGCATCCGGTCCGGGACGCGACGGCGGCCATGAACTCCCACTCGGGGATCGTCGAATGCGCGAACCGCAGGTAGCTCGATGGGTTCTCGATCAGGATGCTGCGCTGAAGTGCCGCCTGCACCTCGTCGACGTGGCCGCAGACGACGTCGAGGGCTTCCTCGGTGAGCGGCAGCGGCAGGAGGTCGGCGAGATAGGTGTCGTCGACGATGCTCCACGCGAGGTGCTCGGAGACGAGGCCGGGCTCGATTTGCGCAACGAGGTCGCGCACACGCGCAACGTGCGCACGATCCAGCGCGTCGGCACTGCCGAGCGAAAGACCGACCCCATGCAGCGACACCGGGTAGTCGTGACGAAGGGCGTCGAGGCACGCGAACGCCGCGCCGCCGCCCATGTAGTTCTCGCTGTGAACTTCGAACCACGGCACGCGAGGCCTCGTATCGAGGACCTCGCGATGGTGCTGAAAGCGCAGCCCGATCCCGGCATCATCCGGGATCGGGCTGCCAATGCCCGGCAGCCGGGGAGGAGTCCGGCTGCCGGTCCCGCGCAGCGGCGTGGGGTGCTCGAGCATCACGCCGCCGTCTTCGAACCGCCCTGGATCTTGCTGCAGTCGCCGGCCGGAAGCAGCACGAACGACTTCGGATCGCGCGCCTGCGTCGCCTGGCCCGCGCACGAGTGCGCGCCTTCGGCGCAGTCGTTCTTGGCGACGGCGTTGATGCCATAGCACTTTTCGAGGTGTTGCGCTTGCGCCCTCGCCATGTTCTCCTTGACGACCGGGGGCATGTTGCTGTCGCTCATGCCGGCGGAAAGGGCGGGTGCAGCGGCCGCCGCGAAGGCGAGCCCGACGGCAGCGGACAGGGTGGAAGCGGTGAGCGTACGAACATTCATGGTCTGACCTCTCCTGGTGGTTGTCTCGAAGCGAGACGGCACCGTTAGTTCGCGCCGGCCGCCGGGATGGTTACAGCGTCGCCGATCTCCCCGCCGTGGCGTGAAGGACGCGCGGCGGGCACAATGGGCGGCGCGCGACGGGTGCCCGGCAGTACGGGCCCCGCGCTGGGGCCAACGGATCCCACTCTGCGGCCGACGGATCCCGCCCGCCTGTAACCGACGCTCGCGATGACACGAACTTCCAGCGATGACCGGAATTGGACGGTCGAGGAGCGCCTTCGCGAGCGCTTCGTCCGCGGACTCGCGGGCGACGGCGCCGAATACGAGGCGTTCCTGCGCGAGCTTTGCGGACATCTGCGTGCGTACCTGCGCAAGCGGCTCGCAGGCATGCCCGATGACATCGAGGACCTGGTGCAGGAAACGCTGATCGCCGTGCACTCACGGCGCGACACCTACGACCGCGGCCAGCCGCTCACGGCCTGGGTGCACGCGATCGCGCGCTACAAGATCGTCGATCTCCTGCGCACGCACGGCCCGCGCGCGCGGGCGACCGAGGTGTTCGACGAGGATTCCGACCTGTTCGGATCGGTCGACAACGAGGCTGCATTGGCGAAACGCGACGTTGCGCGTCTGCTCGAGCGGCTTCCCGAGCGGCAACGGCTGCCGATCGTGCACACGCGCCTCGAAGGACTCTCGGTCGCCGAGGCCGCACGCGCCACCGGTATGTCGGAATCCGCGGTGAAGGTCGGCGTGCATCGCGGCTTGAAGGCGCTCGCGAGCATGATCCGGGGCGAACGATGAAGACCGACGATCTGATCGCGGACCTCGCTCGCGGCGCGGGCGCCGTCGAGCCCAATGCCGTCGCGCGCCGATACGCGACGGCGATCGGCTGGGGCGGTTTTGCGGCGACGCTCGTGATGGCGCTCTATCTCGGCGTGCGCCCGGATCTTCGCACCGCCGCGCTGCTGCCGATGTTCTGGGTCAAGCTCGTGTTCCCGGGTGCGCTCTTCGCGATCGCGCTGGCGCTTGCCGCGCGCCTCGCACGCCCGGCGATGCCGCTCGGGAACCTGCCGCGCCTGCTGTTCGTTCCGCTGATCGCGGTGTGGGCAATCGCGGCCGCGGAGCTTGCCGGCGCGCAGCCCGCGAGCCGGGCGGCGCTCGTTCTCGGGCGCTCGTGGAGCGTGTGCCCGCTCTACATCACGCTGCTGTCGGCGCCGATTTTCGCCGGCGCATTCTGGGCGATGAAGAGGCTCGCGCCGACCCGGCTCGTGCGCGCGGGTGCTGCCTGCGGGCTCGTCGCCGGAGGCCTCGGCGCGTGCATCTACGCGCTCCACTGCGACGAGATGTCGGCTGCGTTCCTCGGAAGCTGGTACGTGATCGGGATGCTGATCCCGACGATCGCGGGAGCCATTCTGGGGCCGAAGCTCTTGCGCTGGTGAGCCCTGCTTGTGATGAGATCGGTGAGCCGGCCGTCGGGAATCTTGATGCTCAGGAACTCGAGGTGGTCGTCGTAGTGCGCGCTCGCGATGCTGTATGCGCGCAGCAGCGGGCGCCCGTCGACTTCGAGACCGATCATCGTGAAGTGGCCGCTTTCGAAGCGAGAGCGCCGATCGCGTGAAAGGTGGTAGCGAGCGAGGGACTCGAACCCCCGACCAAAGGATTATGATTCCTCTGCTCTAACCAACTGAGCTAGCTCGCCCCAACCGATCATTATAACGGCAATCCGGCTGCGTTTCGTGCGGCGGCCGGCACCGATCCGGCCCGGCGCGCCCGGGATTTCCCCGCATGTCGATCGCGCAGCCGCTCCTCGATCTGCCGTGGTATGCCCTCGCCGCGCTGCCCGTCGTCATCCTGCTCGCCTATACGGTGTTCGGCGCGACCGGCTTCGGATCGTCGATCATCACGGTGCCGGCGCTCGCGCACCTCTTCCCGCTCACCTTCACGGTTCCGCTCGCCACCTCGCTCGACGTTCTGGCGGCGACGACGACGAGCCTGCGGCTGCGGCGGCTCGCGTGGTGGAAGGAGGTCGCCCACATCCTTCCGGCGATCGTCGTCGGCATCGCGCTCGGCGGAACCCTGCTCCTCAGGCTGCCACGCGCGCCGGCGCTCCTCGCGCTCGGCATCTTCGTCGCCGCCTACGGCGCCTGGGTGCTGATCGGGCCGCGCCAGCTCACGCACGCCCCGGGCTGGGCCGCGTGGCCGATCGGCATCGTCGGCGGCGTGTTCTCGGTGCTGTTCGGCACCGGCGGGCCCATCTACATCATCTACCTGTCGGCGCGCATCGCCGACAAGGCGGCGCTGCGCGCGACGTCGGCAGTCATCGTTACCGCGAGCGTGTGGATCCGCTTCGCGCTCTTCGTCGTCACCGGTCTCATGCTTCACGCGCAACTCCTGCTCGTCGCGCTCGTACTCCTGCCGGTGATGGTCGGGGGGCTTCGCCTCGGCAACCGGCTGCACGATGCACTGTCGCGCCAGGGCGTGCTGAAGCTGATCGCGGGGCTGCTCGTCGGCAACGGCATCGCGCTCGTGGTCCGCGCAGCCGAGCTGCTGCGCGTCTGAGGTACGATCGCCCCGACCGGCGCAGCGTCCCCATGGATCCACCGAACGCCCTCAGCGAACTCGACGTCGACGACGGCCGCGGCGTCGGCGACATCGAGCGCGGCCGCGGCGTCGGCGACATCGAGCGCGGCCTCGGCATCAGCGGAGTCGAGCGCGAGACCGGGCTCTCGAAAGACGTGCTTCGCATGTGGGAGCGTCGCTACGGCTTCCCGCAGCCGGTCCGCGACGGCAACGGCGAGCGGCTGTACACGCCCGCGCAGATGGCGAAGCTCCGCGCGATCAAGCGGCTGATGGACGTCGGCATGCGGCCGGGAAGGATCGTCGGGCTCTCGCTCGCCGAGCTCAACGCGCTCGCCGACACCCACGCGCCGAAGCGCAGCGAGGCGGCCCCGCCGGCAATCGAGCGCGACGTGCTCGCGCTGGTGCGCGCAGCCGACGTCGGCGGACTGCGCGACGCGCTCGCGACCGCGCTCCTGCGCCAGGGGCTGCAGCGCTTCGCACTCGAGACGATCGGTCCGCTCAACCACGCGATTGGCGCCGCCTGGATTCGTGGGGAGCTCGACGTACACGAGGAGCACCTCTACAGCGAGGAGGCGCAGTCGGTGCTGCGCGCGGCACTGCACGCGCTGCCGCGCCATCGCAGCGGCCCGCGCATCGTGCTCGCGACGCTTGCCGGGGAGTCGCACGGACTCGGGCTTCTCGTCGCCGAGGCGGCGCTCGCGTCCGAGGGCGCGTACTGCGTCTCGCTCGGCACGCAGGTGCCGCTGGACGAGATTCGCCGTGCCGCTGCCGCCCACCGCAGCGACGTCGTCGCGCTGTCGTTCTCCTCGGCGTTCCCGCTGCGTCAGGCGGCCGACGCGCTGGCGACGCTGCGCCGGCGACTGCCGCCGGGTGTCGCGCTCTGGGCCGGTGGCGAGGCACTGTCGCGGATTCGCACGCCGCTCACCGGCGTGTTCCTCGCCGTCGATCCTGCCGCAGCGGTGGCGGCGTTGCGGGCGCTGCGCGCGCGCGGCGGGACGGCCGGCGCCGCAACCTGAGCGCGCGCCGTGTGGACGGCCGTCACGCTGTGGGCGACGCTGTCGATCGCGCTCGTTGCCTACCTTGCCGATGCTGCCCGCGCGGTCATGCGCGGCGGCAGCGTCCTGCCATGGATCGCGGGGGCGCTCGCGTGGTATTTCGGCGCGGTCGCGGCACTCACCGCGGTCTACTTCGCGATCGCGTGGTTCTTCCGCTCGCCGCGCCCGCCGGAGCTGCGCCTCACCGCGCGCGCGACGCTGCGCCTCGTCTGGCGCGAGTACGCGACGCTCGCCGGGGCCGCTCCGCGGATGATGCTCTACCGCCGGCTGGTGCGCGATCCGCCGCCCGCGCGTGCCGGCGTGCCGGTGCTGCTGCTGCACGGCGTGCTCTGCAACGCCGGCGTCTGGCACCGCCTCGCGCGTCACCTCGCGTCGCGAGGCATCCGTGACGTCTATGCGCTCTCGTACGGCCCGCCGCTCGCGTCGATCGAGCTCTTCGCCGAGCAGGCCGAGGCGGCGATCGAGCGCATCGTGCGGGCGACCGGCGCCGCACGGGTGATGATCGTCGCGCACAGCATGGGCGGGCTCGTCGCGCGCGCGCATGCCCGCCGCTACGGTACGTCCCGCGTGGCGAGGATCGTGACGATCGGCACGCCGCACCACGGCAGCGTCGAGGCGTGGCTCTCGATGGGAACCTCGCTCGCACAACTGCGGCCGGGCAGCGCCTGGCTTGCCGAGCTCGACCGCGAGCCGCTTCCCGCCGTTCCGATCGTGTCGATCTGGTCGTGGCACGACTCGATGGTGGTGCCGCAGACGTCGGCGTGCCTCGCAGGCAGCGTCGACGTGCCGCTCGTCGGCATCGGCCACAACGCGCTCCTCGGCGATGGCGCGGTGTTCGCGCGCGTCGAGGCCGAGATCGCGGCGGCGCGTGCTACCAGTGAATGCCCTGCGTGAGCTGGGCGAAGGCGATCTGCTCGGGCGACAGCGGCTGCGGCTGGCCGTCCTTTTTCCCCTTCGCTGCGGCCGAGTCGGGGAACATGTTGTAGGCGGTGTTGAGCAGCACCTGCGTCACCTTCGGCGCGACCGCGTGGCACACGGCGCCGAACACGCCGAGCCGCGTCGCGATGCGCACGGGCTTGCGCACGATCGCGTCGACGACGAGCCCTGCAGCCTCCTCGGGCGACAGGGTCGGCACGCTCTCGTAGATTCGCGTCGGTGCGATCATCGGAGTGCGCACCAGCGGCATGTTGATCGTCGTGAAGTGGATGTTGCTGTCGAGGAGCTCGGAGGCAACGCACGCGGAGAACGAGTCGAGCGCCGATTTCGAGGCGACGTACGCCGAGAAGCGCGGGGCGTTCGACAGCACCCCGATCGACGAGATGTTGATGATCTGCCCGCGCCTGCGCTCGATCATGCCGGGCAGGAAGCCCATGATGAGACGGATGGCGCCGAAGTAATTGAGCTGCATCGTGCGCTCGAAGTCGTGAAAGCGATCGAACGAGTTGACGATGCCGCGGCGGATCGACCGGCCGGCGTTGTTGACGAGGTAGTCGCAGCCGCCGTGCTCCCTGATGACGCGCTCGACCAGCGCATCGCACGACGCGAGGTCGGCGAGGTCGGTGGGGCAGACGAACGCGGTGCCGCCCCCCTTGTCGATCTCGGCCTTCGTCCCGGCGAGCTTCTCCTCGCCGCGCGCGACCAATACGACCTTCGCGCCGGCCTCGCCGAGCTTCAGCGCGGTCGCGCGTCCGATGCCCGACGACGCTCCGGTGACGACGACGACCCTGCCCCTCACGCGCCCGGCGAGGCTCCGGTCGATGAAGAGATCGGGGTCGAGGTGGCGCTCCCAGTAGTCCCACAGCCGGGGCGCGTAGGACGGGAGGCCCGGCACCTCGATCCCCGAGCCCTTCAGCGCCTTCGCTGCTGCGCGGTTGTCATAGCGGGTCGGCCAGTTGACGAAGCCGAGCACGTCGCGCGGAATGCCGAGGTCGGACAGCACGACCTTCGTCGCGCGCTTCACCGGAGCGAGCGAGCCCAGCCCGTAGAGGATCGGTGCCGGAATGAAGCCGAACATGCGCGCGTTGATCCGCATCGTCATCTTCGGCGCGTGCGCGGCCGAAGCGAAGATGTTGAGCACCTCGCCGATCCGGTACGGATGCGGATCGGTGAGATGGAAGCAGCCGCCGTCGAGGCCGCGCCTGTGCGCGATGTGGTCGATCGCCGCGGCGACGAAGTCGACCGGCACGATGTTGATGCGCCCGCCCTCGATGCCGATCGTCGGCATCCACTGCGGCAGGAGCGAGCGCATCTTCTGGATCGCCTTGAAGAAGTAGTAGGGGCCGTCGATCTTGTCGATCTCGCCGGTCTTCGAGTGGCCGACGACGAACCCCGGGCGATAGATGCGAAACGGCCTGCGGCACTCGTTTCGCACGAGGCCTTCGGCGTCGTGCTTGGTGCGGAAGTAGGGGTGGTCGAGCTCCTCGGCCTCGTCGAACATGTCCTCGCGGAACACGCCGTCGTAGAGGCCGGCGGCGGCGATCGAGCTCACGTGGTGGAAGCAGCCGGCGCCGATCGCGTTGGCGAACCCGACGACGTTGCGTGTTCCCTCGACGTTGGCGACGCGCTGCGCCTCGGCGCTCGCCGCCAGGTCGTAGATCGCGGCGAGGTGAAACAGGTGCTCGATCTTCCCTTTCAGCCTGCGCAGGTCGGCCGCGGCGATGCCGAGATTGGGCTTCTCGATGTCGCCGACGACGGCGATCACGCGCTTGTCGTCGACACCCCACGATTTGCGCAGCTTCGCGAGGCGCGGCAGCGAGCTCTTTCGCACCAGCACGTAGACCGGCGCGCGGCGGCGAAGGAGGTGGTCGATCAGGTGCCGGCCGATGAAGCCGGTGCCGCCGGTGACGAACGAAGCCATGGCTCTCTCCCGAGGGGATGCGCGCGATTGTACTTGCGGCGCCGGTGCGCCGAGCTTCCCGCGCCCGCTTTAGAGTGCGCACTCTATCGGCGTCGCCTACAATCGGCACGCGAGCGGTCGTGCGACGACCGATGCGGAGGGCGACATGCTGAAGCAGGCGAGGGCGCGGGCAGCCGGGCGGGGAACGGAGAGCGGTGAGGCGAAGACCGGCGCCGGGCCGGGGGCTGCGTCGATCCTCGATTCGTCGCGGCAGATCTGGCTCGCCGGCCTCGGCGCGTTCGCGCGCGCGCAGGCCGAGGGACGCAAGGTGTTCGATGCGCTGGTGAGGCAGGGTGAATCGGTCGAGTCGAGCACTCACCGCGCCGCCGCCGACACCGCCCATGCTGCGCAGGCGCGGGCGAAGGAGATGCAGAAGATGGCGGGTGGAACGTGGGATCGGCTCGAGAAGGTGTTCGAGGACCGCGTC